>JAEMGR010000005.1:0-319192 GCA_016458225.1 Myxococcaceae bacterium JPH2 | reverse complement strand
GGTGAGGCCGTCGCTGCTGAAGCTCTCGTGGTGGGGCGCGACGAGCGGCTCCAGGCGCGTGCGCTCCGTGAGCGCGGCGCGAAGGTCCGGGCGCAGGCCCTCCACCGCGTCGAGTGACTCCGCCCGCTGGCGGTACAGCCCCGTCCACAGCAGGTCGCGGTGGTAGGCACCGAAGCCCCAGTCCGCGAGCAGCGCGCCCAGGGCGGGGCGGGTGAGGTCGTGCAGGTGGGGGGCGGGCGTGGCGGTCTCGGACGGCATGGCCAACTGCCAGATAACACAGCCGGCGCGGACGGGCCCGGGCCCGTTCGCCGGGCGCCCGAACGGCCGAGCCTCAAGTGTCCACCGCCGAGGGAGCCGGGCCATGGGCATGGTTGTGAGGCCATGGGTCTGCTCATCCAGCAGGAGGCGTTTGGCCCCGAGGACAGGGAGGCGTTCTCGGTGCGGCTCGCCGAGTGCCTGGAGGCGCTGCGCCTGCTCCTGGGACGACCGGGCTTCGGCGAGGGGCCCGCCACGGTGGGGGCCGAGCTGGAGCTGTTCCTGGTCGACGCGCGAGGCCAGCCGCTGCCGCTCAATCGCGAGGTGTTGGCCCGGACGATGGACCCTCGGGTGACGCTGGAGATGGACCGGTTCAACCTGGAGACGAACCTGCGTCCGTGCGCGCTGGCGGGCCGGCCCTTCACGGCGCTGCGCTCGGAGTTCGAGGACACGCTCGCGGAGGTGCGCCGGGCGGCGGCCACTCAAGGCGCGCGCGTGGCCGTCATCGGCATCCTGCCCACGCTGCGCGAGGAGGACCTGGGCCGGACCGCGCTCACCGCGCAGCCTCGCTATCGAGCGCTGTCCGCGGCCATCCGCCAGCGTCGCGCGGAGGTGCCCTTCCACGTGGCCATCCACGGAGACGATTCGCTAGCGCTCACCTGGGACGACGTGACGCTGGAGGGCGCGAACACGTCGCTCCAGTACCACCTGCGCGTGCGCCCGGCGGACTTCGCGCGCGCCTACAACGCCGCGCAGCTGGCCACCGCGCCGGTGCTGGCGGTGGCGGGCAACTCGCCGCTGTTTCTCGGGAGGCGGCTCTGGGACGAGACGCGCGTGGCCCTCTTCCGTCAGGCCACCGATGACCGAGGCGCGCGCGAGTCCGGTGACATCCCTCCGCACGCGCGGGTGTCGTTCGGCCATGGGTGGGCGCGCGAAGGAGCCTACGAGCTGTTCTGCGAGGCGGTGGCGCTCTACCCGCCGCTGTTGCCCGTGCTGGCGGAGGAGTCCCCACTCGAGTGCGTGGCGACGCAGTGCCTGCCTCGGCTCGCGGAGCTGCGGCTGCACCAGGGGACGGTGTGGAGCTGGAACCGCGCCATCTATGACCCGCTCTGCGGTGGCCACCTGCGCATCGAGATGCGCGCGCTGCCCGCGGGTCCGTCCGTGGCGGACATGGTGGCCAACGGCGCGTTCCTGCTGGGGCTGACGCTGGGGTTGATGGAGCGCATGGACGCGTTGCTGCCGGCGCTGCCCTTCTCGCAGGCTCGGAGCAACTTCTTCCGTGCCGCGCGCTCGGGACTGGATGCGGTCCTGATGTGGCCCTCGGAGGTGGCGCCCAGTCCGCGGCCGGAGTCGGTGGCGGCGCTGGTGCCTCGGCTGCTGCCGGTGGCGAGGCGGGGCCTCTTGCTGGCGGGCGTGGACGCGGGGGAGGCGGATGCGCAGCTGGACCTCGTGGCGGAGCGGCTGGCGCGCGGCATGACGGGGGCTCGGTGGCAGCGGCGGGTACTCGCGGAGCTGGAGGCTCGCCTGCCCCGCCATGAGGCCCTGGCCGCGATGCTGGAGCGGTACCTGGCGCAGGCGGACTCCGGTGCCCCCGTGCACACCTGGCCGGTGCAGTAGTAGAAGGCGGCCTGAATATCCGCACGCCGCGCCCGTCCGACGCGCGCCGTGTCGTGCGTGCCGTCAGGGTCTCGAGCGTGAACGCCTCCAGCCAGTTTCTCCTCTCACGTCGCCTCGCCGTGGTCCTCCCGCTGCTCTTGTTGGCGGCGTGCTCGTCCCTGCGAGGCAAAGCCAATGACCTGGCGAAGAAGGGGCGCTTCGTGGAGGCCGCGGACCTCTACGATCAGCTCCTGCGCGAGGCGCCGAATGACGCGGGGTTGCTCACGGCGCGCGATGACCTGCGCTGGCGCGGCCTCTCGCAGCTCTTGGGGCAGGCGCGCCAGTCTCGCTTCGAGGAGCGGGACGAAGAGGCGGAGATGAGCCTGGAGCAGTTCCTCACCCGGCGCGCGCAGTGGGGCAGCAAGCTGGACGGTGCGCTGGAGAGTTCGCTGCTCGATGAGATGGAGAGCACGCACCGGCACCTGCGGCTGCTCATCTCCGGGCCCGCGAAGCGAGGTGACGCGCTCACCGCCGAGGCGCAGCTCGGGCGCAAGCAGGCGCTGCTCGCCTTCGCGGAGATGGCGCCCATTCGCCGCGATCTGGAGGAGGCCGTGCAGCAGGGCGGTCGCGCCACGTGCGAGCGACTGAAGGCGCTGCCGGGGGACGCAGGGCCTCATTGGGTAGGGCTCGTCTCGCGCTACTGCCGGCACTATCGGCAGGCGGCGCCCGAGGCGCCCGTGTTCCCGGAGGCGTTGGGCGTGCCCACCTGGCACGTGTCGGTGGAGGGCATGGAGGACCACGTGGTGACGTTCCTCCAGGAGCGGTTGGCGCGGGCCTTCGAGGCTTCTCCGTGGTTCTCGGCGCAAGCGCCGCGTCAGGCTCCATTGAATCTGGAGGGCGCGTTCTCGGAGCGCGCGTGGAGTCAGCCCGTGGAGCTGACCGCCGCGTGGACGGAGAGCGTCCCGTACACCGACCACGAGGACCGCAAGGCCTCGGTGGAGGTGCCCTACACCGTCGAGGAGACGTACGTAGAGAAGAACGAGACGAAGACGCGCAAGGTCACGAAGTACCAGACGGTGGAATACACCACGACGGTGGAGGTGACGCGCTACCGCGATGAGCAGCGGTCCTTCGACTACAAGGCGCTCCAGCGCGGCGTGGATCTTCGCTTCGTGCTGGTGACGGAGGCGCTGTTGCGAGGGGCCCACTCGCCGCTGGCGGTGAAGGGTGAGGACGCGCTGTCCGCCTCGGGCTACGAGCACGACGTGACGTTCACGCCGGGCGGGGTGTCGCCTCGGAGGGCGAACCTGCCCGTGGGAGGCGCGTGGCTGGAGGCCCAGTTGCTGGGCTACGAGCACATCTTCGCGCGCAAGCTGGTGGAGGGCTGGCGCGACGCATGGTGCACGTCTCCCGCTGTGACGCGAGACGAAGCCGCGCGCTGCGCCCGCGCCGGAGTGGCCTTGCCCGACCCTGACCGCGCGGTGCTGGCGGACGTGCTGGGCGAGGACGCGGGCCAGGTTCATCGGCTGTACGGAACGCCGTAGCGGCTCAGCCCTCGTCCTCGGAGCCCTTGCGCAGGCCGAGCATGCGCCGCAGCTCTCTCGCGGACTGACGGCTCACTTCCACGGAGTGGCCGCGCGCGGTCTTGGCCAGGTAGCCGCCCGTCTCCAGCGGCTCCAGTCGCGCGACGTGGGTGAGGTTGAGCAGCGCGCGCCGGTGCACCCGGTGGAAGCGCTCGGCGGGCAGCTTCTCCGCCAGTTCGTTCAGCGAGAAGTCGGTGAGGAAGTCGCCCTGCGCGGTGAACACCGTCACCAGCTCATCTTCCAGCGTGGCGTGAGAGATGGTGTCGGGATCCACGAGCACGATTCCCTGCCGCGTGGGAATGGGCAGTCGAGACAGTCCGAGCGCCGCCGAGGGTTTGTCCCGAGGCGGAGTGGGCTCAGGCCGCTGCGCCGGGGCGAGCCGCTCCCTCGCGCGCTCGAGCGCCTTCTGGAGCCGCGCGGGCTCCACGGGCTTGAGCACGTAATCCACCGCGCCGTGCTCGAACGCCTCCACGGCGTGCTCGGCGTGCGCGGTGCAGAAGATGACGTGGGGACGGCGCTCCGGCATCAGCGCCAGCGCGTCCAGTCCGCTCAGCCCCGGCATGTGGATGTCCAGCAGCACCACGTCCACGCCGCCCGCGCGCATGGCCGCGAGCGCCGCCTCGCCGTCCGCGGCTTCGCCACACACCTCCACGTCCGGGAGCGCGGCCAACAGCCGGGTCAGGCGCTTGCGCGCGAGCAGCTCGTCATCGGCGATGAGGACTCGCAGGGCGGAGCTCATGTGAGGACCCCCGGCACAGGGCCCGAGGTGGGCAAGAAGACGGTGACGCGGGTGCGCTCACCGTCGCTCGTCAGCGACAGGTGCGCACGGCCGCCATAGGCGAGCGCGAGCCGGCGCTCCACGGTGGGCAGTCCCGCGCTGCCCTCACGCGGACCTCGCGACGCGCCCGGATTCTCGATGAGGAGCTCCACGCCGCCCTCGCGCCGGGAGACCGCCACGGTGAGGTGCCCGCGGTGTCCCGCCCCCGGCCCATGCTTCACGGCGTTCTCCGCGAGTGGCAGGAGCACGAGCGGCGGCACGGGCACGTCCTCCACGCCCGGCGTCACCTCCATGCCGAGCTGAAAGAGGGCGGGGTCGCGCAACAGGTGCAGGTCGAAGAGCGTGCGCATCAACTCCAGCTCCTTCGCCAGGGGCCACGTGGCGCTGCGCACCCCCGAGAGCACCGAGCGGAGCATGGTGGACAGCCGCAGCACGGCGGACTCCGCCACCACGCCGTCCTCGCGACACCACTCCGCGATGGCGTTGAGCGTGTTGAAGAGGAAGTGCGGGTCCAAGTGGCTGCGCAGCGCGAGCAGCTGCGCCTGCTCCGCCTCCAGCGCCAGCCGCGCCCCGCGCGCTCGCTCCCGCGCGAGCGTCTCCTCGAAGCCGATGTCTCGCCCCAGGCCCCAACCTCCCACGAGGAAGAGGGCGCCGCAGACCATCAGGCTCGCGGGCTCGGTGAGGAAGGTGGGGCCCATGCCCAGCCACTGCGGCAGCACGAAGCCCGAGACCAGCACCACGCCCGCGCCCACCGTGGCGTAGAGCGCCAGCCGGATGCCGCCGTGGCTCAGGTCCAGCCCCTCGGGGAACAGGACGCGGTACGACACGGGCGCCACCGCGACGAACAGCAGGCACAGCAGCAGGGCCAGCCACACCGCTTGCCGCTCGGCGCTGTAGTGCACCTGCGCGAACATCAGCGGCAGGGACACCAACACGATGGGCAACAGCCGCCGCGGCGTGACGAGGGCGCGCCACGTGGCGCGGACAATGGACGCTTCCGCCGGCTCCAGCATGCTCCGGCGGGAGCCTACACCGCGCCCGCCGCTACGGCTGCCCCTCCCACTCCGCCTCCAGGGCGTCGAGCGCGATGCTGCCCGCCAGCACGACGGGGAAGAGCAGGATGGCCGCGAGAACGAAAAGAGGCGAAGGAAGTGTAAACATGGAGGCCCCCGGAATTCTCGAAGCATGCCAGGACAGTCTGACGTGCTCCCAGGGGGCCCCGAGTCGGGTCGCGCCGAACGGTCGGTAGCGGACAGCCGGCGGTCGCGCGGCGGCGGTGCCTAGTGGGGGGCGAGCTTTTCGGCCAGCTCGCAGCCGCGGACGATGCAGTCGTTGAGGCCCACGCCGCGGTAGGCGTTGCCGGTGAGGTGGAGTCCGGGCCAGCGCGACACGAGGGCATCGATGGCGGCCATGCGCGCCAGATGCCCCACGTTGTATTGCGGAATCCCGCGCGGCCAGCGCACCACGTCGGTGAGCACGGGCGTCGCCGTCACGCCCGCCAGCGCTCGGAGTTCCTCTCTCGCGAGGGCCGCCAGCGAGTCCTCGTCCTGGCTCGCCCGCTCGGGCTGGCGCGCCCCGCCCATCATGCAGGTGTAGAGCACGTGGCCCGGCGGCGCGCGGAAGGGGAACGTGGTGGACGTGTGGATGGCGCCCAAGAGCGCGCGCTTCTCCTCGGACGGCACGAGGAAGCCGAAGCCGTCCGGCACGGGCGTCGTGCCCGGCGCGAAGCCCAGGTTCACCACCACCATGGGCGCATAGGGAATGCTGCCCACCGCGTCCGCGAGCGTGTCGTCGATGGGATCCACCAGCTCCGCGGCGACATGCGCGGGCACCGCCAGCACCACCTGCGAAACGAGCAGCTCCGACGTCTGCTCTTTCTCGCGCACAGTCAGCTTCCAGCCGTTGGGCATGGGCACCAGCGCGAGCACGCGCGCGTTCGTGCGCGCCACCTCGCCCAGCGCGGTGGACAGCGCGTCGATGAGCACCTGGAGTCCGCCATCGAAGGTGCTGAGCGCGCCGCTCAGCGCGGGCTCGGATGTGCCAGAGGGCAGGGCCTTCTGTTTCGCGCCACGCGAGCGGATGGCACCGAGGATGAGGCTGCGGTGCTCGCGCTCCAGCTTCATGAGCATGGGGAACGCGGCCTCCGTGCTCAGCGTCTCCACGTCGCCCGCGAAGATGCCGGTCTGCACCGCATCCAAGAGGACTCGCGTCGCGGTACGTCCCAGATGTCTGCGGCCGAACTGCGCGAGTGATTCATCTTCAGCGTTGGGCCGCCTCGGCGTGAACAGCTCCGCCATCACACGAAGCTTCGCACTCCAGGGCAGGACATCAGACTTCAGGAACGCCGGCGGCGAGCCTGGCACCGCGCGCAGCTGCCCGCGTGTGTACACATAACGGTTCTTCGCGCCCACGTCCGCCGCGCGGATGCGACCCGTGATACCCAGCGCTGTCGTCAACCTGCGGGTCACCACCTCGCGGTCGAGAAAGCTGTTCGGGCCAGACTCGAGCAAGAAACCGTCACGCGCGCGGGTGTGCACGTTTCCACCGAGACGAGAGTCCGCCTCCAGCAACACCACAGCCTTGCCGTCCGCGCGCAATTGCTGCGCCACGACGAGCCCGGAAATACCTCCTCCGACGACGGCGACTGTCATCTGTCTCTCCTCCGAGCGCTTCCCGACTGTCGTCAGCGTGCACTCCCCCTGGGTCAATGGGGAGTGTTTTGCCAAGGACTGTCATTCGGCGCGTTAATGCAGAGCATGCGCTACGTCATCACAGGGGCAAGTCGCGGCATCGGCCTCGAGTTCGTCCAGCAGTTGCTGCGGCGAGGGGACACCGTGGATGCGGGCGTCCGCGCGCCGGAGCAGGCGCTGCGGCTGGAGCCGTTTCACCAGGTCGCGGGAAACCGCCTGCGCATCCATGCGCTCGATGTGTCGGACCCGGTCAGTGTCCGTAACTTCGCGGCGGATGTCTGCTTCGAGCCGGTGGATGTGCTCATCAACAACGCCGGTGTGCCAGGACAGTGGGTGGGCCTGCACGAGCTGGATTATGACGACATGGCTCGCACGCTCGCGGTCAACGCGCTCGGTCCTCTGCGCATCACGGCCGCGCTGCTGCCCGCCCTGAGACAAGGCACCGTACGCAAAGTCGCGTACGTGAGTTCCCGCATGGGCGCCGTCTCGTCCAACACCGAGGGCGGTGCGTACGCCTACCGGATGTCCAAGGCCGCGCTGAACATGGGCGTGCGCTCGGTGGCGTTGGACTTGCGCGCGGAGGGCTTCTCCTGCGTGCTGCTGCACCCGGGCTGGGTGCAGACAGACATGGGCGGTCCGGACGCGCCGGTGGTGCCCGAGGTCTCCGTGCGCGGCATGTTGCGTGTCATCGACGGGCTCACGCCGGAGCAGAGCGGGCGCTTCTTTGACTTCGAGGGCGCGGAGGTCGTCTGGTAGCGGCGCTCGGCCAGCGGCCCCCTGGCGCCGCTCACGGATACAGCATCTGTGTGCGCCAGCCGTCCGCCTCGCGCAGGTAGACATGGCGCTCGTGCAGGCGGCTGGGGCGGGCATGCCAGAACTCGATGCGATCCGGCACCACGCGAAAGCCGCTCCAGTGAGGAGGCCGCTCCACCGGGCGCCCCTCGAAGCGCGCCTCCACGTCGGCCACGCGCTGCTCCAGCAGCTCCCGCTCCGCGAGCGGCTGGCTCTGGAGGCTGGCCCAGGCACCCACCTGGCTGCCCCGGGCACGGCTCTGGAAATAGGCGTCCGCCTCCGCGTCCGTCACGCGCTCCACGCGGCCCTCCACCCGAACCTGCTGGTCGAGCGGCTGCCAGTAGAAGCAGAGCGCGGCGAAGGGGTGCGCGCGCAGCTGCTCGCCCTTGCGGCTCTCGTGGTTGGTGAAGAAGACGAAGCCGCGCGAATCGAAGTCCTTCAGCAGCACCACGCGCGCGCTCGGCCGGCCGGCGTCGTCCACGGTGGCCACCACCATGGCGTTCGGATCCACGGGGATGGCCTGTTTCGCCCGCTCGAAGAGGGCCGCGAAGCGCTGGATGGGGTCAGGGGGAATGGACACGGGGGGAACATAGGCAACGGTCGCTGGCCGCGCACGTTCGCGGTTGACTCGCGGGTGGGACACGCGATGGTGGGAGCATGAAGATTCTCTTCATTGCCTCCGAGGTCTCCCCCTTCTCCAAGACGGGAGGGCTGGGGGACGTGGCGGGGGCCCTGCCCGCGGCGCTGGCCGCGCTGGGGCATGACGTGAAGGTCGTCACGCCGCGCTACCGCGACGTGCGGGATGGCGGGCGGCTCGTGCCCACCGGCGCCTCCCTGGAGGTGCGCTTCCCCTCCGGAGCGCTGCGGGGCCCCATCCTGTCCGCCCGCCTCTCCGAGCGCCTGGAGGTGCTCTTCCTGGAGAACGAGGCGCTGTACGGCGGCCGTGACGGGCTCTACGGCGACATGCATGGCGAGTTTGGGGACAACGCCCGGCGCTTCGCCTACCTGTCCGTGGGCGCGCTCCAGGCCGCGCAGCGGTTGGACTTCGCGCCGGACATCGTCAGCCTCCATGACTGGCAGGCGGGGCTGGCGGCCCTGGCGCTGCGGCGAGGCTACGCGGGCACGGCGCTGTCTCGCGCCAAGAGCGTCTTCACCATCCACAACCTGGCGTACCAGGGGCAGTTCCCCAAGAGCGTGATGGGCGAGCTGGGGTTGCCGTGGGACGTGTTCACCGCGGACAACGGCCTGGAGTTCCACGACACGGTCAACTTCCTCAAGGCGGGGCTCGTCTACTCCGACGCGCTGACCACCGTGTCGCCCACCTACGCGCGGGAGATCCAGGCGCCCGAGCAGGGCTACGGACTGGACGGCCTGCTGCGCCGCCGCGCGCACGCGCTCACCGGCATCATCAACGGCATCGACACGCAGGCGTGGGACCCGGGCGCGGATCCGTTCCTGCCCGCGCGCTTCGACGCGGGAGACCTGACGGGCAAGGCCGCGTGCAAGCGGGAGCTGCTCGCGCGCTTTGGCCTGCCGCCAGGAGACGCGCCCGTGTTCGGCATCGTCACGCGCCTGGCCTGGCAGAAGGGCGTGGACCTGCTGCTGGACGTGCTGCCCACCGCGCTGCAGGCGGACCTGCGCTTCGTGGCGGTGGGCAACGGCGAGGGCCCGCTGGAGGACGGCCTGCGCGCGCTCCAGGCCCGCTTCCCCAAGCAGGTGGGCGTGCACCTCGGCTTCGACCTGGGCCTGTCCCATCTGCTGGAGGCGGGGGCGGACTTCTTCCTCATGCCCAGCCGCTACGAGCCGTGCGGGCTCAACCAGATGTATTCGCTGCGTTACGGGACGGTGCCAATCGTGCGCGCCACGGGCGGGCTCCTGGACACGGTGGAGGGCGGGCTGGAGGGCAACGGCCTGCTCTTCGAGGCGTTCCACCCGGCGGCGCTCCTGGCCGCCATCCGGCGCGCGCTGGCCCTCTATGCGGACCCGCCTCGGATGGCCGCGTTCCGGCGCCGAGGGATGGAGAAGGACTTCTCCTGGGCGGCGTCTGCCCGGCGGTACGAAGCCCTCTTTGCAGCCTTGTGAACGGAATAGTGGGGCCCGTGCGAATTTGGCTGTAGGCTTGCAGCCGTGGCGGAAGCTCCGGACCTGGGTGGCTACGAGGTGGTTGGCAGGTTGGCCGTGGGTGGCATGGCCGAGGTGTACCAGGTGCGCGCGCGTGAGGGCACGCAGCGCTCCCCTGGCGAGCCGGACGATGTCGTCATCAAGCGGCTGCACCCGTCCTTCCGCGGTGACCCTGGCTATGTGAAGGCCTTCGTCGACGAGGCGAAGCTCACCGTCCGCCTGCGCAATCCGCACATCGTCCGCACCTTCCGCTTGTTCCGCGCGGGGCCGGACTACTTGATGGTGCAGGAGCTCGTGAGTGGCCGGACGCTCGGCTACATGCAGGAGCTGCTCATCAAGGCCGGCACGGCGATGCCGCCCGAGTCCGCCTGCTACATCGCGTGGTGTCTGCTCAAGGCCCTGGACTACATCCACCGGGCGAAGGTGGCGGAGAACGGCTCCACCATCATCCACCGCGACATCAACCCCGCCAACGTGCTCCTGGGCATCAACGGTGACGTGAAGCTCACCGACTTCGGCGTGGCCGAGGTGGAGGGGATGATGCGAGGCGACGCCGGCGCGCTGCGCGGCACGCTGCCGTACATGAGCCCGGAGCAGGTGCTCGGGCAGCCGGTGGACGCGCGCACGGACCTGTACGCGGTGGGCGTCGTCCTCTGGGAGCTGTGGGCCAACCGCCGCCTCTTCCACAGCGAGAGCGAGGCGGACCTGATGCACAAGGTGCGCGACGCGCGCGTGCCGCTGCTCTCGTCCGTGACGTCCGAGCTGCCGCACTACGCGGCGCAGGTGGCGCGCAAGGCGCTGTTCGCGGACCGCGCGCGGCGCTTCCAGACGGCGGGCGAGTTCCTCAAGGCGCTGGAAGTGCTGGCGCGCCGCGCGGGCTGGCCGCTGACGGTGGAGGCGCTGCAGCCTCTGCTGGGGGGCTGATGCGCTCGCGCCGGGCGCTGCTGGCGCTCGCGGTGGCGGTGCCCTTGGGCGGGTGTCTGGGCGTGGTGCCGTTCCAGCCGCGCGCCTACGACGACGCGGCCCGCGTGCGCAGCCTCGGCGTGGAGCGGTTGCCGGACGGCTCGGCGAAGCTGCTGCTGGCGCTGGGCGTGCGCAACCCTTCCTCGGACGCGGCCACGCTGACGCGGGTGGACTTCGCCGTGCGCCTGGCGGGCCGGGGCTTCGCCGTCACCGAGCAGACCCTCGACGTGCCGGTGGATGCCGAGCGCGAAGTGAAGGTGGACGTGACGCTGTTGCTCCCCAACCCGCGCCCTCAAGCCTCGGTGCGCGGCGACGCGCTTCCGGACGCCAAGGACGCGATGGTGGAGGTCGACGGCGGCGTCGTGCTGCGCTTTGGCGGCGTGGAGCGACGCGCGCCGTTCAAGCTGGGCGCGGCGTTGACGGTGCCTCGGGCGCTGCTTCCCGAGGCCGGTGCCGAGCGCTGAGCGTCAGCTCTTGAGCTGGGCCGTGGGCGGCTCGGGGGGGCGGGGCGTGTTCTCCTTCGCGGGCGGGGCCTCCTTGGCGGGAGGCGGGGCCTTGAGGCGGCTCAGGCGGACGCGGTCGATGCGCGCGCCCTCCTTGGCGGACACCACGAACTGCCAGCCGTTGTACGTGAAGCGCTCGCCCACGTCCGGCAGGTGCCCGGCCAGCGAGGACAGGTAGCCGCCCAGCGTGTCGAAGTCGCCCTCGGGCAGGGGGAAGCCGAAGGCCTGGGTGAAGCGGTCCGTCTCCATGCCGGCGTCCACCAGGAAGCTGCCGTCGGCCAGCTTCTCCACCTGCTTCTCCTCGACCTCGAACTCGTCGCCGATGTCGCCGACGATTTCGCGCAGGATGTCCTCCAGCGTCACCACGCCCATGAAGCCGCCGTACTCGTCCACCACGACGGCCATGTGAATCTTGCGCTTCTGCATGTCGCGCAGCAGGTCGCCAATGGGCTTCATCCACGGCACGAAGTGCGCGGGCCGGATGATGTCCTGCAGGACGATGAGCTCCGGGTGCAGCAGCAGGGGAATCAGGTCGCGCGCGTGCAGCACGCCGACGATGTGGTCCACGTCATCGCGGAACACGGGGATGCGCGAGTGGTTCTCCTCGGCCAGCAGGCGCAGCACCTCGTCGGGCGTGGTGGTGATGTCCACCGTCACCACCTCCGTGCGGGACACCATCACGTCGCGGCAGCGCTTGTCGGACAGCTCGAAGATGGAGCGGATGAGCTGCGGGGCGCTCTTGTCCACCTCGTTCTTGGCGGCCTGCGCGGCCAAGAGCTTCTCCAGCTCCTCCAGCGGCGGGGGCGGGGCCTCGAAGCGCAGCGTGCGGCCGAAGGTGCGCGCGCCCAGGTTGAGCAGCCGCAGCGTCAGGCGCATGGGCGGGTACAGCACCGTCACCAGCCCCGACACCAACCATGACAGCCGCAGCGCCCAGCGCTCGGGGTTGCCGTTGGCCAGGCCGCGCATGGTGACTTCCATGAGGCTGGCGAGCACGCCCACGAAGAGGGCGCCCGCGCACACCGTGGCGAGCGGCACCCAGGCCGCCTCGCCAAAGCGGCTGAAGTCGAGCATGCGCGGCGGGACGAACGCGCCGATGGCGGCGGCCAGGAAGCCGCTGAGGAGGGTGCCCAGGCGCAGCGCGGTGGCGGTGGCCTCGCGCTCCGTCTTGTGGCGCAGCACGCGGCGGCCCGCGCGGCCGTGAGTCTTGGCGAGTTCCTGAGCGCTGAGGTCCGAGGTGCCGTACAGCGCGGACTCCGCGGCGGCGACCAGGGCCCGCAGGTAGCTGAGGGCCAGGCAGGCGACCCAGAGGGTCCAGGTTGGCATAGAGCGATGTTCTTAACCCGTGCTAGAGGGTCGCACCACCACCCAGGCGGGAGGCGCGATGCTTGCACGTGGGATGTCCATCGTTGGAGGGCTGCTGTCGCTCCTGCTGCCTGCCCTGGCCCTGGCCTGGCCGGTGGACCAGCGCGTCTCAGTGGAGCCCGGCCAGGAGCGCTTCCAGAAGCTGACCGCGGTGGACTGGGTGGAAGTCGAGGACCCGTCCGTGGTCAGCGTGGAGGCCTTCGCGGGCAGCGGCGAGCTGCTGCTCACCGGGAAGAAGCCGGGGCGCACGCTCGCCCTCCTGTACGCCGAGGGGCGCTTCGCGGTGTGGCGCATCACCGTGGGGCCGCAGGCTCCCGAGGACGTGGCGTCCCGCCGCGCCGCCGCGACCAAGGCGTGTCCAGACCTGAAGGAAGTGGCGACGCCGGAGCGCTCCCTCTCCGTGACGGTGAAGGATGCCGCATGTCGCGCGGCGCTCTCGGAGCTGTTCCGGACGGACGCGTATGTGGCGCGCGAGTTGGAGTTGACGTTCGAGGTGGCCATGCTCCAGGAGCAGCTCGCCGCGTTCAGCGCGGCCCTGCCGCCGGGCGTGACGGTGCGCTACAGCGGCGCGGGGCTGGTGATGTCGGGCAAGGCCAGCGCCGAGGCCCACCACAAGGCCCTCTGGGAGCTGTTCCGCCGAGCCGTGGGCCGCGTGCCGCTGGAGGACCGCGTGGAGGTGGAGGCGCCTGCTCCGGCCGCCCCCGCTCCGGACGCGGGGACCGTCACGCCGCCCGCGAGCCCGCCGCCTGTTGCCCCACTGCCCAAGCGCAAGCCGACGCGCTGAAGCTCACTGCTCGCGCAGCACGAGCAGGCCGCGCGACGTGTCCACCGCGTAGACGTAGCCATCCCCTGGCACGCGAATGCCGATGGTGCCCTCGTAGAAGCTGACGCCGCGCTCTGGGTCGGTCGCGCGGAACGTGTTGAACCACGCCACCTCGCGCGGGTGCTCGGGCTCGGCGACGTCCAGCACGCGCACGCCCTCGTGGTACCACGCGACGTAGAGCCGGGTGCCCACCAGCACCATGTTGTGGATGGAGACATGGCCGGAGCGCTGGTGCTCTCCGATACGGCGCGGGGCGGCCGGGTCCGTGAGGTCCAGCACGCGCAGGTGCGCGCCCCAGTCCTCGCCGCCCTCGAAGCCGATGAGCCGGCCCTGGATGCGGCCCACCGCGTTGGCGTGGCTGGTGGAGTGTTCGTAGCGGAAGCGGCCCAGCTCCACCGGTGCGGTGGGGTCCTCCAGCGAGGCCACCACGTAGCCCGCGCCCCAGTAGTTCACGTACAGGCGCCGCTCGAAGGCGAACATGTCGTGCGGACCATAGGAGCGTGAGGGATTGAAGCCGTTCGCCTGGAACTGGGACAGCAGCACGGGGCGCAGCGGCTGGGTGATGTCGAACACGAGCACCACGCCGTCGGGATCCGACGACGCGGCCAGCAGCAGGTTCTCGGTGATGTACAACGTGTGCACGTTGATGGACTGCGTGGGGGCCGCGCCCGCGAGCACCGGATGCGCCGGGTCCTGGAGGTCGAAGACGAGCACGCCTCGCGCGGCGCTCGCGACGTACAGCGCGTTGTCCTTGGCCCAGACGCCGTTCCAGTAGTTGTCCGTCTCGCGGAACACGTGCGCGGTGAGCACCGGGTGGGCGGGGTCCCGCACGTCGTAGACGTACAGGCCGCCGCGCAGCGACACCACATAGGCGTGGCCGTGCGTGACGTAGACGTCCGCGGGCGTGCCCAGGTCCATGCGCGTCTCGGAGACCTGCTCCAGTCCCGAGGCGACGGGCTCGTTCGCGGCGGGGGTGAACTTCCAGGCATCGAAGGTGCCGTGCGCGGCCACGGTGTCGTTGGTGCATTCGACGTAGCAGCCCTGCAGGTGCCCCGGCGTGGGCTGACGACAGCCCAGGTATGTGCGGCGGATGACGCGGCCCTGGAGGTCTTCGTGTTGGGACGTGAGGAAGAAGCTGCTCGGGGTGACCTCGCGCTCCGTCAGCGGGTAGCCCCCCGCGGTGCCGGCGTCCGAGGCCGACGGCAGCATCGCCTGGGGTATGAAGCCGAGCGCTTCCGCGTAGGCGGGGCGGGTGACGCGCACGTGCATCGTGTACGCGGACTCGGTGTCGAACGCGGCGAGGCTCGCGGGGTCGCACGCACCGGACTCGAAGTTGTTGCGCGCACCGCACGGGGCCCGCGTCACCACGAGGCATGGCGCGAAGGCGCCCGTGTCGTTCCAGTCCCCGTCCTCGACGAGGACCGGGGTGGGGGCTTGCGGCACCGGCTCTTCCTTGCAGGCAGGCAGTGACAGGAACAGCGCGAGAAGCAGCGGCGACGCGTGGCGCATGACGGCGATTCCCCCGAAGGTGCAGAGCTGTGGGCGCGTCATGCTACCGGACGCGGTGCGGTGGACTCTCGACCTTGTCGCGGGAGGTGGGGTGAGGTTGGGCGCTGCGCCCTCGCGCGCCGGTGCGGTATGACGGGGCGGGGAGGTCGCACGACGATGAAGGCTGCGATGAAGCGCGCCGGGCTGGCCGCGTGGGTGCTGTGGCTCGTGGGAGGCGCGACGGCGTTCGCCCAGGATGATGGCGAGGCGGTGGTGATTCCTCCGCCCGAGATGGACCGAGGCTGCCCCGCGAAGCCAGACGTGGTCCCCTTCACCGCGATGTCCGTCGCGGGACTGCCGCGCTCGGGTTGGCTGGCGCATCAAGCCGTCATCCCCGAGGCCAAGGACCGATGGTTCCAGCGCGCCGAGCGCTCGCGCTCCGGTGTGAAGCCCGTCCCCGAGGACCAGGCGCGCCGGATGGGCGCGGCGGATCCGAAGGTGCCGCTCTGGGTGTTCGGCAAGTCGGACGCGGCCCCGTGTCGCGCGCTGCCCACCACGTGGTGGGCCGTGCGCATGGGCACCGACGAAGACCGGCAGACGTACCTCATGGCCGAGGTGCAGGTGGACTGCGACCTGCTGCCTCCCGGCCGTCTGTCCGGCACGCCCGTGGCGCTGCGCCAGAAGGACGCGCCCACGGGCTGCAAGCTGCGCCGCCCGAACCGGACGGAGACGGGCAAGGACGGAGACCCGCTCCCCGGAGACATGGCGGACCGCGTGCCCGACCACGAATGCGCGCCTCCAAACTGCGCGCGATTGTGGGAGCACTTCGGCGCCACCTTCGAGGAGGGCACCGGCGCCTATGACCTCACGGTGTCGTGGATGGAGCGCAACGGCCGGGACCCGTGCGGCTGGCAGGTGGAGGACACGTCGCTGCTCCTCTTGCGGCGGCCGGACCTCACCAGCATGGAGGAGCTGCGTCCCGGGGGCATCCTCTACGGCGGCTTCCACGACGCGGCGGGCCTGCGCTACCTGCTGAGCCGCAAGGAGGGCACGCTGTACGTGTATGACCCGGCGCGCCTCAAGTCGGCGCCCAAGGCCGTGCGGTATGGAAGCCTCACCGAGGACGAGCGCCTGCACAGCCGCCGCACGCTGTCTCCGTGCAAGCAGCCGTAGCGCGCGCCTTCAGCTCCAGGAGCCCCGACGGGTGGGCTCCTTCAGCGCGCGGCCCAGCGCGGCGAGGAAGCGAGGGCGGGGCCAGTGCTCCGCCCCAAAGCGCGCGGTGTGCTCGGTCTCCACCTGGCAGTCCACGAAGTGGAAGCCCCACTCGCGGTAGCGCTCCACCGCGGTGACGAAGGCCACCTTCGAGGCGTCCGGCGCCAGCGCGAACATGCTCTCGCCGAAGAACGCCGCGCCCAGGGACACGCCGTACAGGCCGCCCACCAGCGTGTCTCCCTCCCACGCCTCCACCGAGTGCGCGAAGCCCAGCGTGTGCAGCGCGACGTAGGCGCGCTGCATGTCGTCGGTGATCCACGTGCCGTCCTGGCCGGGCCGAGGCACGCGCGCGCACGCGGCGATGACGCGCTCGAAGGCCGTGTCGTAGCGCACCTCGTAGGGGCGCTTGTTCATCGCCTTGCGCAGCGAGCGACCCACGTGCAGCTTCGCCGGCTCCAGCAGGAAGCGCGGGTTGGGCGAGTGCCACAGGATGGGGTCGCCCTCGCTGTACCAGGGGAAGATGCCCTGCGAGTACGCGGCGAGGAGCCGCTCGGGGCGCAGGTCACCGCCTACCGCCAGCAGGCCTGACTTGTCCGCGCGCGCGGGGGGAGGGAAGAGTTCCGGATGTTCGTCGCTCAGCAGGTAGAGAGGCACCGTGCGCCGCATCCTACCGGGACACGTTGAGCTTCACGTCCCCGCCGAGCGTGTACGGCACCTTGAGCGTGGGGCCCGTCAGCTCGCCCTTCACCGTCCAGGGCAGCGCTCCCTTGGAGATGAGCGCTCGCACCTCGGGGCCCCAGGTGGCGCGCGTCACGGAGATCTCCACCGGATAGACGCCCGTGGACGCTGGCGCGACGGTGTCCGCCTGCGTGGCGGTGCCCTCCTCCAGCAGCTTCCCCGCGATGCCCACCTGGTACGTCAGGCGCTCCAGGCGCAGGGGGAACGGGTTGGGGTTGCGCACGCCCAGCCGGAGGTTGAGCTGCACCTCCTCGGCGGAGTACCGCGCGCCCTCCAGTCCCTCCAGCACGACCACGGGCGGGCGGGGCACGCGCACCGTGCGGCTCGCGGCGAAGGGGAGGCGCTCTTCGGTCGCGCCCGCGCGCACCACCAAGGTGCCCCGCAGGGCCACGAGCACCGTGCCCCCCGTGTCGCCCAGTCGCGCCAGCTCCTCGGCGGAGCGGGCGTAGGGCGCCACCTCCTGGAACGCGAGTTCCGTGGGGGTGCCCGGGGCCAGCGCGAGCCCCAGTGACTGGGTGCCCGCCTTCACCACCTGCCCGTCGGACACGAACTCGTACTCGGCCCGGTCCAGGACGGCGGCGCCGGGGCTCGTGAGCCGCCCGTTGAAGCGCAGGGTGGTCTCCGTGAGGCCCTGGGCCACCACGGAGGTGCTCGGGTCGGTCAAGACGGAGGGACCGGCGGGCCGCACGGGCGCCGAGGCACACCCGGCGACCCCCGCGAGGAGCACCGCCATGAGAGCCATCTGGCAGGTCGAGCGCATCACGGTGGACATTGTGGGTATCGCCAAGGCTGACCCCAAGGGTTTTTCCGCTAGACTGTCCACCACTCGTGGCCCCCCGCCGCCCCAACTTCAACAAGACGGTCCGCGCCCTCATCCGCGACATCGCGGCGCGCATGCCGGAGTTCAGCCACGTGAAGGCCAGCCGCATTCTCGTGGTGGCCGGAGAAGCGAGGCGAGCGTCGCGTGGCACCGTGAAGCCCCTGTGCTTCCGAGGCGGCCGGGCCGCGGACCGCGCCGGACGCCGCAAGCCCGTGGTGCGCATCCGTGGCCGGCGGATGCTGTACTGCATCACGCTGCGGCCCCTCTTCTTCCGAGGCTCCACGGCCCAGGCGCGCGTGGAGACGGTCATCCACGAGCTGTTCCACATGTCGCGCCGCTTCGACGGCACGCTGCACGCGGGCCGCCGCCACGCGGTGCTCGGCGCCGAGTTCTCGCGCAAGCTGCGCCCGCTCGTCCGTCGCTACCTGAAGCTGTGCCCCGTGGAGCTGCTGTCCGAGCTGGCGCACACCGGCGAGGTGCGCATCTTCCAGTGGTTGGAGCGCCCCGGTCCCGCCTACCACCCAGGCGCGCGCAGCCGCCGGGTGCGCAAGGTGTACACCGAAGAACAGCTCTACTTCGGCATCGCCCGCATGGTCACGCGCAAGCCCCGCGCGTCCCGCGAGGCCGGTGCCCGCCCCAAGCTTCACTGACCCCTCACCCGAGGCCGGACTTGCGCGGGACGTGACGCCCTCACGCGTCCGCTCTCCGTGTGTCCGCATCGTCCGGTGGGTCATTTGACATTGATAATGAGTATCAATATCGTGTTTGGCGTTTCGAGCCGGGAGCGGTGCATGAAGGATGGGTGCGCGGAAGGGGAGCTGCGGTGCATGTGCGGCAGCCTGCTGGCCCGGCTGGTCCCCGGTGGCGTGGAGCTGAAGTGCCGTCGCTGTCATCGGACCCAGGTGGTTCCGTTGGAGTCGTCGCCGTCCCCGGTGCCCTCGGCTCGGGGATAGCGCACGACGTGAGTTGGATTGACTGAGGCCCGAGGCCCGAGAGCCCAGCGCCCAATGGGTCCTCCCCTGAGGAGGGCCAGCCGGCCGTGAGCCGGAGGACGCGGCATGTCCTGGCGTGGGGTGGTGTTCGTCGTGGCCTGGGCGGTGCCCGGCCTGGTGATGGGCGAGGAGCTGCCCTCGAGCCCCGATGCGGGCGTGGAGGACGTGCCCGTCGCGCGCACCGTCATCACCGCGTCGCGCAGCCCGGAGCGGCTGGTCGACGCGCCCGTGGCCACGGAGGTCATCACCCGGAGCGACATCGAGGCGAGCGGGAAGCGCGATGTCGCGTCGCTGCTCGCCGCCCATCCAGGGCTGGAGGTGGACAACACCTTCTCCGGCGCATCGCTGCGCATCCAGGGCCTGGGCCCCGAGTACGCGCTCGTGCTGGTGGACGGCGAGCGCGTCACCGGCCGCGTCGCGGGCAGCGTGGACTTGTCGCGGCTGTCGCTCGAGGACATCGAGCAGGTGGAGATCGTCAAGGGGCCGTCGTCGGCGCTCTATGGGAGTGACGCCGTCGCGGGCGTGGTGAACCTCATCACCCGTCGCGCGCAGCGCCCGCTCGGTGGGGACCTGCGCCTGTCGTACGGCAGCCTCCAGCGTCTGGAGTTGGACGGCACGGGCGAGGCGCGCGGCGAGACGTGGGGCCTGCGCGTGAGCGGCGGCGTGCAGCGCCGGAACGCGTATGACCTGGACCCCAGCGACGTGGGCACGACGGGCAGCAGCGTGGAGGGCTTCCAGCTCTCGGCGCGCGGAGACCTGCGCGGACAGGGCGCCATGGACCTGGCGAGCACGGTGTCCATCTCGCGTCGCATCCAGCGCGGGGTGGACCTGGGCACGGCCGGCGCGGTCTTCGACCGGGCGAGCCGCGACGAGGAACTCAACGCGCGCGTGGCGCCCTCGTGGCGACTGGGCGAGTCCACCACGCTCCGCACCGAAGGGCACGTGGCGTGGTTCGCGCGGCGCGCGCTGAGAGATCAGCGACAGGCCTCCGCGCTGGACAGCGTGGAGGACACGCGCGAGCAGCAGGGGCGACTGGGCACGCAGCTCGACGCGCGACTGGGAGAGTCCCATGCGCTGGTGGCGGGCCTGGAGTTGCTCGGCGAGCGGCTCGCGTCGGACCGGCTGGAAGGTGGGCGCGGTGAGCGGGGCCGGGGCGCGCTGTACGTGCAGGACAGTTGGTCGGTGGCGTCGGCGCCGCGCTTGGTTCTAGTTCCCGGGGCTCGACTGGACGCGGACACGCAGTTCGGCGCGGCGGTCACGCCTCGGCTCGCGGTGCGCGTGGATCCGCTGGAGTGGCTCACGGTGCGTGCCAGCTACGGCTGGGGATTGCGCGCGCCCAGCTTCCAGGAGCTGCTGCTCGACTTCGAGAACCCCACCGTCGGATACACGGTGAACGGCAATCCGGACCTGCGGCCCGAGCGCTCGCGCAGCGCGAGCCTGGGCGTGGAGGTGCGGCCGACTCCCGCTTCACTCCTGTGGGTCAGCGTCTATCAGCATGCGCTGCGCGACCGCATCGGCGTGTCGCTCCAGCAAGACGCGGAGGGACAGCACTTCGTCTACGTCAACGTGGCGCGCTCGAAGGTGCGCGGCGGCGAGCTGGGCGCGCGGCAGCGCCTGCCCGGGGGCCTCTTGTTGGAGGCCACCTACTCGCTCACCGATGGGCAGGACCAGGACTCGGGGTTGCCGCTGGAGGGACAGGCGCGCCACCGCGTCACCGCGCAGGCCACGTGGCGCTCCCGTCCTTGGGGCCTGGAGACGTGGGTGCGCGGCGCCTGGATTGGCGCGCGGCCCTTTGCTCCGGACTCGGATGGAGACGGCGTCGCGGACCCGTACGAGGCCTCTCCCTACGTGACGCTGGATGCCCGCGTGGCGCGCCAGCTCCCCGCGGGACTCCAGGTTTTCGTCGAGGGCACCAACCTCACGGGCGCGGGCAACCCCAACGACCTGCCGCTCGCGCCGCGCTCGTTCCGCGCCGGACTCGTCATCCGCCACTGACCGTCTGTCTTTCCTCAGGAGAACCGCATGTACCGACCGTCCTCCGGTCTCGCCTTGCTGCGCCGACTTGTCCTTCCGCTGTGTCTGCTCGCGGGTTGCAACGACGACCTTCAGCCCAAGCCGGGAGACCCTCCCGAGACGCCCACCGAAGACGGCGGTGACGCGAACATGCACCACGCCAACAACGGCGACGGCACGTTCACCACCACCGTCGATGCGACGAGCAAGGACGTCTGGGTGGCGTTGGACCTGGACACGGGCCGGCAGGTGGATGCGACGCAGGACGCGAAGTGGGACCTGGCCTTCCAGCGCTTCCACATCCGCGCGCGCGGTGGCGTGAACGGGAAGGGTGGGGTGGAGGTGGCCACGCTCTCGGGCGCGGACTTCGCGCAACTGTCTCAGGCGCCCACGGCGGGCTACGCCACGGATGCCGCGGACGGCGATGACGTGGGGACCGACCCGGACACCGCCTTCGAGGTGGGCGATGCCTGGTACAGCTACGACGCGGTGACGCACAAGCTGTCCCCGCGCGACCGCGTGTACGTCGTGCGCTCGGATGAGGGCACCTGGTTCAAGGTGCGGATGCTCACGTACTACGACGCCGCGGGCACGCCGGCCATGCTCCAGCTTCGCTGGGGCAAGGTGCAGGCCCCGGGCAACGGCGAGCTGCAGGTCGATGCCTCCGCGTCCGATGCGTGGGTCTATCTCCAGGTGGGGCGCGGCGTGGTGCAGGTGGCGGATTCCTCTACCTCGCGCGACTGGGACATCGCGGTGCGGCGCACGCAGTGGCGCACCAATGGTGGCGCCAGCGGCCCGGGGTTGGGTGGCGCGCGCGTGGCGGACTCGACGGATGTCGCGGCGGTGCAGCGTGCGCCCAGCGTGGGCTACGCGCAGGACGTGGTGCTGACGTCGCCGGGGCCCACGGGTGACACGGCTCCGGGCAACGCGGTGCTGGGCGATTGGTACGACTACGACGTGAACACGCACGTGGTGTCGCCCAAGGCGCGTGTGTTCCTCGTGCGCACGGCGTCGGGTGGCTACGCGCGGCTGCGCATCACCGCGTATGCCGCGGGCCGCTACACCGTGCAGCTCGCGGCGGTGCCTGTCGACGTGGGGGTGACGAAGCTCACGGTGGACGCCTCGGATGCGCAGAAGGTGGTGGGTGTTCGCTTCGGGCTCGGGACGGTGGCCGCGCTGGCGGCGGATGCGCCCGGCTCGAACTGGGACATCTCCTTCAGCCGCACGTGGGTGCGAACCAACAGCGGGACGAGCGGCACGGGCACCGCGGGCGCGGTCGTCACCGAGTTCACCTCGCTGGGCGAAGTGACCGAGGCTCCGACGGGTCCCTATGTGCAGGACGCGATGAGGCCCGTGGCGGGCCCGCCGGGCAGTGGCGAGGCCTCGGGCAACGCCGTGCTGGGCGCCTGGTACGACTACGACGTGAACACGCACGTGGTGACGCCCAAGTCCCAGGTGTTCGTGGTGCGCACCATCGATGGCGGCTTCGCGAAGCTGCGCTTCCTCACCTACGCGTCCGGCGCGTTCACGCTCGAGTATGCGTGGACCGGTCCCGGCGCGACCCACTTCTGATTCCCTCTTTTCGACGAGGTGACACCATGCAGTCCGTTTCCCTTTCGGGAGAGCACCGAGACCCTGTCCAGTTGCGTCTGCGCTGGCGCGCGCTGCGAGACGAGCAGCCCCGCGTGCGCGTGCGCGACGCCGCCGAGCACCTGGGCGTCAGCGAGGCCGAGCTCATCGCCACCGGCATCGGCGAGGACGTCATCGTCCTCCAGCCGCGCCTGGATGTGATTCTGCCGCGCCTCGAGTCGCTGGGGCCCGTCATGGCGCTCACGCGCAATGAGCACGCCGTGCATGAGAAGCGCGGCGTCTACCGCAACGTGGAGCTGAGCGGCGCGCGCGCGCTGGTGTTGGACCCGGACATCGACCTGCGCCTGTTCCTGTCCCACTGGCGCTTCGCCTTCGCGGTGCGGGAGAGCGCCGCGGGCACGGTGAAGCGGAGCCTCCAGTTCTTCGACGCCGCCGGGACGGCCGTGCACAAGGTGCACCTCCAGGAGGGCAGCGACGTGGGCGCCTTCGAGTCGCTCGTGGCGGAGCTGGCCGCGGGCTCGGGCTACACGCTGCCGCCCGTGGAGCCTCGGAAGGTGGCTCCCGCGCCTCGGCCCGACGCGGAGGTGGACGCGGAGGGGATGCGCGCCGCGTGGCGAGCGCTCCAGGACACGCACGAGTTCTTCGGCATGCTCCAGCGTTTCAAGGCGGGCCGAGTGCAGGCACTGCGGCTGGCGGGGCCTGAGCTGGCGCAGCCCGTGAGCACGGAGGCGCTCGGCTGGACGCTGACGCGGGCCGCGGCGTCGGGGCAGTCCATCATGGTGTTCGTGGGCAACCCGGGCGCCATCCAGATTCACACGGGGCCGGTGAACACGGTGCGGCCGCTCGGGCCGTGGATGAACGTCATGGACCCGGGCTTCAACCTGCACGTGCGCGCGGACCACATCCACAGCGCCTGGGTGGTGCGCAAGCCCACGCGCGACGGCGTGGTGACGTCCGTGGAGTTGTTCGACGCCGACGGCGAGAACATCGCGCTGCTCTTCGGCGCGCGAAAGCCGGGCATCCCCGAGGATGCATCGTGGCGCGCGCTCGCGGAGGAGTTGGCGCGGACGCAGCCCGTCGCGGGAGGTGTGTCATGAGCCGCGCGACGGTGGGGCGCTGGCTGGCGCTGTGCCTCGTCGCGATGGCTCCGGTGGCGCTGGCCGCTGAGCCCGCCGAGCCTCGCTGGGTGTCGGTGGGTCCCGCCATCACGGAGACGGTCATCGCGTTGGGGCAAGGCGCGCGGCTCGTGGGTGTGGATGACATGAGCATGGCGGTGCCTGGGGTGGCGGGCGCGCGGCGCGTGGGCTATCAGCGCGCGCTGTCGGCCGAGGGGCTGCTGTCGCTGCGTCCGACTCGGGTGGTGGCCACCGAGGAGGCCGGTCCCCCCACGGTGCTGGAACAGTTGCGCGGAGCGGGCGTGGACGTGGTCATCGTGCCCAACACGCCCACCGTGGAGGCGACGCGTCGGCGCATCCGCGAGGTGGCTCGACTGCTGGGTCGCGTCGAGCAGGGCGAGGCGCTCGTCACCTCGATGAACCGTGAGCTGGAGCAGGCCGCGACTCGGAGCAAGAGTGCGGCTCGGCGTCCGCGCGTGTTGGCGCTCTATGCGCGCGGCGCTGGCAACTGGATGGTCGCGGGTGGTGGGACGGCGGCGGATCAGCTCATCCAACTGGCGGGCGGCGTGAACACCGTTGCCGCGTGGACGGGCACTCGGCCGCTGACACAAGAGGCGGTGGTCGAGGCCGCGCCTGACTTCATCCTGCTGCCCGAGGGTTCGCTGCCGCTCGCCGGAGGGGTCGAGGGGCTGGCGCGAGTGCCGGGCCTGTCGCTCGTGAAGGACTGGCGCGTGGTGACGGTGGAGGATGTTCACTTCATGGGGCTGGGGCCTCGCCTGGGCACGGCGGTGAACCAGTTGGGAGAGCGGCTGCAAGCCCCGGCTCCCGCGCGGCGCGCGCCATGAGCGTTCCGGACGTGGCGCCGGCCCCGTCCTGGGGGCACCGCGCGCGAGGCTCCCTCGGGCCCGGCCTCTCGTGGGCCGTGCTCGGGGGGCTGTTGGGCGGAGTGTTCCTCCTGGGCATCGCGGTGGGGGCGGTGCCCGTGCCGCCCGCGTCGCTGGTGGGCTCGGTGTTGGCGGCGCTGGGCGTGGACACGGCGCACCGCTTGGAGCCGGTGCAGGAGGCGGTGCTGCTCTCCATCCGGCTGCCCCGCGCGCTGCTGGGGATGTTGGTGGGCGCGGTCCTCGCGCTCAGCGGGGCCGCGCTCCAGGCGCTGTTCCGCAACCCGCTGGTCGACCCGGGGCTCCTGGGGACGACGGGGGGCGCGTCGGTGGGCGCGGTGACCGCCATCCTCCTGGACGCGGTCCTCGCCTCGCACCTGGGGCCGCTGCGCGCGTTGTCGGTCCCCGCGGCGGCCTTCCTGGGCGCGCTGATCGCCACCGTCCTCGCGTACCGCCTGGGCCTGCGGGGTGGGCGCACCGAGGGGCCGCGTGTGCTGCTCGCGGGCGTGGCCATCTCCGCGGGCGCCAGCGCGTGCGTGGGGTTGCTCATCTCCGTGGCCACGGACGCGCAGCTTCGCTCCATCACCTTCTGGAACCTGGGCAGTCTGGGCGGGGCGTCGTGGGAGGCGGTGCGCGTGGCGGTGATTCCCCTCGGGGCCGCGCTCGTCCTTCTCCTGAGCGAGGGCTCGCGCCTCAACCTGCTGATGCTGGGCGAGCGCGAGGCACGTCACCTGGGCGTGGATGTGGAGCGGCTTCAGCGCCGACTCATCCTCGCGGCCGCGCTGGGCGTGGGCGCGGCGGTGGCGTTCACGGGCACCATCGGCTTCGTGGGGCTCGTGGTGCCGTCGCTCTTGCGGCTCGTGCTGGGGCCGGACAATCGGCGACTGCTCGGAGCCTCGGCCTTGATGGGCGCCGCGCTGCTCGTGGGGGCGGACGTGGTGGCTCGCACGGTGGTGGCGCCGCTGGAGCTGCCCATTGGCGCGCTGACGTCGGCGCTGGGCGCTCCGGCCTTCATCGTGCTGCTCGCGCGGGGCGGAGGTCGCGCATGAGCCTCGTTGCTCGCGATGTGGAGGTCCGCCGAGGCGCCCGCGTCACCCTGCGCCACATGTCACTGGAGCTACATCCTGGCGAGCTCGTCGCCGTGGTGGGCCCCAATGGCGCGGGCAAGTCCACGCTGCTGTCGGTGCTGGCTGGAGAGCAGGCGACGTCCATGGGCGAGGTGCGGATGGAGGGCCGCCCCTTGTCGTCATGGCTCCCGCGCGAGCGCGCGCGAAGGCTGGCGGTGCTGCCCCAAGAGGCCTCGCTGGGCTTCGGCTTCCTGGCGCGCGAGGTGGTGCTGCTCGGCCGCAGTCCGCACCTCGGCGGCGGCACGGGCGAGGACGACACGCGCGTGGCGCTGGCGACGTTGGATGCGACGGGCACACGTCACCTCGCGGAGCGCTCGTACCTCACGCTGTCGGGAGGAGAGCGCCAGCGCGTGCAGTTGGCTCGCGTGCTGGCCCAGCTCTGGGACGCGCCCGCGCAAGGCCCGTGCTACCTGCTGCTCGACGAGCCGACGGCGAGCCTGGACCTGGCGCACCAGCACCTCGTGTTGGAAGAAGCGCTGCGCTTCGCTCAGTCGGGTGGGTCGGTGCTGGCCATCCTCCATGACTTGAACCTCGCCGCGCGTTACGCGCACCGGCTCGCGGTCCTGGCTGGGGGGCGGCTCGTCGCGCTGGGCACGCCGGCGGAGGTGCTCCAGCCCGCGCTCATCTCCGAGACCTTCGGCGTCCGGGTCGAGGTGCTCGAACGCCCTGGTGCTCCCGGGCCGCTCGTCGTGCCCGCTGCTGCCGCCGTCCGCCCTCGCTGACGGGGGCACCCGCTGTCTTCCCTGGGCCGCTCGGTCCTCCAAGGCGAGCGGCCCGGGGAGGACGCGGGATTGCCTGCACCCGAGGCGCGCGCGGGCTACAAAGGCGCATCGGCTCGCGAGGAGTGGCAGTGGAGAGCGTTGCGCTGGTGCTGGTCCTGTCGTCCGCGTTCTTCCATGCCGCGTGGAACGCGATGCTCAAGCGTCACCCGAATCCCGAGGTGGGCGTGGTGAGCGTCATCGCCGTGTCCCTCGTGGGCGGCGGCGTGTGGGCGCTCGGGCTTCACGGTCCCGCGTTCGCGTCCTCGCGCGGTGTGGCGTGGACGTTGGCCGCGGGCGTCTTCGAGACCGTCTATCTCGCGTCGCTTGCGCGGGCGCTGCGTCACGCGCCGCTGGGCATCGCGTACACGGTGTCGCGCGGTGGGGCCATGTTGTGGGTGTGGCCCGTGTCCGTGTTGTGGCTGGGGGAGACCGTCTCGGTGTGGACCGTGTCGGGCGCCGTCACCATCGGCCTGGGCCTGTTGCTCATGCAGCTCGCGCGGCCCACGGGCCCCGTGGCCACGGGCGTGGCGTGGGCGGCCGTGGCCGCGGTGTGCATCGCCAGCTATCACCTGTCCTACAAGCTGGCGCTGGGCGCGGGCACCCAACCTCCCGCCCTCTTCAGCCTCTCCATGTGCGTGGCGCTGCCCATGTTGGTGGGCGAGCGCGTTCACCGGCTGGGCTGGCGCGTCTTCCGTCAAGAAGCGCTGGCGAGCCCCGCGCGGGTGGTGGCCGCGGGCATCGTGTGCACGCTGTCCTTCGCCTTCATGCTGATTGCGCTCTCGCGCACGGGGGCGGGCGCGGTGATGACCCTGCGCAACACCTCCATCGCCTTCGCGCTGGGGCTCGCGGCGTTGCAGGGCGAGCGCCTCGGGCGCCGACAGCTCGCCGGCGCGGGGCTCGTCGCGGTGGGCACGGTGCTGCTCGGCTGGCCCGGGTGAGGCGAGGCCTCAGGGAGGCGTGGCCGCGCCCAGCTTCTTGAGGGCCAGCTTCGCGTCGGCGTGGTTCGCCTGGAGGAGCAGCGTGGTCTCGTACTCCTTGCGCGCCTCGTCCGTCTTGCCGGTGGCCTCCAGCAGCTGGCCCAGCGCGAAGTGCGCCTCGCCGAGTCCCGGGTCTACCTGCACGGCGCCTCGGAAGGACTTCTCCGCGTCCTTCGCCTTGCCTTGCCGGTACAGCGCGTGCCCCAGGTACAAGAGGCCCAGCGCGTTGCGAGGCTCCACCGCCAGCACGTCGCTCAGCACGCGCACGGCCTTCTGCTCATCTCCGCCGCGGAAGTAGAGGAAGCCCAGCTCCGCGCGCGCCTCCAACTGCGCGGGGTCCTTGGCCACCACGGCTTCCAGCTCGGGGACCGCGAGGTCGGGGCGCTGGCGCCGCGAGTGCAAGATGCCCAGCCGCGAGAGCGCCGCGGTGTCCGGCTCCTCGCCGTCCTTCACCTTCAGCAGCGTCTCGGCGGCGGCGTAGTCGCCCATGGCCAGGAGCAGATCCGCCAGCCCCAGCTTCGCCGCGCGGTGGTTCGGATCCTCGGCCAGCATCGCCTCGTAGAGAGGCCGTGCCTTGGCCGCCACGTGCTTGCGCGAGTACGCCTCGGCCAGCGCCAGCCGATTCTCCGGCGTGGGCGACAGCTTCACGCCCGCCTCGTACTGCGCGATGGCGCCGTCCAGGTCGCCCTTGGCCTTCAGCGCGTCGCCATAGGCCGAGTGCGCTCCGGCCTCGTTCGGGAAGGCGTCCACGGCGGTCTTGAGCGTGGCCACCGCGTCATCCACCTTGCCCAGCGACAAGTAGGAGCGCGCCAAGCCCTGGTACGCCTCGGGCGTCTTCTTCCCGTCCTCGGTGCTCTTCTCGATGGCCTTCTTGAAGGCCTCCACCGCCTGCGTCTTCTTTCCCTGCGCGAGGTAGAGCTGTCCGAGCTGCGTGTACGGCCCGCTGGAGCGCCGGGGCTCCAACAGCAGCGCCTTCTCGAAGGCCTTGGTCGCGCGCGCGTTCTCTCCGAGCTGGAAGTACGCGAGCCCCAGGTTGAAGTGCGCCTCGGCGTACTTCGGATCCAACGCGATGGCCCGCGAGAACGACTCAGTGGCCTTGCGGTGGTTGCCCTGCTCGTCCAGCACCACGCCCAGGTTGTTGTGGGCGCGCGCGTGCTTGGGGTCCGCCGCGAGGGCGGCCTGGTACTCGGCCACCGCGCCCGCGAGGTCGTTGTCCCGCATGAGCAGCGTGCCCAGGTTGTAGTGGGCCTCGGCGTCCGTGGCCTTCTGGCGCAGGGCCTCGCGCAGCATCTCCTTGGCCTCGCCCGTCAGGCCCTTGTCGGCCAGGGCCTTGCCCAGGTTGATGCGCGCCACGTTGAGCGCGCCATCCAGCTTGAGCGCCTCGCGGTACGCCTCGATGGCGTCGTCGGTGCGGCCCGCGCTCTCCAGGGCCTCGCCCAGGTTGAAGCGCAGCTCGGCGTCCTTGGGGGACAGCTCGGTGGCCACCGCGTACTGCGCGATGGCCACGTCCTTCTCGTCCAGCAGTCGGGCCAACAGGCCGCGCTCGGCGCGCAGCGTGGCTTCCTCGGGGAAGCTCGCGATGGCCGAGTCCAGCACCGCGCGAGACTTCTCCGCATCACCCGACAGCCGCAGCGCCCGCGCCAATGCCACGCGCGCGGGGATGCCGTCCGGCGTCAGTCCCACCAACTTGGTGAAGGGCGCCACCGCGCGGCGCGGCTGATTCTGCGCCAGGAACGCCGTGCCCAGCTTGTAGAGCGCGTCCGGGTCATCCGGCAGCTTGTCCGGACGGGCGGCCTCCGCCGCGGGACGTTCCGGCGGAGAGGCCTCGGGGGCAGGGGCCTGGGCGGTGAGCAGCTGGAGGACTAGGACGCCGGCTCTCGTCATCACAGGTTCTCCACGTAGGGACTTGCTCGTGCGTCGAAGGTCTTCTTCGCCAGTGCGGCCTTCTTCGTCTCCCACGCCCCCCGCGCCGTCTGCTCTTCCTTGGTGTCCTCGGCGAGGTCGGCGCGCTCGGCCTTCACGCCCGCATCGCACTCGGACACCTGCTGCTCGAACTCCTTTGGATCCAACTTCTCGCTGCCCGGCACCTTCGCCTTGCGCGCGGCGGTGAGGCGCGCCAGCTCGAACTTCGCGAAGGCGCACTGCCGCGCCAGCTTCTCCACGTCGCGCAGGCCCACGTTGAGGCGCTGGTGCGCGCGCAGGAACGTCACGCGAGCCTCGGCCTCTTCAATGGCGAGCTTCGCCACCTCGCGGGACACCTCGTCGGTGGCGCGGTCCACCTCGTCCTCGGCGGCGGCCTGCCGGGACTTGGCGCGGCGGATGTTGTCCCGCGCGCGGTTGATTTCGTTGTCCGCCTCGTCCACGCGGTCGATGGCCAGGGCCAGGTCGTTCTCCGCCTCCAGCAGCTCGATGCGGGACTCGTACGGGAGCTTCTTCACCAGCCCGTCTGGCACGCGCATGCCGTAGCGGGGGCCGCATGCGACGGCCAGGAGGGACAGGGCGATCAGGAAGGAGGACTTCATGGAACGGTCGCCTCGAAGCGGCCGAAGATGGTGCGGCCGGAGTAGACGTCGGTGCCGTTGACGAAGGTGACGTTGAACTCGCCGGACACGCGACTGCCCGGCTGGGGAATGGTGCGCACGAAGAGGTTGCCGCGCGCGAGCTTGGGGAAGTCGCGCACCGGCTCGTCCAGCACGCTGCGGCCCACCGTGCCTCGCTGGGCGCCGTTGTCGAGCACCTGCGCGAGGTCGATGTCGAGCGAGTCGGTGTAGCCCTCGGGGAGCATGTCGTCCACGCGGGCGCTCACCTTGAGCACGGTGTTGGAGCCCGCGCCCTGGTCCTGGAGGAAGCTGATGGACAGCTCGCCCTCGCCCACCCGCGCCTCGCTGCGCTGGTAGCGCAGGTCGAGCAGCGGGGTGACGCTCCCCTCCAGGGCGCCGCCTTCCTTGTCACCGCAGGCGGTGAGGCCCAGGAGCGCGCCCAGGGCCACCGCGATGTGAGAGGGGCTCACTTGCACGCCTTCCACCCCGCGTCCACGTCCGGGCCGTTGAGGTTGGCCACGTCCTTGAGGACGGCCAGCTCGCGGCGCGCGCCGTCCGTGTCGCCGAAGCGGCAGCGCAGGGCGGCCAGGTTGATGCGGGCCTTGTCGTAGGTGGGGTCCGCCTCCAGCGCCTTGGCGTACGCGGCGCGAGCGCCCATGGCGTCGCCGGTGTTGAGCAGCGCCCAGCCCAGCGCGCTGTGCGCCGAGGCCCGCGTGTCCTGCAGCTCCGTGACGCGACCGAAGGTGAGCTGGGCCATGCCGTACTGACGCGCGTCCAGGTAGCCCATGCCCAGGGCCTCCAGCGCCTCGGCGGACAGCACCTTCTCCGCCTTCTTGCGCAGGTCTTCCAGGACCGCGGGCTGCGTGGGCGTGCCCGGCTGCGGCAGCGGCAGCGAGGCCACGTCCGTGTGGTTGCGGCAGCCCAGCACGGCGGTGCTGTACACCTCGAGCGACTCCGCGCGAGACAGACACGCCTTGAACGCCTCCTCGGAGCGCGTCTTCAGCGGGCCCACCTGCTGCTTCACCGCATCCTGGAACTGCCGGGACTCGGCGGCGGACAGGCCCGCGGGCACCGGCGTCTGCTCGACGACGTCCGCGATGTGTCCGTACGCCAGCGCCAGCTTCCACAGCGAGGCCACCGCCCACTCGGGGTACCCGAGCGACGCGGCCTGCGTGTACACGCCCTCCATGGACTGGAGCGCGGCGACCTTCTCCTCGACCTTGTCCGCCGGCAGGTCCTTGAACTGGCGGTAGAGGATTTCGCCGAGGAACCACAGGCCCTTGGCGGCCTCTTCCGTCTGTCCGTTGGGGCCCTGCACCGCGGTGGTGAGGGTGGAGATGAGCGCGTCCGGAGCCGCGTTCGCCGCCGTGGTGGCCTGCACCTCGGCGAGCACCGCCGCGGCCGCCACGTTGCCCTTGTCGAGCTTCAGCGCGGCCTCGGCCGCCGTCTTCGCGCGGCCCATGTCCTTCTGCTTCAGGCGCGTGTCGGCCAACAGCGCCAGCACCTCGCCCTTGCGCGCGCCGGCCACCTCGGCCGCCATCTCCAGGTTGCGAGCGGCGTCCTTGTAGTCACCCAGCCCCATGCGCAGGCGCGCGGCGGCCAGCCAGCCATCCACCGCCGCGAAGTCCGCGCCGAGCTTCTGGCCCACCTGCTCGAACCAGCCCGCTGCTTCCGGGAAGGCCGCGGCCTCGGCGGCGTGGCGGCCCAGCGTGAGCAGCACGTCCGAGAGGTACTGGCTCTTGGGGTAGTCCTGCACCAGCTTCGCGCCCAGCTCGCGCTCGCGCGACATGTCCCGCTTCTCGCGCGCCGCGGTGAACGCGCCGTAGAGCGCCTTCTCGCCGATGTCCGAGTTCTTGTTCTCGTCGGCCACCTTGACGAGTCCCTCGACCACGTCGCCCGTCTCCTGGGCGCTCTGCAGGGCCAGCTCGTCCAGCGCCTCGGCCTTGCTCTGGTTGAGGATCTTCTGCACCTCGCCGCGGAAGTTGGAGGGCAGGGCGGACGCGAGGAACTTGCGGCCCGTCTCGTCCAGCTTCTTGAAGTCGTTCACCTGCCTGAGGCTGTCCAGGGCCAGGTTTCCGGCCACCGGCGCGTCCTTGTAGGCCGGGTGCGCCAGCGCGAACGCGGTGAACAGCTCGGCCGCCTTCGGGTACTCGCCGTCCTCGTAGTAGGCGCGCGCGATGTTGAACTTCACGTCCAACACGTTGGCGCTCTGCGGGTAGCGCGCCACGTAGTCGGCGCCCAGGAGCTTCAGGGCCTGCCGCGCGTCCGCCACCTCGAAGGCGCTGCGCTTGAGCGCCTCCTCGGGCTTGAGCGTGGAGAAGTGGGCGAGCAGCGCGCCGTACAGGGCCGCCTCCACCGCCTTGCCGTCCTTGGCCTTCTCCTCGTAGCGGGCCAGCTCCTCGAACTGGCGGGCCGCCTCGGGGAACTCCTTGGCCGCGAAGAGCGCGTCCGCGCGGTTCTTCATGATGGGCCGCACGTACTGGTCCGGCCGGAACAGGCCCAGGTACTCGCGGTAGGCGGCGGCGGCCTTCAGGTACAGGTCCTTCTCGTCCTTCTTCTGCGCGGCCAGGTGCACCTGGGTGGCGAGGTCGCGGCCCATCTCCTCCAGCTCGGCGAGCTGCTTCTTGCGCTCGCCCTCGGCCAGCTCGGGGTCCGTCTTGCTCTGCACCGCGGCGCGCACGAGGAAGCGGATGTCCTCGGGGTCGGGCAGCACCTTGCCCTTGGCGGCCTTGAGCGAGTCATACAGCTTCTGGCTGCGCTCCAGGTCCAGCTCGGGGTCCGGTTGGATCTCCATCAGCTTGCGCAGCGCGGGGATGGCCCACTCGTACTGCTGCTTGATGAAGTAGCGGTTGCTCAGCTTGTCGAGCGCGAGCGAGTACGTGGCGCGGCTCTCGCTGAGCTTCTCGAAGTAGTTGAGCGCGCCCTTGGGCGGACGGGCCTCGGTGTAGCTGTACACGAGGTCCAGCAGCGCCTCGCGCTTCACGTTGAGGGCCTTCTTCACGTCCACGCCGGGCAAGGGAGCGCTGGCGGCGGCGGCCTCGAAGAACGTCACGGCCTCGGCGTGCTTGGCCTGGTTCACGCGGATCCAGCCCATCTTGTAGCGGGCCAGGTCGTGCACCGGCGAGGGCGGCGCCTCCAGGATGGCCTGGTAGTGCTTCTCCGCCTCGACGAGGTCCGCCTTGTCGAAGAAGTGGTCGCCGAGGATCTGCTCGGCCTCCAGGCGCAGCGGGCTGTTGGGGAACTTGTGCGTCAGGTCCCCGAGCGTCTTGAGCATCTCGTCGAACTGACCGAGCTCACGCTGCTCGTGCGCCAGGTAGAACGTCACCTGGTCGCCGTCCTTGAAGTCCGGGTACTCGCGCAGCAGGCGGTAGTAGAGCTGCACCGCCTTCTGCTTGAGCAGGCGCGTCTCCGGGGAGACGAGCGCGCCGCTGGCTCCCTCGGGCCGGGACTCGGCCTGGAGGTAATAGACGTAGCGGCTCTTCTCCACGTACAGCTCGGCCAGACGGAACTGCAGGTCCGGCAGGTACGGCGCGTTGCGGCTCTTGGAGATGAGCTTCTCCGTCTCGCCGAGCGCGCGGTCCACCTTGAAGATGTCGCGCTTGAGCTTGGAGATGAGCTCCTCGCGCTCCTTCGCCTTGGAGACGATGGGGTTGAGGTTGGGGCCGGGGCGGGTGACGCCGCTGGGGGGCGTGGCGGTCAGCAGCGCGGCGGCGATGAGGCCGGTGAGCGTGCCGGTCATGGGTTTTCCTCGATGCAGCGGCTCTCGATGCGGACCCGGTACGACTTGAGCTCGTCGTTCCAGTACTCCCCGTCGAAGTGGAAGGCCACCTGGGCGGGTGACAGGAGTTCTTCGTCTTGTGGCGACACGACCTTCGCGCCTTTCTTCACGCGCTCGTACAGCTTGAGGCCCACCTCGTACTCCATGAGGCGCACCTGCTCGGACGCGCGCAGCAGCGTGTCCGCTTCCTGGCGCACGGCCTCGGCCAGTCGCGCTTCGTACACGCGCACGCCCTCGGCGTGGGCCAGGTCATACAGCTTGGTGAGGTGCGCGAAGAGGCGGTCGCCGAAGCTGCCGGCGTAGCGGCCCAGTCGCTCACCCTCCAGGTCCAACACCTCCACGAAGCGCGCGGCGCGGCGCGTGCCACCGTGGGCATTGGCGGCCCGGCGCAGGCGCACGTCCTGCGTCAGGTCGTCGCGTCCGCGCACGGACTCCAGCGAGTCCGCGTAGCGCCGCGTCAGCTCCTTGGCGGCGCGCTTGGCGGGCAGGTACTGGCACAGGTCGCGGAAGATGAGCGCGCGCAGGAGGTACTTGTCCGGGAGGAACTCGTCGCGGAAGGACGGCGCATCCAGGGTGGTGAGGATGCCCAGCGCGGCGCGGATCTCACCCAGCTTGTAGCGGGTCCACGCCTCTTCCAGGTAGAGGCTGGCGCGGCCAGGGTCCAACTCCGGCAGCTTCACCTTGCCGTAGGCCTCGAGCGCGCCGGGGTAGTCCTTGCGCTCGTAGCGCAGGCGCGCCACGGCGAGCGCCGCTTCGTTGCGCGCGTCGCGGGTGAGCTTGTCGTCCTCGGACAGGCCGAGGAAGTCCTTCACCATCTCGTCCGAGGGGTCCTTCACCTGGCGCAGCCGCGTGACGAGCAGCGCGAACTTGGCGCGGCTGGCCTCGGAGGAGGTTTCTGGCAGCTTGGAGAAGTGCGTGTTGGCCCATCGCTCGTTGCCCACGCGCAGGTCCACCATGCCCTGCTGATAGTGGGCATAGGCGCCCGTCTCGTCCGGGAGGAAGCCCAGGTCGAGCGCGCCGAAGACCTGCTCGTCGATCATCACCTCGTCGTGCGGCCGGTCGGTGAGGTCCTTGAGCACGTCGAGCGCGCGCGGCAGCACGTTGGGGTTGGTGCGCTCCCGCGCGATGCGCGCCAGATAGGACGCGCCCGCGTGGGTGAGGCCCAGGTCGATGAGGCTGCGCGCGAGGAAGTACTGACCCCAGGCGTAGTTCTCGTCCGTGCGGGGCGTGGCCTGGAGCCACGCATACAGCGGGCCCGCGGCGGCGCGCGGCTTGCCGGCGAAGTAGTCCTGAAGCGCCTGGTCGAAGACGCCGGCCTCCACCTTCTTGGGCGGAGGGGGAGGCGCTTCGGCGGCGGTCGAGGGGGTGCCACCATCGGCGGGCGGGGGCGTGCCGGCGTCCGCCGGTGACGCGTTGGCGCGCGTGGTGGTGCCCGTGGGGGGCGGGGGCATGGCCAGCCCACCGTCTGGGACGGCGGCGGAGGCGGCCGGTGGGAACACGAGCAGCGCGGCGCTCGCAAGCGCGGCGGCGATGAGAGGGCGGGGTGTCATTCCGTGGCGCCGAAGTTGAACGCGGTGCCCAGCTGAACAGTGGGGACGTTGATGATGCGGGAGGTGCCCGCGAACACGACGTTGTTCGTCACGTCGAGTCGGAACGAGACCGTCTTCCCGGAGAACATGCGCAGGCCCACGCCCAGGTTGATGGCGGGGCGGAAGCCGTCGGAGCGGTGCACCTTCACCACGGTGCCGCCGCCCAGGAGGAACGCCTCGAAGTGCACCACGCTGCTGTTGAGGATGGACGTCTTGCCGTACAGCGGGCTCCACACGAGGTCCGAGCCCACCATCCACTGCACCTGGTCCTCGAACGCGGTGGCGGTGGGCGCCACGTCGAAGTCGCGCTCGAGCTGACGGCGCAGGCCCGTCTGCACGTTGTAGCTGTACATGCCCCGGCCCACCTGCCACGCGAACGTGTCGCTGAAGTGGTACGTGTAGCCGAGCGCGCCGACGAAGCCCTTGTAGAAGGCGTCAGCGGGCAGCACGCCCACGCCGAGCGTCAGCTCGTGGTGCATGCGGTAGAGCCGGTCCTGCACCGCGGAGACGGTGCCGGGATTCTCGAGCGCCTCGGCCTGCGCGCGCGCGAAGCCGGGCACCAGGCACAGGAGGATGAGCAGAACGGATCGCACGGTGGGGTGTTTCCTGGCGGGTGGCGGGCCGTGGCGAGGGGAGGGGGACCCCGCGTCAGTAGCCAACCGAGTTGAAGAGGAAGGGATACGTGATGATGACAATGCCGCCCTTGGGGGCGGGGAAGGTCCACGTCTTCAAGCTGCTGAGGATGCAGGCCTCGACGGAGGCATTGCGGAGGGTGGAGGACTTGGTCTTCGCGGACGTCACGCTGCCGTTGAGGCCAATGCTCCACTCCAGGACGACCTTGCCGGCGAGTCCGGGGTCCTTGAGCAGCGCGCGCTCGTAGCAGGAGTGCACGTCCTGCAAGTGGCTGTTGATGACCTTGGCCACGGCCTCGCGATCCACGGTGCCCTGGGCGGACGAGATGCTGCGCGCGGTGGCGCGCGTGACGGTGCCGCCGACCGCGCCCTTGCCCACGCTGCCCGCGCCGAGCGCGCCGATTCCGCCGCCGCCCTTGCCGCGCAGCAGCTCCGCGCCGAGCGTGGCGCCGCCGCCCTTGCCTCCACCGCCGAGCCCGAAGATGCCGGTGCCCGCGTTGGCGATGGGCGCCTTCCCGATGAGTCCGGACAGCTTGTAGTTGGAGGTCTTGACGTTCTTGCTGCCGGGGCCGCTGCCCAGCTTGTCGACCGCGGCGAGCAGGTCATTGGCCGGAGGGCCCGCGGCGGACAGCTTCGCGAGCGCCTTGAGGGCCTTGTTCTCCACTTGAGGGGGAGGCTTCACCGGCGGAGCCACTTCCTTCACCGGCTTGGGCGGAGCCTTCTCGACGACCTTCTCCTTGACGGGCTCGGCCTTCTTCTTGATGGCCTCCAGCTTCTTCTTCGCCTCTTCCTTCTTCTTGGGCTCCGGCGCGATGAGGCGCAGCGCCACGGGCGGCAGGTTCTTCTGCGTGAAGTCCGCGGTGTCCGAGCGCTTGGGGCGCGTGACGATGAACGAGCCGAGCCCACCGCCGAAGATGGCGAGGAGCGCGAGCGTCAGCCACGGCAGGCCCTTGAGCGGATTGACGAAGACGCGCTCGGGCACGAGGGCGGAGTAGGCCACCAGCGACATCTGGCCCTGGGTGAGCCGCGCGGCGGCGCCCTGGCGCAAGGTGATGAAGCGACGGCTGCCATCGGACTCGAGCGCCGCGGTGGTGACGGGCGCGAAGCGACCATCCGAGCCGGACTTCTCGATGTCCGTGCCGGGCGGGACGTAGAGGCGGAAGGCGCCGTTGCGCGACTCGGCGAGGACGAAGGCCGCGTCCTGCTGGGGCAAGGTGAAGCCCCACAGCGGCATGGGCGCGGTCTCGTCCTGCGAGGCCAGCACGGGCTTCTTCGCGTCGGGAGCGAAGCGGCGCGCGTCGCGGCGCACGGCGCCCCAGTACAGCTCCAGGTAGAGCTGCGCTGCGCCCTTGCCGCCCTCGATGCGCGGCGCATGCGTGGGCCGAGCAGGGAGCGCGGTCTCGCGCAGCAGCGGCCCGTCATCCTGCGCCACGGGCATGGGCGGCATGTCCGCCAGGAGATCATCCGCGAGGAGCAGCCCGGACTCCGTGGGCTCGGGCTCCGGCGAGGAGCGACGGCGCACGGACGGCACGGTGTTGGGGGGCACCGGCGCGATGGGCTGCGGCTGTGGCGCGTGCATCGCCTGCTGCTGCGTGTGCATCGCCTGCTGTGCGTGCATCGCTTGCTGCTGCACTTGTTGCGCGTGCATCGCCTGCTGCTGCACCTGCTGCGCATGCATCGCCTGCTGCTGCACCTGCTGCGCATGCATCGCCTGCTGCTGTGCATGCGCTTGCTGCTGTGCGTGCATCGGCTGTTGCGGATGCGCGTGCGTGGGCTGCGGCGTGGGAATCGGCTGCGGCGCGGCGCGCACGGGCGCCATGGCGGGCGGTGCCGGAGGCGGCGCGGCGACGGGGGCCTGGGGCGCCTCGGCGGGCGGGCGGACGGAAAGCGGAACGCGCGCGGCGGGGACGGTGGCCGCCAGTGGCTGAGACGCCGAAGGCACCGGGCTCGGCGTGGGGCGAAGCTGCCGCGCGGCCGCGGGCGGCTGCGGCGCGCCGGGCGCGGGTGCAGGGCTGCCCAACAGCGCGGCGACCTCGGGCGGCGGTTGAGGCTTGGCCTCGGGCGGGCGCTGCGCGAGCACGCGTGTTTTCAGGACGAAGGGTCCGCACAGCACTTCGTCCACGGAGCGGATCTCACACGCGGACACGCGGTGGCCGTTGACGAAGACGCCCGTGGCGGAGCCCGCGTCCTGGATGGCGGTGCGCCCGTTCTGGAAATAGAGCACTGCGTGGCGCGGCCCCACGGTGGGGTCGTCCAATCGCAAATCAGACGACGGGTCGGAGCCCAGCGCGTACGTGCCAGGGATGAACACCTCCGTGCCCACGAGGAGGCCGTCGCGGAGGATAACGACTTGCAGGACAGTGGGCTGACCGCTCAACGGTGACGCTCCCTTCGAGGGCTGGTGGGCGCCGCCGCCCTACTGGTCGTACACCGTGGCGAGCGTCTCCGAGCGGAAGCTCTCGCGCTCGCGGATCATCGACCGGGTCTTCAGCTCCTTGCGGTCATACAGATACACGGCACCGGACTTGTTTGTCTGGCCTTGGATGAGCCGGTCATCGAAGTCGATGCGTGCCGGTCCGCGCTGTGGCGGAGCGGCCGAGGCGGTGGCCGCGTCACCCGTCACTGGGTCATTCACAGCGGAGCCCGCGCGCGGCTCGATGCGCGGCGGCGTCTTGTTGCCCCCCTTCTTGGGTGCCTTGCCAGACACGGGCTTGGCGGCCTTCGCGGTTCGAGGTGAGCGAGTCCGCCCCTGAGCCCAAGATTCGCTGGCGGTGGGGAGCGGTCCGAAGCCGAGCGCAACGGCGACGGCGGAGAAGAGAAGGAAGCGTCGCATCATCGGCAGGTTAAGCGATGCGCGCCCCAAGCTGTCAACGCACAGTCCCGTGCCGCGTGACGTGTGCGTGGGATCAAGTGTGGGGGGCACTCCACCCCAGTGTGGCGGACGCTCCACGCTGAGCGGCCAGGATTGCCAGCCGACTGGAAAGGTGGCGTGAGAATCCTCATGCGCCGCTTGCAATTCATGTGAGCAGATGCAACCGAAGTCATCGCGGCATCGTGAGGGATGGTGGATGCTGTCGCGCGGAGGCTCCGAGTCATCGTGATGGGTGGTTTTCGCAATGGAGTGGTGCTTTGCGCGCTCGCGCTGGTGCTCTGCGCCACGGGCTTCTTCATGCTGCGCGGCGCCACGCCCGCGTCGGGGGTGTCTTCCTCGCCCCCCTTGGCGGGACCTCGTCCGAGGCTCGTGTCGGTGGGGCCCAAGCTCACCAGCAATCAGACATCACAGCCGTTGGCGGTGTACGGCGAGAACCTGGTGCCGGGGTTGAAGCTGGCCCTGGGCGCCCCGCTCTCGCGCCAGCTTCCGCTCGCGGTCGTCGATGCGCGTCATGCCTATGCGCGCCTGCCCGCGGAGGTCGGGCTGGATGCCGAGCTGCCCCAGGCCGTGGTGGACGTGACGCTCGCGGCGGACGCGGGCCCCGCGCCAGAAGGGTCGGCGCGGCTCACCGTGGTGAACGACGCGGCGTTCGCGGACCTCGCGGCGATGGTGTCTTCGCCGGATGGCCGCACGCTGTTCATCGCCTCGCCTCCCACCGACACCGTGTACGCGCTGGACGTGGAGCAGGGGCGCGTGGTGTCGCTCGCGACAGCGGACGGTCCCAGCGCGCTCGCGACGTGGAAGGACGCGGCGGGACGTGCGTGGCTCGGTGTGGCGCACCGCTTCGCACCGGAGCTGCGGCTGTACGCGCTGGATGCGCTGGACCAGGCGCCCCGCATCCTTCCCGCCCCCGAGGGAGCGGAAGGCCTGGAGGTGGATGGCGCGCGCGGCGTGGCCTTCGTGGCCGAGCACATCCGCGACACCGTGCGCGCCGTGGGCTTGGACGATGGCCGCGAGCGTTGGGTGACGCCGGTGGACCCCAACCCGCGCGCGCTCGCGCGGCTCCAGGGGCTGCTGTCGGTGGGCAGTCTCCAGACCGGGCAAGTGGTGCTGCTTCGTGAGGAGGACGGCGCGGAGGTGGGCACGGTGGTGCCGCGGCCCGGCGTCTCCATCGTGGGCGGCAACACCGAGCCGTTTCGCGCGCAGGTGATGGGCGGCAAGGCGCCGCGCGCGCTCGTGGCCAGCGCGAAGTGGGCGCGTGTCTTCATGGCGAGCCTGGGGCCGAACGTGGGGCCCAACGCCCAGCGCATGGAGGTGAGCGCGAACAGCGGCGTGGCGGTGCTGGACCCCGCGCGGCGCCAGATGGTGCGGCACCGAGGCTTCGGCGCGGGCATCACGGAAGGGCTCGCGCTGGACGACGCGGCGGGGCTGCTCTACGCGGCGGATGTGGCGCTGGGGCGCGTGCGCGTGCTCGACGTGAAGGCCCTGGTGACGAGCGACGAGGCGGCGCGCGGCGCGGTCCTCCAGGAGTTGGCCATTCCTCCTCCTGAGGGCACGCCGCGGATCCGTCCCGCGAGCGACCTGTCGACGAAGGGCCGCGCGGGAGATGAGCTGCACTCGGGACCGCGCGCGCTCGCGCTGTCTCCGGATGGGCGCACGCTCTATGTGCTCAACCGCTTCACGCACACAGTGGCGGTGGTGGACGTGAGCGAGGCCCGCAAGGGAGGGGCGCGCGTGCTGCGCCAGCTCCCCGTGGAGTCGCCGCGCGCGCAGGCCCGGCGCCGCTTGGGTCAGGTGCTCTACTACGCGGACCTGGGGCGCACCGGCATGAGCTGCGATGCGTGTCATCTGGAGGGGCACACCGGGGGCGTCTTCTACGAGAAGACGCGGCCCATGCGTATCTACCGCTCCACCACGGCGCTGGGCAGCCGCGACACCCCGCCGTACTTCACGCCCGCGAGCACGCACAGCATCGCGGAGACGGCGCGCACGGTGGGCGGGCGCAACCGCTTCCACAATCCCAACCCCACCGAGGAGGAGGTGGAGGCGCTCGCGCTCTTCACCTCGCTCATGACCACGCCGCCCAATCCCTACCGGGACGCGGCCGGCGCCCCTCGGGACGAGGTTCCGCTGCCAGATGGGCGCACGGGTCACCCCGCGCGCGGGCGAGAGCTGTTCGAGGGGAAGGGAGGCTGTGTCGCCTGTCACCCCGCACCGCTCTACACGCTGGACGAGTCACCCGCGACGCGAGGCCAGTACCTGGATGTGGGCACGCCCGTGGCGCTGCCCCTGCGCTTGGAGATGCAGGACCAGGTGGTGGGCGCGGCGCCGCCCTCGCTGGTGGGCGCGTGGGACATCTGGCCCATGCTCACCAGCGGCGCCGCGGGCTACGCGGTGGAGGGAGACCATTTGACGGTGGGCTCGCGCTTCGCGCTGCGCGCCGTGCTCGACATGTCGGGGCCGCGTCACGGCAACGCCTCGGCACTGACTCCGGAGGAGCGGGATGATCTGCTCGGATTCCTGCTCACGCTGTAACCCCGAGCCCGTGGCGCGGTCCGTTCGCGCCACCGAGCCTATGGCGCGGTCCGCCCGCGCCACCGAGCCTATGGCGCGGTCCGTTCGCGCCACCGAGCCTATGGCGCGGTCCGTTCGCGCCACCTTGTTCCACGACCGGCCGAATTCCTTGGCCCCGCTGCGTGCCGGTCATGGGTTTCCACGGCGTGACTTGCGTCACCTCGGGGGCCTGAGGTCTACAATCCCAGTGATGCGCGCACTCTCGCGGGCTGCTCCGCTCTTCGTTCCAGTCCTGTGCTTGTTGTCCTGCTCCGACGCGGGGCTGTACGCGCTCGAGGGTCGCGCTGGCGGCGCCAAGGACCGCGCCGCGTTCGAGGGCGACATCTGCGTCCCGGTGGCGGGCGGCGACGCGTTCCCCGTCAAGGCACTCTTCGCGTTGCAGGGCGGCGCGGGCGTGGAGACGGAGATGGTGGGCTTCGCGACGGATGGGCTCGCCTCGCTCACCAGTCGCTTCTCCGGCCCGTACATCTCCTTCGGGCTCGTCGCGTACCACACGTTCGCCACGGGCATTCAAGGCAGCTTCACGGATGCCTCCAGCTTCCAGGAGGTGCTGCCGCGCTACTCCAGCTACCAGGAGTCGGGGCCCAACAGCATCCGCTCCGCGCTGAAGCTCTCCAAGAGCTTGCTGTCCGGCGACATGCAGACGTCGTGTCGCGGCGCGGTGGCGCGCACGCGCTACGTGGTGGGCCTCGTGGTTCGCAGCGAGGACCTGAGCTGCGCCAACCCCGGCTTCAACGAGGGCATCGACTCGCGCTGCAAGGCCCTGCGCAGCGGCGCCAACTGCGGTGAGAGCCCCGCGGCGCAGCGCCTGTGTGATGCCGAGTGCAGCAAGTGCGAGCTGACGGCGGCCACCGGAGAACTCAAGGCGCTCACCGAGCAGTACAGCGCGGGCGAGGTCTCCGTGCAGCCCATCTATGTGCGCGGCGCCACGCCGGATCCGGTGACGCGCGCGGAGGTGGCCGTCATCGCCAAGGCCAGCGGCAGCGAGCCCATCGAGACGGACATCGCGGGCCTGCCCTCCGCGCTGGGCTCGCTCAACTACGCGCCGCTCAACAACGCGCTGAAGCTCAAGCGCTTCTTCGCCTTCAACCGCAACGTGCAGGTGCGCGACGGTCAGCTGATGCCGGACAGCGACGGTGACGGCGTGTCGGACGACGACGAGCGCGCCATGGGGTTGGACCCCACGCAGCCGGACACGGACCAGGACGGCCTCATGGACGGCATCGAGCTGCGCATGGGGTTGGATCCGCTCAAGGTGGACATCATCAACGGCTGCAACGTGAACCTGGACGAGGACGGCGACCGCCTCAACACCTGCGAGGAGCGCGTGCTGGGCACCAACCCCTGCATGGGCGACACGGACGGCGACGGCCTGCCGGACCTGGTGGAGGCGCTGTCTCATACGAATCCGCTCGTCCCCGAGGACCTCCAGGACAGCGACCGCGATGGCCTCACCAACGTGCAAGAGGTGGAGGCACACTCGGATCCGCTCAGCGCCGACCTCGACTTCCACCGCGACCGCGGCTACGGCTACTCACTGAAAGAGGCCGCGCCCTCGGTGGACAATCGCCCGTGCTACCGCGCCCGCGCGGAGAACGTCTCGCTGGTCCCCACGCTCGAGCGCCCCAACCCCGTCATCCCCGGGGTCCGCATCCCGGCCGGCACCAACGAGGTCTACCTGTACCTGCAAGTCGGCCGGGACAATGATCCGCGCGGCGCGGGCATTGGCTCGCTCTTCATCCAGGACTTCCGCTACAGCACCCAGGACGGACGCACCCCCGCGGGCACCGTTCGCTTCGTGCCCGAGGACTTCGTGCTCGGAATCTGACGCCGTGAAGGTGTGGGGTCTCCCCCTCGCTCTCACTGGGGAGCGCCCCCCACACACCTGCCTTGCAATGTCTCAGTCGTCGTCCAAGAGCTTGAAACTGCTGAACTCGATGCATCGCTGGGCGACGGATCGCCTCTTGCTAAGAGTCCCGCGCTGAAAGGAGTCAACATGACACTCGCACGCATTGCTCCCGCGCTGGCGCTTGGCGCATTCCTGGTCCTCACCCCCAATGTTTCTCAGGCGCAGGACGCGCCCGACAATCCGGAGTGCCTGGGCGACGAATGCGGTCGCCCGAAGGAGGAGGGCGGCGGGTGCGGCTGCGGCTGCGGCTGCTCCGTCTGGGTGGCCTACACCGACGACGGCAAGACGCTGTCGTACACCGATGACGCGGACGGCGACGGCAAGGCCGACGACAAGGACAACTGCCCGTTCGCCAGCAACCGCGATCAGCTCGATGGCGACGGCGATGGCGTGGGCGATGCCTGCGACAACTGCTCGGCGCAGTCCAACGTCCGCCAGCTCGACACGGACGGCGACGGCATCGGCGATGACTGCGACACCGACGACGACAACGACGGCAAGCTGGACGCCGCGGACAACTGCCCGCTCGTCTCCAACGCCAACCAGGCGGACGCGGACAAGGATGGCAAGGGCGACGTCTGCGACACGGACGACGACAACGACGGCGTGCCGGACGGCCAGGACAACTGCCCGCTCATCGCCAACCCGCTGCAGGGCCCGCCGGAGAACCCCGCGCTGTGCCGCACGGACGATGACAAGGACGGCATCGCGGACAGCTACGACAACTGCCCGGGCGTGGCCAACACGGACCAGAAGGACTCGGACGACGACGGCCAGGGCGACGCGTGCGACGTGGACGACGACAACGACGGCGTCCTCGACGGCGCGCCGGACAACTGCCCGCTCGTGGCCAACCGCGACCAGTCGGACGATGACGGCGACGGCAAGGGCGACGCCTGTGACGACTACTTCTGCCTCGTGTTGGACAAGAACAACGCCGAGGCCTGCCTCGATCCGAAGTCGCCGTTCACCGTGGGCACCGGCGGCAGCATGACGCTGGACAAGGCCGGCGACGCCATCCGCCCGCCGCTCTTCGCCAACCGCAACGGCGCGGCCATCGAGTACACGTGGACCGTGGTGAAGCGTCCGTCCGGCTCCAACTCCGTGGTGGAGAACCCGAAGGGCGCCGTCACCTACAGCCGTCACTGGGAATACGCCTACGTGGACGGCAGCGTGCCGAACTTCAAGCCGGACAAGGAGGGTGAGTACGAGCTGCAGCTCACCGCCAACCTGGCGTTCGCCGACCGTGTGTTCCCCGCGCAGCGCAGCTCCATCGCCAGCCTGAAGCTGAAGGTGGGCAAGGACGACGAAGGCTCGGGCTGCACGTCGCTGCCGGCTGGCACCAGCGCCGCCGCGCTCGGCGCCGCGCTGCTCGGCCTGCTGCTGCGCCGCCGTCGGACGGAGTAATCTCATTGCCATGACAGGAGGCTCGTTTCGCATGCGCCGCTTCACCGCTTCACCGCTCTGGGTGACGGGCCTCCTGGCCGTAACCCTCCTGTCCTGCTCCGACACGCTGCTGGAGCCCAAGGCTCAGGAGAAGACGAACCTCGATGACCGCCTGACCCTCACCGGTCGGGTGTGCACCCGCCCACCCAACCCCTCGGGGTTCCCGGTGAAGGTCGTGGTGGTCGTCGACGAGTCCGGCAGCATGTGCGTGTCGGATCCGCCGGGCTCGCAGGAGGGCAGCGGCTTCTGCGAGCGCGCCGAGGTGCAGGCCATCATCCCGCCGGGCGTCACCGAGCCCGCGCGGGTGCGCGCCCTCAAGAAGCTGGTGAAGCAGTTCCGCGACATCAACGACAACCGCGGCGGCAACATCACGGTGTCCATCGCGCCGTTCGAGACCAACGTGAAGAACGTCTGGCCCGCGAACGTGACGGGAGACCGGTTCGCCAAGCCGGACGCGAACATCGACAGCTACATCAGCGGCCTGCAGTCCCAGCTCGGCAAGGGCACGGACTACCAGGGCGCGCTCAGCTACGCCTACGGCGTCATCGCGAGCGACATCGAGAAGACCTCCGTGAGCAACCCGGAGCTGCTGCCTCGCACGCGCTACGTGGTGGTGTTCCTCACGGACGGCACGCCGTATCCGCGCTGCTCGGCCAACGACAACCTCACGGCGTACGCGAGCCCGGACTCCCCGGACCTCACGTGGCGCGACTCGTTGACCAGCTTCTGCAACGCCACCAGCACCACGGACGCCATCACCGGCTTCGAGGTGGGCACGGACCGCAACCAGAACTACCAGCTCTTCAGCTACGTGCGCCGGCTGATGGAGTTGAAGGACCAGTACAACGTGGGCGACGTGCGCATGCACACCGTGCTGCTCTTCAACGAAGAGGCCGTGCGCGCGTGTGGCCCCATCTGCCAGGACATCTACGGCACGTATCCCGGCGTGCCCCAGGCGCAGTACCCGCAGGCGGCGAAGAAGATCGCCTCGTGGCTGCTCAAGCGCTTCGCGGACATGGGCAACGGCGTGTACCAGGAGTTCAACGACACGGCGGAGATCTCCAACCTGGGCCTGGGCGCGCTGGACTACTCGTCCTTCGCCTCGCCCAACGTGATGAAGACGCTCTTCGTGGAGTCGCTCAGCTCGGCTCCCGGTGAGGACAAGCGGGTGCTGGACAGCGACGGCGACGGCGTCCCGGACGACCAGGACAACAGCGTCGAGTTGAAGACGAACCCCTTCAACACCGACAGCGACGGCGACTGTCTGGATGACGGCTTCGAGTGGCGCAGGTGGGACCAGGGCTTCCGGCCCTCCAACGACCTGGACGCGCGGGGCTGCAACCCCGCGTCTCCGCTGACGCCCAAGTGCTCGTGCAGCGACACGGACGGCGATGCGCTGTCGCAGTTCGCCGAGCAGTACCTCAAGACGCGCGAGGGCATCGTGGACAGCGATGGCGACGGCGCGCCGGACGGCCTGGAGTCCAAGTGGGGACTCAATCCGTTGCAGGCCACCGTGGCCGGGCTGGACACGGACGGCGACGGCATTCCGGATGACGCGGAGCTGCGCGCCGGAAGCGACCCCACGCGCCGCGACCGCACCTTCTACGAGCGCTTCGGCTACCAGTACGAGACGAAGATCGCCGAGGTGCGGCCCGACCAGAGCATCTGCTACGACTTCACGGTGACGAACCTCCAACTCGTCACCACGCAGGACAGCACGGACGAGTCCAAGAAGCCGAAGCCCTCGCGGCCCGGCGTGAAGCAGGGCTTCAACCTCTTCAAGGTCTGGTTCGCGGAGGCCCCGGAGAGTGGCGTGGCCACGGACTACGGCGTGTGGCACACGGCCTGCGCCTGGGCCCAGTACGCTCCCCCCAGCATCCGTGTTCCACTGGGGCCCGAGCTGGCTTTCGAGAGCAGGGACTTCCGTGAGCCTCGGCAGATGACGGACCCGTGGAAGGACCAGGGACAGTGTGTCGGCGTGACGCCGACGCAGGGGAGCAAATAGACGTGAGTCGCACCGGACGTCTGCTCGTGGCCAGCCTGGCGGCGCTCGCCGTGGTGGTGGCCTGTACCGATAGCTACCTCTACGACCCGCGCCGCGAGACGGACGTGCCCGCGGACCGCACCGTCGCGTTCGATGGGCGCTTCTGCACCCTCGGCGCCAACGAGGTCCGCCGGCCCATCAAGATTGTCGTCGCCATGGACGCCAGCCAGTCCATGCGCGTGAGCGATCCAGATGGCACGCGCGCCACCGCGCTCGTGGACCTCATCGAGAACCTGCCGCAGGACGAGGAGGTCGCCATCGCGGTGATGCTGTTCGCCGGCAGCACCACGGCGTTCCTCACCCAGAACCCGGGCCCGCCGCCCGAGGATGGCTTCGTGCAGGTGTCCAAGCTGGACGCCGCCGCGCGCAACAAGCTCACCGAGCAGCTCCTCACCTTCCGCAACCAGGACACCTCCCCGAACCGGGACTCGACGGACTTCGTCAAGCCGCTGGCGGACATCTACTCGCTCATCAACACGGACATCTCGCGCGCGCGGCAGAACCCGGATGGCGCGCAGGCGCTGGCGCTCGCGCGCTACTCGGTCATCTTCCTGTCGGACGGTCACCCCACGAACGACCAGCGCGACGAGCTGGTGGGCGGCGACGCGGTGGTGCGCATCCGCCAGCTCCGCGACCTGGTGGAGGACGTGAAGGTCAACACCGTGCACGTCTTCAATCCCACGCAGCCCGTCACCACGCGCTGCGACGTCACGGACACGGGCGAGGTGGGCGATGGTGGCTGCCCCTTGCGCATCATCAACCAGGACGCGCAGCTCCTCGAGGACATGGCGGGGCGGGGCGGCGGCAACTTCCGCGACTTCCGCAACAACGAGCCCATCAACTTCCTCAACTTCCAGTTCGGTCAGGTGCGCCGCGCCTTCACGCTGAAGGAGCTGGTGGCCTCCAACTTCTCCGCGCCACCGGGCAGCCCGCAGGGCGAGGCGGACACGGATGGAGACGGCCTCAGCGACGCGCGCGAGGCGGAGCTGGGCACGGACCCCAACCGGAAGGACACGGACGGGGACGGCTTCAGCGACGGCGTGGAGGTGTACTACCGGGAGCGCGGCGTGGACTTCAATCCCACGCAAGTGGCGCTGCCGGATGGCGGTGGCCTGGACAAGGGCTGTCCGCCCGCGCTGCGCGACCAGGACACGGACTGCGACGGCCTGCTGGATTGCGATGAGCAGTTCATCGGCACCAACGCCTCGCTGGTGGACAGCGACCGCGACGGCGTCCCGGACGGCGTGGAGTGGCGCGGCGGCACGCAGGGCTCCAGCGATGACCTGGACGAGGACCCGGACAACGACGGGCTGACGAGCCGCGCGGAGCTGCGCATGCACATGCGCCCGCTCTCCGTGGACACCGCGCACCTGGCGTCGGAGGGCTACCGTTACAGCGTGCTCGCGGACGGCCCGCCGGACGTCAACGGGCGGCAGTGCTACCGCTTCCGCGTGGACAACGTGCTCCTGGCGCCCACGCAGGACTTCGTGTCCGACGGTGGCGTGGCCGGTGGCCCGGACGCGGGCGTGATTCTGCGTGGCGCCGGCCACAACGACCTGTACCTGTCCTTCGCCATGGTGCCCGCGGATGAGCCGTCCTCGCGCACGCTGGTGCGGACCTTCCGCGTGGACAACGTGCGCTACCCGGTGGGCGGCATCAAGTCCCCGCCGGACGGCGTCATCCGCGTCAACCCCGAGGACTTCGTGGACGGCTGCTTCGGCCGGCCCACCCCCTAGAGCCCCATGCGCACCCACGCCCGACTCCTGCCCGTCGCTCTGCTCCTCGCCGCCGCCTGCTCCTCGGGGGGCGGGGAGCCGCCACCGCCCGAGAACCCCACGGTGGTGGACCTGTGCAACAGCCGCGACGAGGCGCTGACGCTGCCCGACTGCGAGCTGAAGCCCGGCCAGCCCTTGGATCGCTTCCTCGCGCTGGAGGGGGACGTGAAGGGCGGCGACCAGGACTGGTACAGCATCACCATCCCGGCCAATGCCAACGCGCGCACGCTGGTGCACATCACCGGCGCGTACCTCGCGTCGAGCACGGCGGTGAACCTGACGCTGAACCTGTTGGAGCCGGGCGCGGACGGCAAGGACCGCAGCCTGGTGATGAAGAAGGACGTGCCAGGACAGGGGCAGCCCCAGCCGGTGGACATCATCCTGCCGTACGCCAAGGGCGGCACGCGCCTGTTGCTGCTCGTGCAGGACTCTCCGAGCAACCCCTCGCGCCCCAACTTCGACGCGCGCAATCCGTACCGCCTCACGGTGGAGGTGGTGGAAGACCCCGACACGAACGAGCCCAATGACACCACGCCCACGGCCATCCCGCTGGCGGCGCAGGGCGCGGTGCTGGTGGGCACGCAGCACGGCTACCTGTCCACGCAAGGGGACGTGGACCAGTACTCCTTCCCGCTGACCGCGGGGAAGATCGCCTACGTGCGCGTCACCGCGCCGGACCAGGGCTTCATGCCCAACTACCGCCTGTCCTATGAGCTGCGCCGTCCGGGCGCCCTGGGCAAGGAGTCCGAGGACCAGGTGTCACCCAAGGTCCATCCGGGCGTGCTCGCCACGGCGCGCAAGGTGAAGGACCCGGGCACCTGGACGCTGGTGGTGAAGGGCTATCAGGCGGGGACGGACAAGGAGGCGCCGCAGGGGGACTTGCGCCAGCCCTATGACGTGGAAGTGCGCGTCATGGACGAGGAGGACAAGCAGGACCAGAACGGCGACAACGACGTGGCGGAGCGCGCCACGCTGCTCACCATGGACGGCACCACGCCGGGGAGCGTGGGCGCGACGCTGACGTTCACCGGACGCCTGGGCTACACGGCGGACGCGGACTGGTATGCGGTGCGGCTGCCGTCGGCGTCCGCGCCCTCGGTGCTGCGCTATCGCGTGGTGCCGCAGTCGGGTGGCGCCAACAGCGGCCGGTTCGAGCCGCTGCCCCTGCCGCAGGGCGTGTTCCCGGACCGCGAGGTGCTGGTCCTGACCCAGGTGGTGACGGGCACGGGTCTGCCCGCGCAGCGCACGGCCTGCGTCACCGACCCCGTGGCGTGCCCCAAGGGCTACTCGGAGAACCCGAGCGCCCGCGCGCTGGTGGAGAACTACTGCAACGCGTACACGCAGGCGATGTGCGTGCACTCGTCTCGCTCCGAGGCGGACCCCGCGCGCTTCCCCGGCCTGAGCAACTTCCAGGGCGCCATCCCCGTGCCTGGCCACGGTGGCTCCATCACGTATGTCTTCGTGGTGCGCGAGACGAAGCGCTGGGCCGAGGACCGCGACTACAAGCTGGAGGTGGTCTGGGACGCGGAGGACACCGCCGAGGTGTCGGCCTACAGCGGCGGCGTCGAGCAGCCGCACGCGCTCACCCTCGCGAGCGTGGGCGCGGGCAGCCTGCCTGCGCCGGGCAGTGACAGCGCGTTCGCGGTGTCGGGCGAGCTGTCGCACGGCTACGGCCGGCTGCGCCCCAATGACCGCGTCACCGGCCTGGGCGTGCGCGGACCGAATGACTACGACGCGGTGCCCTCCGACGTGGACACGTACATCTACCAGCTCCCCGCGCTGCCCGAGCCCGAGGACTCCGCGTGGCTGGTGCAGTGGCAGGTGCAGAACCTGGCGGACGGCGGCACGCCGCACGGGCTGGCCCTGGACGTGACGTTCTGCGACGGCGACATGAAGGGCGGCTCGCCGGACGGCGGCACCGTGCCCGACGCGGGCATGGGCCCCAACTGCTACCCCGTCTCCACGGTGAGCACGGGCGACCCGCTGACGCTGGCCTTCCGCGGGGATGCGATGCGCGCGTGGCACACCACCAACTCCGCGCCGCTCAGCAGCTACCAGCCGCTCTACAAGATGGACAAGACGGCGGCGACCACCACCGTCACGCTCGCGCCCTACGCCTGCGCCTGTCTGGAGCGGCGCTTCATCCGCGGCGGGCAGATGAAGCTGGCCGTGTCCGCCACCGAGCGCACCGACTACGCGCACGTGAACTACACGCTGCGCACCGGCTACGGGACGTACCCGCGCTCGTACGTCACGGCGGATGGGAAGAACGAGTACCAGTGCCCGCTGGTGACCCAGGATGGCGGCACGACGCTGCCGGATGGCGGCGCGGGCTCGAAGTGGGCGGGAGGCTGCCAGTTCACCCGCCAGTGAGCGCGGTGGCGGCAATGCCAGACATTCCGCCCGGCGCTGCGCACGGGCGGGAGCCAACGCTCCCGCCCGGCTGTTGCGTGTTACGGATTGATGCCCTTGGCCGTCAGCGGAATCTCCAGCGACGGCGTATTGGCGGCGTTGGACTGCACGGTGAGCTTGCCCGTGAAGTCCCCCGCCTTCTTGGGCGAGAACGTGACCTGGATGAAGGTCTTCGCGTTCGTCTCCAGCTTCAGCGGCTGGCCGGCCGTCCACCCCTCGGGGGGCGTGAGCTTGAACTCGCTCGGGCCCGAGACGGCGATGTCGGTGATTTCCAGTGTCTGGAGGCCCCCATTGCGGATGTAGAGGGTGTTGTAGGTGGAGCGCCCTACGTAGGTGCCGCTGTTGTACTCGGTGTCGAACTGCATGGCATTGCGGTCGATGACCAACTGGGGCGAGTTGGGCAGTTTCTCGTCATCGTTTCCACAGCCCGCCGCGGCAATGAGGATGATGGGCAGCCACAGGGTCTTCAGGCGCATGGACATCCACTCCTTGGATGAGGTTGAGAAGATGGTTTCACTTGTAACAGTGTTTGGCCGACGGGCCCAGATGGTGGTGAGTGTTTTGTCGTTGGCGATGATGTCTGCCTGTGGCGGCTCGCGTGAGCAGTTCATTGGGCCGCGCGTGCTGGATGCCTGCAACGCCTCGTGGCCGGTGTGCAGCCAGATTGCTGGCTGCATCCTCGGGCCGGAGAGCTACGCGGAGGGCCGCTTCCCGGGCTCCACGCAGCTCATCGTCCAGGTGCCCGAGGCCTCCACCATCAAGGTGCACTTCTATCTGGAGGAGGTGACGGCGGCGGGCGAGGAGACGGCCATCGTCTTCCAGGAGGAGGGCTGCCGCTCGCGCAAGCGGGAGGCCATCACCGGCAAGCTCGCCATCGACAGCATGGAGAAGTTCGGCGAGTTCACCCGCGAGGCGGACGTGACGGGCGTGGGCGACCACCTCATCCAGATTCAGTCCGACATGCAGGCGCGCTACGTGGTGAAGGTGGACGTGACGCCGCTGCGCAACCGGTAGCGCGAGCGCGCCAGGGCGCTCGCGCCGTCGCGGCTCTACCCCTTGAGCGTGCGCACCAGGTGGTCCGCCACGCGGAAGCTGTTGGCGGCGATGGTCAGCGTGGAGGGCACGCTGCCTCCGGTGGGCATGAAGCTGCCGTCCACGACGTAGAGGTTGGGCACCTCGTGCGCGCGGCAGTTCTTGTCCAGCACCGAGCTGGCCGGGTCGTCTCCGAAGCGACACGTGCCGTGCTGGAGGATGGTCGTCTCGCCCGCGATGCCCACGCGCTGCACGTCATCCGGGTCCAACCGCATGAGGACCTCCTCGCCGCGGTCCACGAGGAATCGCGTGGCGGCGAAGTCCATGGGGTGCCGGTCCAACGTGATGGCGGCCACGGGGATGCCGTACTTGTCCTTCACGCCGGACTCGACGGTGACGGCCGTCCCCGGCGTGGGGAGGAACTCCGCGTAGACCTCGAACTGGAGGATGCGCGAGTCGCGATACGCGCGCATGCGGTCCTTCAGCTCCTTGCCGAAGACGCCGTTCTTGCCCGAGCCCGCCATCCCCACCGCCGCGAAGATGGGGTTGGGGTGCGTCCACATGAAGCCGAGCGTGCCGCCCTTGCGGAAGCCGAAGCGCGCGTCCGGCATCAGGTAGAAGTCCTGGAGGCTGCGGTTCACGAAGGGCGAGGGGTCCGTGAGCCAGGGCCGCGCGGCCTTCTGCTTGGAAATACGGAAGGTGGCGCGCGACTCGCCGAACGAGCTGAACAGGAGGTTCTTGCCCACCAGCCCGCTGCCGTTGGCCAGCCCCTTGGGGAAGCGGTTGGACGTGGAGTTGAGGAGCAGGCGCGCGCTCTCCACCGCGGTGCACGACGACACGATGATGCGCGCGGGCTGCTCCTGCGCGACGCCGTCGGGGTCCAGGTAGACGACGCTGCGGGCGCGGCCTCGCGCGTCCACCTCGATGGAGCGCGCCATGCAGCCGGGACGCAGCTCCACGTTGCCCGTGGCGAGCGCGGCGGGGATGAGGCTGGCGTTGGTGCCGCTCTTGGCGCCCATCTCGCAGCCGTAGCTGCCGCACAGCGCGCAGTACGCGCAGGCGGAGCGGCCTTTGTACGGGCGGCTGATGATGCCGCGCGCGGTGGGCACCGAGTGCCAGCCGAGCGCCGAGCACACCTTGTCGATTTCTCCCGAGATGGGGTGCGTGTCGAGCGGAGGAAGGGGGTAGGGGCCGGAGCGCGGCTCCAAGAAGGGATGGGCCACGGCCTGACCCGACACGCCCATCTCGGCCTCGGCCTTGTCGTAGAAGGGCGCCAGGTCCTCGTAGGAGATGGGCCAGTCCGCCAGCGTGCTGCCGGGGATGGGGCCGAGCGTGGAGCGCAGGCGGAAGTCCACCGGCTTGAGCCGGTAGAAGTAGCCGCTCATGTGCACGGTGCCGCCGCCCACGCAGTTGGCGGTCCACGCGGTGTTGCTGCGCTCGTAGCGCTCCTTGGGGCCGCGGCGCACCAGGTGCGGCTCTTCCCAGGGCAGCGGCATGAAGAAGTTGCGGCGGCTGTTGAGGATCTCGTCGTGGACGAAGTCGCGCGGTTGGTAATGCGCGCCCTTCTCCAGCACCACGACCTTGAAGCCCGCGCGGCCCAGCTCCAACGCGAGGGGCGCTCCGCCCGCGCCGCTGCCGACGATGCAGACATCCACCTCGGGCTTGCTCACCGGTGGCTCCCGCACTCGCGCAGGCACTTCGGGCCGTCGTAGCCCTCGGGCGGCGCCATGGCCACGGTGCCCACCATGTCGAAGCCCATGAGGCGCCAGCCCACCTTGCCTTGGTTGCCGCCGTAGGACGGGTCTCCGAGGAAGCCCTCCAGCGAGAGCACCATCAGGAGTTCGAAGAAGTGCGCCTCGCCGCTGCCCTGCGGGCTGTCCTTGAAGATGGCGAGCAGCTCGTCCTGCTGCGCGGGCGTGGCCTGCGCGAAGCCCGTCTGGAACATGCGCTGCGCGCGGCGCTCCATCGCGGCGAGGCCGGTGACGAAGTCATGGCGCATCTGCGTCAGCTCGGGCGTCTGGAGCATGCGGTCGATGTAGATCGGCACGTCCGCGTCCAGCGCGCCGGGGTCCTCGTCGCGCGGCAGCAATCGCTCGGCGGCGGCGGCCACGGTGGCGTACTCGAAGCGCGAGAAGGTGCGCAGCGCTTGTCCCTTCGCCGTGGTGCCAGTGGACGCGGGGGGGGCGGGCGGAGGCGGCGCATCCGAGCCGCGCTTGCACGCGATGCCGCCCAGCAGCACCACGCCACCTCCCAGGAATGTCAGGCGTTGGATGAAGGAGCGCCGAGACAGACGCTTCGAGGACGGACGCGCGCGAGCCATAGGCCCCGAAGCCTAGCGCGTGTCTGGCGCGCTGTATTGCATCGCTACTGCATCGCGAAGTGAGGGTGAGAGTCCACGTCATGTGGGGTGCAGCCACCACTCCGCCTCGCGACGCGTTGGCGACGGGCAGGCGTGCATTCGCGCGAGGTGCACGCGTGGGACGCTGGAATAGGATGGCGTCCCGATGCGGCAGACAACCAAGGAGACGATGCACATGAGACGGCACGCCTATGCGCTGTGCCTGGCGCTCGCGCTGGGGTGTGGCAACGACAAGCCGGGCAACCCGGATGGTGGACCCAAGCCCGGAGAGGATCCGAACGCGGGCTCGCCCTTCGTGCGGCTCACCGTCGACGCCGACCCCAGCGAGCTGCACCGCATCTCGTCCATCGCCATGGCGGTGGGGCCGCAGGATCGCATCGGCGTGGTGTACTTCGCCAAGCTGAACGACAAGGACTTCCAGCTGCGCTACCGCGAGGTGCGCGACGGTCAGGTGGCGAGCACCTTCGAGGCCATCGCCACGGTGCAGCGCGTGTTCGGCGTGTCGTTGTCGTTCGGGCCGGACGGTCAGCCCGTGGTGGCCTACCTGGGCGGCGGGAGCGATCAATCCGTGCTCTGGTTCCAGAGCGACATGGCGCTGTCGTACCGCAACGCCCAGGGCACCTGGACGGAGCGCATCGCGGTGCGCCGGGGCGACGAGGCCCGCGCGGGCAACGCCGTCAGCGACACGGGCCTGCTGGTGGGGCTCAACCCCGCGCTCGTGTTCTCGGGCTCGGAGGCCATCGTGGCGTACCGCGATGGACACGACGGCCAGTTCCCGCAGCAGGACTGGGCGGGCAGCGACCTGGAGGTGGCCACGGGTGGCCCCACCACGTGGCAGCACCGCGTGGTCGCCGCGGGCGGTGACTCCAAGAAGGCCTACGGTGGCCACATCAACATGATCATGGCGGGCGGACAGCCGGCGCTCGTGAGCGACCAGGCCTTTGGTGGACCGGACGCCACGGGCCAGAACGTGTTCTTCCAGCGGCGCACCGCGGATGGCGCCACGTGGTCCGCGCCGCTGCAGGTCCAGGCGGTGGGCAACACGCAGCTCGGCGCCTCGCTGGCGTACGACACGCAGGAGGGCTTCGGCATCGCGGTGGTGGACCGCAACTCGGACCGCCTCACGTATACGGAGTGCGCTGGCACCACCGCGACGAAGTGCACGGTGGCGGGGGACTGGTCGCTGCCGTTCCCGGTGTTCCAGGCGGGCTCGGGCGGCTGGTATCCGTCGCTGGCGTTCGACCCCACCACGCACGAGCCGGCCATCGCGTTCCACGTCTGCTCGCAGGAGGCGGGCCGCAACGAGACGAGCTGCACGCCCGCGGATGATCAGCTCCTCATCTCCACGCGCATCTCCGGCACGTGGCGCGAGGTGCTGGTGGACAGCGCGGGCGGCTGGTCTCCCAAGCTGGCGTTCCTGTCGTCGGGCAAGCGCGTGGTGCTCTATCGCGTGCCGTCCTCGGGGACCCTCACGCTCGCGGTGGAGCGATGACGCGCGGAGGCCGGGGGCTCGTGTCTTTGGGGCTCGCGGGCCTCGCGTGCGCGGCGGGCATCCTCGCGTGTGGACGGGGGGACAACTCCCTGTCGGGCAGCGTGTCGGAGCTGTTCCCCACGGGCGACGTGTCGCGCGTGGAGGTGCGGCGCAACGCCGAGGCGTTCCAGGTCAGCTACTTCCGCAACAACGGGATGGACGTGGACCTCGTCGCCCGCCTCACGGTGGACACCGAGGGCCTGGACCTCAAGCCGGGGGCCAAGCTTCCGCTGGGCGGCACGACGCCCTCGGGCAAGGACCGCGCCTCGGTGGTGCACGTGGCGGCGGGCGAGCCCGCGCGCATGTTCGGCCCCGTGGAGCGCGGAGACCTGGTGCTCGACAAGGGCGGCAACCCGGGTGAGGCCACCTCGGGTGACTTCTCGCTGTCGTTCCGCAAGGGCGATGCCTACGGCGCCGGCCGCAGCATGGAAGGCACCTTCTCCGCCACCGCGCTCGATGCGGGCTTCGGCCCCGAGACGGGCGAGGTGAAGCCGCCTCCCGAGCAGCCCTGAGTCGCGGGGTGACGCGCGGAGCCCTTCAGGGGGCTCCGCGGTCGGTCCGCGCGGAGGGGCTTCAGCGCGCCGCGCAGGTGTTGAGCGCCAGGGCCTGCGATGCGAGCGGGGCCTGGTGCGTGGCGTACTGGGCCAGGGCCTCGGCGCCGCCCTGGAGGAACAGCTGGCGCGCGGTGTCCACGGCGTCGCGCGCGTGCACGGTGAGCGCGGTGCCCTCGGCGTTGGTCACCACCACCGCGCCATCCTGCTGCTCCTGCGCGCGGATGAGCAGGGCGCCCGTGTCGTCGCGCGCGACCATGCCGTCCTCGAGCGGCTCGAAGTAGCGCACCACCGGCGCCTGTCCCTCGCGGCGCAGCTCCATGCGCATCACGCCGGTCTCCACGTCGCGCGACATCTCCAGCGTGTCCGTGTCGTTGAGGCGCACGATGCGCGTGTTGCCGTCCGGGCTGTCCGCGCTGCCCACCACCTTGTCACCGGACCAGAACTCGATGCTGTTGACGACGAGCGCGTCCGCGAGCGTGCCCAGCTCGTAGACAGGGACGATGACGAAGACGAGGAAGATGAGCCACTGGACGAACTTGTTCCCCGACACGTCCTTGTTGAACTGCCAGATCTTCCGAGTCAGGCCGAACGACCCGAAGCATCCCGTGGCCTGCAGCGCCAGGAAGCCCGCAACCGTCACTCCGAGCCAGCGAGATCGACGCATCTTCATCCTCCTTGAATGGGGGGCTGACAGCGAATCCCGTGTCACCATGCCACGAGGGTTCATACGACTGGGCGGGTTTTGAAGAGATGTCCAATGCCTGCCATTGGGTCCCCCTCCGCGTCCGGGGGTGAGAAGATGCCGCCCCGTGTCCATCCCCCTCCGGCTTCCGCGCCTTACGCTGCTCGTCCTCGTCGCATCCTCGTCCGCTGCCTGGGCCTCCGGGCCTGACGCGGGCAGCGCCGCTCCGCCCGCCGCGCTCGCGTGCCTGGCGAAGTGGTACCCGGCGGTGCGGCCCGTCCAGGAAGAAGGGGGGCGCTGGGGCTTCCAGCTCGCGGCGGAGGGGCCCACGTATCCGTTCGACGATGGGCGCGTGAAGTCGTTCGACGAGCGCCTGGACGCACCGGACCTGGAGGACACGCTGTCGCTGCCGTACCGGGCCGGGCCGGTGGTGCCCGTGACGGGCGTGAATGATGACCCGGGCCGCATCCGGTGGGATCCGCTGTTCCACGCCACCTACGGCGCTTCCGCCGAGCAGGTCCGCGCGGCGCTGGTGCCAGTCGTCTTCGCGGGCACGACGCTGCGGGTGCACGCGAAGGTGGCGCCCGCGTTCCGCCGCGTGGCCGAGCGCGTGGAGGCGCTGCTCGCGGCCGACGCGTCGCTGCGCCCGTTCGTGAGCAAGGTGGGCGGCACGTTCAACTGGCGGACCATCGCGAACACGAAGCGGCAGAGCGCGCATTCCTACGGCGTGTCGCTCGACCTGAACGTGGCGCGCTCGCACTACTGGGAATGGCAGAAGCCCAAGGAGCCGGTGCGCTGGGCCAACGCCATCCCCCAGGTGCTCGTGGACGCCTTCGAGGCCGAGGGCTTCATCTGGGGAGGGCGCTGGTACCACTACGACACGATGCACTTCGAGTACCGGCCGGAGCTGTTGGACCCGGCGTGCCGCGCGCCCTGAGGCCCGCGGCCCCGCGTCAGTCGCTCTCGCTCTGCACCAGCCCGTACTTGTGCAACAGCGAGTACAGGTGCTTGCGGTCCAGCTCGGCCTCGCGCGCGGCGCGGGCGATGTTGCCCCGGGCGCGGCCTAGGAGGCGCGTGAGGTACTCGCGCTCGAAGGCGCGCACCAGGTCGTCCTTGCAGACCTTGAAGGGGCCGGTGAACTCCACCGAGAGCGAGTCGCCTTCGGCCGCCGGCACGTCCCGGGTGAACTCGCGCAGCAGGCTGTCCCCCGCCAGCTCGGGGATGTCCACCATGTGACGGGCGCGCTCCAGCGCGTTGCGCAGCTCGCGCACGTTGCCCGGCCACGTGTGCCCGAGGAACTGCTCGCGAATCTTCTCCGGCAGCCGCGCCCACAGGCCCTCGCCGGCGAAGGCCTCCACCAGCAGCGGGATGTCCTCCTTGCGGTCGCGCAGGGACGGCAGCACGACGGTGAAGACAGACAGGCGGAAGTAGAGGTCCTCGCGGAAGCGGCCGGCCTGCGTCTCCGCCCACAGGTCCTTCTTGCTGGCCACGACGATGCGCGCGTTGAAGGAGATGGGGGTCGAGGCGCCCAGGCGGCGGAACTCGCGATCCTCGATGGCGCGCAGCAGCTTGGGCTGCAGGTCCAGCGCGAGGTCGTCGATTTCATCCAGGAACAGCGTGCCGCCGTTGGCGCGCTCCAGGCACCCGATGCGCTGGCTCACCGCGCCGGTGAACGCGCCCTTCTCGTGGCCGAACAGCTCGCTCTCGATGAGCGAGTCGGAGACGCTGGCGCAGTCGAAGACGACGAGCGGCCCGGACGCGCGCGGGCTCAACTTGTGGATGGCCTTGGCGCCCGCGCCCTTGCCCGAGCCCGTCTCGCCCACCAGCAGCACGGTGGAGTCCGTGGGCGCGATGCGCTGGAGCAGCGCGAAAATCTGCCGCATGGGCACGCTGCGGCCCACCAGGTCGCCCAGCCGGTCCTCGACCGTGGGCTCCACCTGCACGGGCGCCATCTGCGGGCTGAAGCGCAGGCGCACGTCGCCCACTTCCAGCAGCGCGCCGGGGCGCAGGTACGCCTCGCGCACCTGGGCGCCGTCGAGGAACGTGCCGTTGGTGGACCCGAGGTCCTGGACGAGGAAGCGATCTCCCTGGCGCTGCACGACGAGGTGGTTGCGGCTCACCGTGGGGTGGTCGATGACGACGTCGTTGTCGGACGACTTCCCGACGCGCAGGGCTTCATTGGCGAGTGGATAGACGGTGCCAGCGCGCTCGGTATCCAGGAGCACCAGGTGGAACTGCTGTGCGGACAGCCGCTCCCCCTGTGCCCGTGTGCCGACGACCGTGTGCGTGGGGATGGGGGACGGAGGAAAGGGGGGCATGAACGGGACGGCATTCTAGACGGCTTCGCGCCGCGTGGTGATTTCCTGCGTCCTGCCATCGCGGTCGCCCCGTTGCCGGGCAGGCGCGGGCGAGGCCCGGGCGCTCGTGGTACGACCGACCCCCCATGATGAAGCGCTCCTGCCTGCTGCTCCTCGTGACGGCCTGCGCGACCGTCCCGCCCACGCTCCCGGACTCCAAGGAACTGCGCGAGCCCTCCGCGCCCAGCCGGACGTGGACGCAGGCTCGGGCGGTGGTGGTGCGTCATGCCACGGTGATGCCAGCCTCGGGTCCGGCCATCGCGGACGGCGCGGTGGCGTTCGTGGACGGAAAGCTCGTCGCGGTGGGACGGGACTCCGAGGTGCGCTCGCCGCCCGGCGCCGAGGAGGTGGATGGCACCGGGATGTACGTCACCCCGGGGATCATCGACGCGCACAGCCACCTGGGCGTCTATTCCTCGCCGGCCAGCTTCTCCAACGACGACGGCAACGAGGCCACGGCCCCCGTCACCGCCGAGGTCTCCGCCGAGCACTCCTTCTGGCCGCAGGACCCGGGCCTGCGCCGAGCCGCGGCGGGCGGTGTCACGTCGCTGCTGGTGCTGCCCGGCAGCGCCAACCTGATTGGCGGGCGCGGCTTCCCGGTGAAGCTGCACTTCGGACGCTCCGCCGCCGAGGTCCGCTTCCCGGGCGCTCGCGACGTGCTGAAGATGGCGTGCGGCGAGAATCCTCGGAACACATACGGTCTGGAGAAGAAGGTGGCGCCGTCGACCCGGATGGGGAACGTGGCGGGCTACCGACAGGCCTTCGCGCAGGCGCGCGAGTACCTGGACAAGTGGGACGACTGGCGCCGCAAGCACGAGAAGCAGGGCGAGGAGGCGGGGCCCGCGCCGCTGCGCGACCTCAAGCTGGAGACGCTGGCGGAGGTGCTGCGCGGCCACATCCTGGTGCAGAACCACTGCTACCGCGCGGACGAGATGGCCGTGATGCTCCAGGTGGCGCGCGAGGCGGGCTTCCAGATTCGCGCCTTCCACCACGGGCTGGAGGCCTACAAGCTGCGAGACGCGCTGGCGCGCGAGCACGTGGCGGTGGCCACCTGGGCGGACTGGTGGGGCTACAAGCTGGAGGCGTGGGACGGCATCCCGGAGAACGCGGGGCTGGTGTCCCAGGCGGGAGGCCGGGCTGTCATCCACTCGGACTCGCCCTATGGCATCCAGCGACTCAACCAGGAGGCGGCCAAGGCGCTGTGGCGCGCGCGTGAGGCGGGCATCCCCATCTCCGAGGAGGAGGCGCTGCGCTGGGTGACGCTCCATCCCGCGTGGGTGATGGGCGTGGACGACGTCACCGGCTCGCTGGAGCCGGGGAAGATGGCGGACGTGGTGCTGTGGCGCGGACATCCGCTGAGCGTCTACGCGCGGGCGGAGCGCGTCTGGGCGGACGGCGTCGTCACGTTTGACGCCGCCACGGGCCCGGTGGACGACAGCGACTTCGAGGTGGGCGCGCTGGCCGAGGCCACAGGCCACCTGGTGGCGCGTCCCGCGTCCGCGCCCACGCTCGCGGCGCTGGGACTGACGGCGCGCTGCGAGTCGGGCAAGGACGCCACGTGCTCGCGCCCGTTGGCGGTGGAGCCGGGGGCCTGCACCGTGTTCCGCGGCGTGACGGCCTTCACCGGCGCGGAGTGGCTGCGCGACGCCACGGTGGTGGTGGACGGCGGCAAGGTGGCGCGGGTGGGCGCGGGCGTCTCGGCGCCCGCGGGATGTCGCGAGGTGGACGGGAAGGGCCGGGTGCTGACGCCGGGCTTCGTGGAGCCGTTCACCGGGCTGGGCCTGGTGGAGGTGCTGCAGGAGGACTCGACGCAGGACGAGAGCCCGCGCGGCGACGCGGCGAAGAAGGACCTGCGCGCGGCGCTTCAGGCGAGTGACAGCCTCAACCCCGCGTCGGCGGCGTTCCCGGTGGCGCGCCTGGGCGGCGTGACGAGCGTGGTGTCGGTACCCTCGGGAGGACTGGTGGCGGGGCAGAGCGCCGCGGTGGACACGGACGGACGGCTGCGTCGCGCGTCGCTGGCCATGCACGTGAACCTGGGGCTGTTGGGGCGCAACGCGGTCTCGGGCTCGCGCGCCATGGTGTTGGAGCGGCTGCGCGAGCTGTTGTTCGACGCGCGCGAGTACGGTCGGCGCAAGGCGGAGTTCGACACGCGTCGGCTGCGCGAGCTGGCGGCGAGTCGTTTGGACCTGGAGGCGCTGCAGCCGGTGCTCGCGGGCGCGATGCCCGTGGTGGTCCACGCCGACCGTGAGTCGGACATCCGCGCGGCGTTGTCACTCGCGCGCGAGTACAACCTGAGGCTCGTGCTCGCCGGAGGTGGCGAGGCGTGGCGGGTGGCGCCGGAGCTGGCCGCGGCCAAGGTCTCCGTCATCCTCCAGCCGACGCAGAACCTGCCCGCGGACTTCGACAGACTGAGCAGCCGATTGGATGCGGCGGTGCTGCTGACGCAAGCCGGGGTGAAGGTCCTCGTCTCGGGGATGGGCGAGCCCGGCATGGTGCGCACGCTGGCGCAGGAGGCGGGCAACGCGGTGGCCTGGGGCCTGCCGCACACCGAGGCCCTGCGCGCGATGACGGCCAACGTGGCCGACGCGTTCAACCTGGACGTCGGCCGGATTGCTCCAGGCGCCACGGCGGACGTGGTGCTCTGGAACGGAGACCCGCTGGAGGTGTCCAGCCGCCCGCTGGGCATGTGGCTCGCGGGGCGGCAGGTGTCACTGGTCAGCCGGCAGCAGGCCTTGCTGGAGAAGTACCGGACCGTTCCCCGGTAGCGCTCACTCGCCCGTGTAGATGCCGAGGGCGCCCGGGACGACGCGCCCATCGGTGCCCAGGTAGCCCGCGAAGCCGACGAGCACCTTCCGATTGGGGCTGGAGCGGTCCATCTGGATGTCCGCCACGCTGCCGAAGATGAGCTGACGTCCCAGCGCGGCGTCTCCATACGGAATCGCCGAGCCCCCCTTCAACCGGGTGATGCCGCCCCACCAGTTGCCGCCGGCCCACACGCTGCCGTCCCAATGGTCCACCGCGACGGCGGACGTGGGCGCCATGGCGGGTTTGCCTCGGCCCGCGGGCGTGTAGTTGATGAGCTGGCTCGTCACGGTGCCCTGGAGTTGTCCGCTCGGGCTGAGCCGCGCGAGGCCGTGCGTGAACGAGGCCACCCAGACGTCGCCGTTGTCCGCCATGGACATCGCGGAGACGTGGTCGTCCACGCGGTCCGCCTCGGTGGGGTAGGGCCAGCTCTCGCCCTGCACGTGGTCCTGCCAGATGTCGATGCGGTTGGACACGTAGGGCGCGTTCTCCGTCTGCTTCTGCGCCTCCCAGTAATTGTTGGCGTTGGAGCCGTAATAGAAGCGCGTCGAGCGGATCTGCCCGCCGAAGAACACGTCGCTGTTCTCGGTGACGGCCACGCCGAAGTAGCGGTCCGTCAGGAGCACGTCGCCGCCATTGGGCGCGCTGCCGTTGATGGCGGGGTGCACGTGCTCGAGCACGCCCGTGCAGACGTAGTCCCAGCGGAAGCCCGATTGGGTGTACGGCCGCGGGTCGAAGCACCACGAGGGCACGTGCCCATCGAACTCCGCGTCGCCGCGAGCGAAGCCGTGGTTGCCGCCGAACCACACGCTGCTCGTCTTGGGGTCATACGCGATGCGGTAGATGGTGCAGACCTTCTCGCGCCCGCGCTTCTCCACGGCGATCTTGTTGGGCCCCGTGTGGATGTCGTAGTGCACGACGTGCAGCGTGCCGTCCTGCTGGAGCGAGACCTTGTCCGCGTCACCGCTCTTGTAGACGCTCGCGTCGGGCGGGCGGCCCTCGTTGTCCGCCTGGTCCCACTCGTCCTCGCACGTGGGCTTGCCCTTCGCCACGGGCTTGCCCTCGTAGCCCACGAACACCGTGCCGGACTTGCCTCCGGCCACGGAGATGACCTTGAGGTACTTGTCCCCGGGCGGCGGGCCGCCCTTGCCGTCGCGCATGAGGCCGTAGGGATGCAGTCCGTCCGCCATCGTGAAGTGGCGCAAGGTGGCCTCGCCCTTCTTCAGCAGGAAGAGCCCTTCTTCGCCGCCCGCCACCCAGATGTTGCCGCCCTGGTCGGACGACACCGCGAAGACGAAGCGCGGACCGCCTTGCTGGGGGCCGTAGAACTGCCAGCCCGGCGTCGCGGGGAAGGTGAGCACCACGTCGGGAGGGCCCGCGTCCGGAGTGCCCGCATCCGACCCCGCGTCGGGAGGGCCTGCGTCCGGAGTACCCGCATCGTCGCCTGCGTCCGGTATCGAGTCTCCGCCGTCCCCGAGGTCGGTGCCTGAGTCCGGAGGTCCTGGCTCTCCCGTCGGGTCCGTGGAGGCGTCCTCATCTCCCTGTGCCGGGTGACCTCCGCTCGAACCACACCCCGCCAGCCACATCGCGCTCGCCATGACGAGCGCTTGGGTCGCTCTCCATCCCCGCTTCATAGGCCGCCCATCCCCCAGGAGGAAAAGTCGGGCACTCGTAGGGAGGCCCGCTTCCCCATCCGCGGCCTCGCAAGCCCGATGCCAGGGAATCCGGGAGTCCGAGCCGCGCGGGGCGTCCGCTCTCGGACAGGGGGTGGGCAGCCGACTTCCCATCCTGGGTACGGGAGGTCCCGGCCCGAGCCCGAACCGTGCTAGTGCCTGGGCAAATGTCTGGGAACGATGCGCGCGGGCGGACCCCGCTGTCCCTGGTGGGACAGGAGCCGGACCTTCTCTTCTACACGCGACAGGCCACCGAGCACGGCGGACCGGTGCTGGTGTTGGGCTCGGCCAACGGTCGGGTGCCGTGGGCGCTCGCGGGCCATGGCTTCACGGTGGTGGGCGTGGACCCGTCCGAGGTGATGGTCCGCCTGGCCGAGGAGCGCCGCGGCGTCGAATCCGAAGACGTGTCCGCGCGCGTGCGCTTCCACTCGGTGGATCCGCGCGCGCTGCGTCTGGAGGAGCGCTTCCCGCTGGTGCTCGCGCCGCAGCATGCGCTCGGCCTGATGTCCACGCGCGATGACCTGGATGGCTTCCTGGCCACGGTGCGCCACCACTTGTCGCCGGGCGGGACGTTCGTCTTCGACGTGCTCAACGCCCCCCGTGAGCCGGTGCTCGCGCGTGACGAAGATGCACCGGGTGGAGCGGTGGAGCCGAAGCGTCCGTTGTTCGCCCGGCACCTGCGCGAGCGTCGCGTGCCCGGCGGAGCCAGCCCCATCCGAAGGCTCAAGCTGCGCCACTTCACGCCGGACGAACTGGAGGCCGCGCTCACGGCCATCGGCCTCACCCCGCGCGAGCGCTACGGCCGCTTCGACGGCAAGCCCTTCGACCTGGAAGACAGCCGCTACCTCGGGGTCGCGGGGCTGTGAGCCCCGCGGCGACCTCGACGGTTCGCTTCTCCGCGGAGTCCGTCTGGGCCAACTGCACACTGTTGGGAAGTTGACGACTCCCTGCGCCTCGCCTGCCAAGCCCTTCCAAAGCCACTCGCGCCTGGCTTCCTGAGCAGTCTTTGACAGTGGAATGGTGGCTCCCTAACGTCCTCCTCCATGTGGGGGTAAAGAATCGCACTGCGTTCGCGGTTGAGCGCAACTGGACTCGCGACAAACACGGGGTCCATTGGTGGCTTGTCGCAGTCAAGGCCACGTTTGCCATTGCGCCAGGGGAACGCTGCTGCTCGCGGACGCGCAGCGGCCTCCGATATTGGTGCCCGAATACTTTGGCGAGCCCGGTCAATCGAGCCTGCGCTACGACTCCGAGCTTCTCGCTGCGAAGCCAGGAACGGACGTCCTGGTCAACGCTCATGCCCATGCGCCGCGAGGAACGCCTGCTCGAACGGTACCGGTCTCGCTGCGGGTGGGGCGGCTCTCCAAGGAACTGCTCGTTCATGGGGAGCGCTTGTATGAGGCCGGCTGGCGCGGCGTGAAAGTGACGACGCCTCGGCCCTTCACCACGCGCCCGATTCGATATGAATTGGCGTTTGGGGGGAAGGATGTCACCGCGCCTGACCCGCGCGAGCATCGCCTCGACGAACGGAACCCCATCGGGCGTGGCTAGGGTGTCCGAGACGCCCATGTGGATGGAACGCTTGCCCATTCCATCGAGTATCCCCGGGGTGTTCCCTCGGAAGTGGGACCGGCGGGATTTGGCGCCATCGACGCAGCCTGGATGCCGCGACGCAAGTTCGCGGGAACGTATGACGTGGAGTGGGCGCAATCGAAGAAGCCGCTGCTTCCGGATGACTTCGATGCCACCTTCGCGCTGAGTGCTCCCACGGACCAGCGGACCGAGACCTTCCTGGTCGGGGCGGAGCGAGTCGAACTCCTGAACATGACGCCCGACGGCGTGCTGCGCTTCGAGCTGCCGCGCATCTCGCTCGGATTTGTGACGCGCATTGGCACGCGGCGAGAGCAGCACGGCGGTCGCTTGGTGACAGTTCTCGTGGAGCCTGAAGACAGACGCCTCGCGTTGGTGTGGCAGAGCGCCCTGCGAGTCCGTGCTTCGGACGCGGACTATCTGGACGAGACGGAAGTCGTCGAACTCGGAGGTTCGCGATGAGCGCCCAGGTTGATGTGGTGGCCGTTGGCGCACGGACGCCCGTGGGGCACTCGGCGGAGAGCAGCGCGGCGGCAGTGCGTGCGGGCATCTCGCGCTACGCTGAGTATCCCTTCGTGGATGCGCGCGGGTCCCCCGTCGTGGTTGCCGCTGACTCACTTCTCGGGCGTGGACTCGACGGCCGAGACCGCCTGAAGCCCATGGTCGAGAGTGTCCTGGAGGAACTCGAGACCAAGCTCGACCCGAAGGTCTTCTTGGGGGGAAGGCTCGATGTGTTGCTGTCGCTCCCGGAAACCCGCCCGGGGTTCTCCGAGGGCGACGCGGCCTGGCTTGCTGACTCCGTGGCCGCGCGTTTTCAGGGAAAGACGCCCCATGCGCGTGTCGAGATTGCGGGGCGGGGACACGCTGGCGCCATTCAGGCCGTCGACCGAGTCCTGCGCGCGGGCGCTGAGCGCAGGGATGGCGTGTTTCTGGTGCTCGGCGCTGAGAGCTATCTCCACCCGGAGACGTTCGAGTGGTTGGAGCGGAACCGTCGGTTCGCGCAGCCAGGAGTCCGCAGTGGGTTCACGCCTGGCGAGGGAGTGGGGGCCCTGGTGCTGATGAATCCGGGCATGCGCCGTCGCCTGAACCTCCCTTCGTTGGCCACGGTGCGAGGGGCGAGCACGGCGCAGGAGCAGCTCCTGCGCGACAGTGACACCGGTTCGCTGGGCGTGGGGATGACCCGAGCCGTCCACGGCGCCGTCTCGGGACTCGAACTTCCCCGGGAAAGCGCCGACGCTGTCTACGCAGACATCAATGGTGAGCGCTACCGCAGTGAGGAGTGGGGCTTCGTGGCTCTGCGCGCGCCATCGGTGTGGAAATCAACTGGGTACAAGGCCCCCAGTGATTGCTGGGGGGATGTGGGGGCCGCGTTCGGAGCGCTTGGGGGCATCCTGGCGATTCGTGCGTTCGCGCGCGGGTATGCGCGAGGGCCCCGTGCACTGGTGATGGCAGGTTCCGATTCGGGGCTGCGGGGCGCCATGCTCCTGCAAGCGCCGCAGGTGTCATGAGGAGTCATTCCGATGCCGAAAGTGTCAGTGAATGCGCCCAAGACTCCGGTGACAGAAGGGTCTGATGGGATTGCCGCGGCCACGTTGCCCAACATGTGCACAATGCCAGGGCCGCCGGCTCCGTTCGTGCCGACGCCACTGCCCAATATCGGCAAGAGCGGGACGGATCCGAAGAACTACTCAACGAGCGTCACGATTGAAGGCAAGAAGGTCGCGATTCGGGGAGCCACCTTCGGCTCCGAGGGAGATGCGGCCAGCAAGGGGACTGGGGGCGGACTGGTCTCCGCGAACGTGGAAGGTCCCACGAGCTTCGTGGGGCCTGGGTCCATGGACGTGAAGATCGAGGGCAAGAACGTCCATCTGCTCGGGGACCCGATGCTGAACAACTGCGGACCGAGCGGGAGCCCGGCGAACTCGGCGACGATGATGGGGGTGCTTCAGCACACCGGTCTGGTCACGGTGGTCGACGGGAATGAGCAATGCCCCCTGTGCAAGGCGCAGCACGGAGCCTTGGAGGAGACGAAGGAAACGAAGGTGGATGCCGCCGCCCTGGCCGCAAAGCTCGAGACAATGGTCAACGCCAAGAAGGGGCGCCGTCTGGTAACGATGCTGGGAGTGGTCCAGTGCAAGTGCGGAAAGAAATACGCGGACCAGTCCGCCGTGACGCTGCGGGAGTTCAGTGAAGCCGTGACGCAGCTGGGATGGCACGCGCCCGCTGGGTCCCTCTCAATCGATGTCCCAGATGCGGATGACAAGGTCTACGCTGCGACGCGTGCTCGGATGAGGGACTTCCTGGTGGCGCGCTTCGGGGATCTGAACGCGAAAGCAGTTTGGGACGTGGCTGACATCCGTGCAGAGAAGAGCTCGCTCAACCGCTCGGGGCCTGCGGCATACCCACCAGGTACCTGCGCTGCTCAGAAGACCCTCGCGCTCGCTCTTGATGCAGGTGCCTACCCGAGTGGACTCACGGAACAGTTCTTTCATAGCAAGGGCAATGCGACAGCCGCCCCGATACAGTTCTTCGATGAGCGCAATGCTCAGGTGGTCGCGAAGCCCTTTGCGCATGGCTCGACGGTCCCCCCGTGTCGATCTTGCGAACTCATTGTCCCATTGATGCTGTGCCCTGGTGACGAGAAGGAGGAGCAGTGCCTGCACAAGAACTAGAGCCCGAGTTGGAGGCGTTGCTCTTGCGAGTTGTGCCCGGGCTCTCGGCGCAGTGGCGTGGCGCCCCGTCTGACGAGGTTGCGCGAATCGAGCGGATTGCGGGCCGCCCGTTGCCTGCCTTCTATCGCTGGTTCCTGTCTCGGATGGGGCAAGGCATGGGGCCGCTGGCCTATCCGAGACTCGACTTCTCCGCGCAGCGCGTGCTGGCATGTTACTCAGAAGGGTTGGTCGCAGCAGATCCCCGGTTCCTGTTCATCGCGGAGTCGTCCGATGAGGTGATGCCGCTACACCTCTTCTACGACCTCGATGCTCCAGCCCGAGCAGATGCGCGAGTCACGATGCGGCATGCGCGAGGCGGCGAACTTCACGACCGGTTCGAGACGTTGCGGGAGATGTTGTCGTGGGGCGCCCTCATGAGCTTTGGGGTTGAGCGGATGCCCCAGCAGTGCGAGGGCGTCTTCTCCAGCAACGAGCCCGATGTTCCGTCTCAGCTTGCGCCGCTCTTGCGCAGTTTGGGGTTCAGGGAGCCTGCTCCCGCAGGGCCTTTCTGTGGGCTGTACGAGCGGGCTGATGCGATCATGGTTTGCAAAAGCGCATTGAGAGACGGGCCTGTCGACACTCAGGCCTGTCTGTTCGGAGGCAGCGACGCAGGAGTTCTCAGGAAGATCCTCGGCGTTATCGCCGCGGAGACCTCCGTGGACGTCAAAGTCTATGAATGGACTCCCGCCCTTCGGTGAGCGCCAGGTCTCTGGCCCTCACCTGATGAAGGGTAAGCCCCGCGGCTCAGCGCTCGAAGCGGTAGCCCAGTCCGCGCACGGTGAGGAAGTAGCGAGGCTCCTCGGGGTCCGGCTCGAACTTGAGGCGAAGCTGGCGCATGAAGTTGTCCACCGTGCGCGCGCTGCCTTCGTAGTTGTAGCCCCACGCGCCGGACAGCAGCTCCTCGCGCGTGAAGGTGCGGCCAGGGTGCGCCAGGAAGTGGGCCAGCAGCTTGAACTCCTGCGCGGTGAGCTCCACCGGCTGGCCATCGCGCGCCACCGTGCGCAGGCCCAGGTCCACCTTCACGTCTCCGAACGTCACGCTCGGCGCCGCGGGCGGTCCTCCGTAGCGGCGGCGCAGCACGGCCTTGATGCGCGCCAGCAGCTCCTGCAACCCGAACGGCTTCACCACGTAGTCGTCCGCGCCCAGGTTGAGCCCGAGAATCTTGTCCGTCTCCATGCTCCGCGCGGACAGCACCACCACGGGCGTGTCCCTGCCTCGCTGGCGCAGCTCGCGGATGACCTCGTAGCCGTTGAGCTCCGGCAACATCAGGTCCAACACCATCAGGTCCGGCGCCTCGTCCAGCGCGCGAGCCAGGCCCGTGCGCCCGTCCTGCGCCTGGAGGACCTCGTAGCCCTCGAAGCGCAGGTTCATGGACAGGCCGGTGAGGATGGACAGGTCGTCCTCCACCACCAGGATGCGCTGTGTCTTCTCCTCGCTCATGCCTTGCTCACCGGCAGGTGGATGGTGAAGCGGCTGCCCTTGCCCACCTCGCTGCGCACGGTGATGCGGCCGCCGTGTGCCTCGACGATGCGCTTGGAGATGGCCAGGCCCAGGCCACTGCCCTCGGTCTTTCGCGTCAGCAGGTTATCCACCCGGTAGAAGCGCTCGAAGATGCGGCGGCGCTCCTTGGAAGCGATTCCCACGCCATTGTCCTCCACGGACAGCTCCACCCACTTGCGGCTCTGGTGCACGGTGAGCCGGATGCGCCGGTCCGTCGGACCGCTGTACTTGTACGCATTCTGCAGCAGGTTGAGCAGCGCGCCCGCCACCGCGTCGCGGTCCATCTCCACGCGGGGCAGGGACGCCGGCGCATCCACGCGCAGGTCCATGCCGCCCTCCAGCCGCTGCGCGCGAAATGCCTGCAGCGCCATGTCCATCGCCTCGGACACTGGCCGAGGCTCGCGCTGGTACACCTTGCGCCCGCTCTCGATGCGCGCCCAGTCGAGCACCCGCTCGATGAGATTGGACAGGCGCTCGGTCTCTTGCGTGAGCAGGTTCAACACTTCCTGCGTCTGCGTGGGGTCCTTCAAGCGTCCCAGGGCGAGCGTCTCGATGAACATCCGAATGGATGTGAGCGGCGTGCGCAGCTCGTGGCTCACCAGCGACACGAAGTCCGTCTTCATGCGCGACAGCCGGGCCTCCCGGTACAGCACCCGCGCCGTGTAGACGACGCCGAAGGTGAGCGTCAGATAGAACAGGCCCAAGAGCACGCCATACACCGCGCGGTTGCGCGTGGAGGCGCGCGCCACCGGGTCCTCGCCCGTGGGCAGCACCACCAGGCGGAAGTCCTGGAGCGGCGAGGGCAGCACCCGCTCGGCGAGCACCGGCGGCCCCAGCGCGTTCTGCCGCGCCTGCGCCACCTCGGACATGAGCCGGTTCACCAACCCGCCCTCGCCCCCGTCGCGTGGCACCGGGAGCAGCGCGAAGCGCACGGGCTCTGAGTTGCTCACCCGCCGGTCCGCCTTGTCCGACAGCAGCTCCTCCACGGCTCGCCCGGACAGCCGCACGCCGCGCGCCCCGTTGCCATCGCGCTCGGCGGCCAGCAGCACCGCCCGGCCTCCGGCCGACAGCGAGAAGACCGTGGGACGGGTGGGCAGCGCGCCCACCTCTGGCACCAGGGTGACCAGGGACTCGGCGAGCTGCGGGTCCAGGGTGCTCACCTTGCCATCCACCACGTGGAAGGTGCTGTCGGGGTCGGAGAGGACTTCTCCGTTGGGGAGCGCGAAGCGCAAGATGCCGCCGCCCAGCTCCTCCAGGCGTCCGGAGTCCATGGCGAGCGGCAGCTCCTGGGAGAGCGTCTCCAGGGTGCCGCGCCAGGCGGCCTCCAGGCGTTTCTCCACGGCGGCGCGCTCGTTGATGATGGCCACCACGCCGAAGCCGGAGAGGCCCGCGGACGGTAGGACGACCAGCAGGAGCAGCAGCGCGAAGGTGCGCCGGAAGCTGAGGATGACGGGCGCTTGGCGGGACACGACTCCCCACCTTTACACGGCCCGAACGTCCCATGCTCGCGACGTTTCACCCAGCGGGCGCGTGGCACTGTCCGCCACCCGGACGCTCGGTGTGGAAGGAATCGACTTTCGGAGCCGGGATGGGCGAGCATGGGGGGCCTCGGGAGGGTGAGCGACCAGGGCCGGCCGCCTCTCCTCGGCAGGACAGCAGCCATGCGCTGGGCGGAAGGGGCATTCCCGCGCCGCGCGAGGCCGCGAAGGAGCGACACATGAAGCGTCAGCTGCGGACCGCGGCAATGGTGGCGGTGCTGGGACTGGCGGGATGTGGGGAGCGGCGGGTGGAGGCCACGTGGAGCAATGCCTCTGGCTCCGTGGCGCTCAGTCGAGATGACTCGCTCGTCTACGTGGTGGACGCGGACAACGGCATCCTCGCCGTGGTGGACGCCGCGCGCCGCGAGAAGGTGGGCGAGGTGAAGGTCGGCCTCCGACCCGAGCGCGTGGTGGTGGGGCCGGATGACACGGTCTACGTCTCCAACCGCGCCGAGCGCAGCGTCTCCGTCGTCCGCCGAGGCGAGTGGACGGAGGCGGCGCGCATCCCGGTGTCCGTGGAGCCCACGGGCCTCTCGGTGTCTCCGGACGGCGACACGCTCTACGTGGTGAACAGCACCGCGCTGGACTCCACCGCGCACGGCACGCTCACCGCCATCGACACGCGCTCGCTCACGCCACGCTGGGAGCTGCCGGTGGGCGAGGAGCCGCGCGGCATCGCGCTCCTGGACGAGGGCCGGCGCGCGGTGCTCTCGCTGTTCCGTCGGGGCGACGTGGTGACCGTGGACCTGTCGGACGCGGATCGCCCCCGCATGACGCGCGAGGGGACGGACCTGCTGGTGCGCGCCAACCAGGTCCGCGCGGGCTTCTCCGAAGACGGCTCGAAGACGGCCGCGGACAGTCCGCCGCCCATCGGGCAGGCGAACGGCATCCACTCCTTCCGCGCGCGCGGCATGGCCGAGGTGGTCGCGACGCCGGATGGGCGACGCCTCTTCGCCCCGATGCTCTGGGCGCGCGCGGATCCGCTGACGTCGTCCCCGCCCACGCCCAATCAGGGCGGTGACTCGCTGTATGGCGGCGGCACGCCGTGCAATCCCTCGGGCGGCGGCGTCGTCACCCCGGGCCTCATCACCTTCGAGTCGGATGACGCCCATCCCGTGGTGGATGAGCTGAACCGCTGCGGCCCGCCGGCGGGCGAGACGCCGGACTTCCCTCCGACGATGGTGACGTCCCCGCAGTTCGCCAATCCCATCCAGGGCCCCGTGGCCGCGGTGGTGGACCCCTCGGGCTCGTGGCTGTTCCTGGTGAACCGCGAGACGGACAACGTCGCCATCCTCCCCACGAACCGGCGGACCGGCGACGACCTGTCGGAGAGTTCGAACAGCTCGGTGCGGCAGTTGCTCCCGGTGGGTTCGGGGCCCACGGGCATCGCCATCACCCGGGATGGCAAGCGGGCCTACGTCTACAACGCCTTTGACCACACGCTCAGCACGCTCGTGAGCGATGGCTCGGACCACGACGCCAACGTGCGCGAGGAGGGCCCTCGGTTGGCGCTCGCGGGCGAGCTGCTGGCGCCGGAGGTGGTCGCGGGACGTCGCCTCTTCTTCTCCGCGTTGGACTCGCGCATGACGAGCCCCTCGGTGAGCGTGTCGTGTGGTTCGTGTCACCTGGAGGGGCGCGAGGACGGCCACGTGTGGGGCTTCCCGGATGGGCCGCGACAGACACCGAGCCTCGCCGGCCGCATGACCACGTCCACCAGCCCGTTCCACTGGAGCGGCGAGTTCCCCACGCTGCGCGAGTTCATGAACGCCACCGTGCGGCAGCGCATGGGCGGCACCTCGCTGGACGCCACGCTGGTGTCTCAGCTCGGCGGCTTCATCGACACGATTCCCGCGGCGGACAATCCCTACAAGCACGCGACGCCCAGCGCGGCGCAGGAGCGCGGGGCCCAGGTGTTCGTCAAGGCGGGCTGCAACACGTGTCACGAGGGCGCCACCTTGACCAACAACAAGAACGCCAACGTGGGCACGTTCGTGATGGTGGGGCTCGTGCACGATGACGCGAAGGTCATCAGCGCCGGACTCAACACGCCCTCGCTGTTGGGGCTGGCGCGCACGGCGCCGTACCTGCACGACGGCAGCGCGGGCACGCTCCGCGCGCGTCTGGAGCAGGGCCGCACGAGCAACGCGCACGGCCTGACGGCGGACCTCAAGCCCGCCGAGCTGGACGACCTCGTGGAGTACCTGCAGACGCTTTAGGCTGGGCCGGCGCGGAGCGCTTCTCCGCGCCGAACCGCACGTCCTGAGACGGAGTATCCCCGGCGAGGAACGCGAGCAGCTTCGCGCCCTCGTCGGCGAGGGCCGTCCGGTCCGAGGCGGCCAAGGGACGGAACGGCAGGATGTGCAGCGTGGCGGCGGTGCGCTGGCGCTCCAGCTTCCAGGTCCCCTCGACGAAGCCATCCACCAGGATGAGTCCGGGCACGATGCCGTTGAGGGTCGCGATGCGCGAGCGGTCCTCCGTGGAGATGATCCGCGAGCGGTCCTCGTGGGAGAGCGTCAGGTTGTCGAACTCGGCGATGAAGCGCACCGGGGCGGGAGCGTCCGCGTCGGGGCGAGGTGCGTTGGGGAGGTCGAGCAGCTCGTCGCCGTGCTCGTCATGAAAAACGCGAAGCTGGGGCTTGAGCCGCTCGATGACTTCGCGCAGCCGCGTCAACCCGGACCAGAGCTGCACATCCTTGACGGTGGCGGGCCCGAACGCGGCCAGGTAGCGCAGCACCAAGGAATCCGGCGCGGTGTCGGTGCCCAGGGGCTGTCCCAGCCACGCCTCGACGGAGGTGACCTGGGCCTGTCCGCTGCCGCCCCAGAGTCCGCGCGGTGGCACCTGGACGGAGGGCACCCAGGTGCGGATGGCCTGCGCGAGCGCCGTGGGGTCGCGGCCCGGCCAGCGCTCCGCCAGCTTCGCGCCCTGCTCCGCGAGTGTGAGCGGGCGCTCTTCGATGAGCGCGCGACCGGCCGCCGTGAGCGCGGCGGGGTCGATGCCCGCGATGCCCTTGCCGTGGCGGCTCGCGAGCATGGCGCGCTCCAGGAAGCCTTGGAGCACGGGGCGCAGCGTCAGGCAGTCCCGCGAGGAGACCAGGTGGATGGTGCTGCGCATCATCACGGTGCGCACCACCTGCCGCGCGAGGACGAGCTGAGACAGCTCGTCGTGAGCGAAGCCCTCCAGCCGCGTCCACAACCCCACGTAGGGCGGATTGGGCGCCTGGGCCTGCATGCCCACCAGGTGCTCGATGGCCTCCAGCGCCGGGCGCCGCGCACGCCGCAACAGCATCTGCCGAGCGAGCAGCGCGCGATTGAGCGCGCGGGGGCCCATCACTCCGGAGTTCCGCTTCACCATTCCCGTTCCCAGTCCCCGTCGCTCACCACCGCGAGCGACGGAGACATATCCGTATCCCCTTGTTCCTGACATCAGGCTGTCAGGATTCCGGCGGGGCCGTGGGGCGGGAAGGGCGCTTCAGCAGTCGAAGCGGGCGTCCGTGCAGTTCTCGCAGGTGTTCAAGGCGCACTGGCGAGCGTCGTAGTCACTGAACGCGCGGATGTTGCGCCGCTGCACGCCCATGGTCGTGGTGGACAAGCACATCTGGAACGTCTGGAGGACGGCCGGGGCGGGGACAAGCGAGCCGCCTGGCGGGAGGGGCATGGTGCGCGCGCACTCCAGCGCCTGCTCGGGCGTGTCGGCGTTGATGTCCAGGGTGCTCTGGCCACAGAGCTGACTGTCCCTCACCCCAATCACGTAGTGGTTGGCGCCACCGGTGCAATGGACCGAGGCCGCGCTGATGCAGCGGTTCGTGTCCGTGTTGCACGTGAAGGTGTTCTCACAGCGATTGCCCTGGCAGCAGCGCTCGTTCAGTCCACCGCAGTCATTGCAGGTGTGCAGGCCGCTCGACTGGAGTTCGCAGCTCAGGCCCGCTGCGCACGTCTCCGTCACCCCGGTGTTGCAGCACTGCTGCCCCGCGGCGCCGCAGGGCGTGCACGCGCCATTGTTGCAGGTGAGCGAGCCATCGCAGGGCGTGGCGCTGTCGGTGCGGCAGCATCCGCCCTGCTGCGCGATGCGGGAGTTGTCACAGGTGGGACCACCGCCACAGCCGTTGCAGCCCGAGGCGATCACCGCGCTGGCGGCCATCAAGAGAATGCAGTTCAGAAGAGAGTTCTTCATGGGAGGAGTACCGGGAAGGAGTCAGGGCGCGAGCAGGTAGAAGCCGTCTTTGCCATCGCGCTGGGCACGGACGAGGACCTGTCCGGAGTCATCGATGTCGAGCGCTTCCAGCACGGTCAGCTTCGCTTCGGGTGAGACGCGCGAGGTGAGGTCGATGAGGCCCTCGGCCGGGGTGTAGAGGAACGCGCGGCGCGTGCCGTCGGGCTTGCCGTCGTGAGCCATGCCCACCACCCAGCCTGCTGAGTTGATGGCGGTGGCCACGCTGAACGGGAGCTTCTCCAGCGAGCCCAGGTCCTTGAGGCCCTCCTTGGGACGCGAGAGGAAGGCGGTCCACGTGCCCTTCTCGGTCTTCGCGGTGCCCACCACCACGCCCTGCTCGTTGAGGGCGCGCGCCTCGCTCTCGCCGCCACCCAGGTCGCCCAGGTCCTCGGCCGTGTCGAGGAACGCGCGGAACGCGCGGTGCCCCTTGCCACTGTCATAGCTGCCCGCCACGACGCCGCGGTTGTTCACCGCGACCGCGGTGCTCCATTCGGCTTGGAGCGGCAAGGACCGCACCTCTTGCCCATCGAAGAGGAAGGCGCGCGTCGTCTTGCCATCGGTCTGCGAACCCACCACGGTGCCCACGTCATTGAGTCCGAGCGCCGCGCCCGCCTTCAGCACGGTGGGCTTCGCCTTCAGGTTCGTGGTGTCGAACAGGAACGACTGCGCCGTGCCGTTGATGAGGGCCGTGCCCGTCACCTGGCCCCAGACATTGAGCCGCGAGCCATCCACGTGCTCCGCGCCCATGAGCTTGGCGAGGTTGAGCGTCGTCCCCTGCGCGGTCACCACGACATCCGAGCCGCCCTGCTGGCCCAGCACGTCGCCGCGCGCGTTGACGGCGCGCACGAGCAGGCACTTCTCACACAGCACGGCCTTGATGTTCAGCCAGTCGACGGACTTGAAGCAGAAGGGGCTCTGCTTCATCTCCACCAGCTCGGAGGCCACCGCGCCACCGGACGAAGCGGTCAGCCGCGCGGTCCCCTCGAACCCCGGTGCCACGCGCACGTCGAAGCGGCCATACGTCTGGCCCTGGGCCAGGTACAGGCCCGCGACGGAGATCCCTGCGCCGTAGCTGCTGGTGAAGTCCACCCAGGCTCCGCCCGTGGGCGCTGGCGTGCTGAGCGTCACTTCGCCGGCGAAGTACGTGGGCGCGCTGCCCACGCAATAGCGCGCGGGGCGCTGCAGGTTGAGCCAGGACAGGCGAGGACGCGGCAGCCCACCGAACGCGGTGAAGGTGGAGACGGAGATGGCCTCGTCGAAGTTGGGGTGCCAGAACGGTCCGCTCCCCGCCACGCGCAGCCACGTCCCCGCGCCGAGCCGCAGCCGCACGTTGTAGGGGCACAGCGCGGTGCCGCCACAGGCGGGCGAGTCCGTGCCGTACACCAGCTCCACGTTCGCCACGAGGTGACCGTAGACGCGCCGTAAGGAGTAGAAGCCGCCCAGGTCATAGGGCGTGGGCAGCCAGTCGTCGAAGTCCCACGTCACGGTGTTGCCGGAGCGCGAGCCCGTCATGTGGACCACGAGGTCGGACGCGAAGCCGAAGTCCTGCGCCCTCAGCACGAGGTTGAGCGAGCCGGAGTTCTTGGCAATCACATAGTCCGTCGCGCTGTACGCGTGGCCGTCAAAGGTCACCGTGGCGTGGTTGACGCGCAGGCTGGCGCCACGGACGAAGTCATCGGCGGGGCCCGCCAGCGCGGTGCTCGAGAGCACCAACGCCGAGAGCAACAGGCCAGGGAGAAGCGAGAGTGGTTGAGGTTTCATGCGAGGTCCGTCGTGAGGCGGGAGTGGGACTGCGGACTCAGCGCGAGGCCACCAGGGCCGCTCGCGCGAGGAGCTGGAGCACGCGAGCGCGCAGGACAGGGTCCTCGCGAGCGCGCAGGGACAGGGCCTGGAGGGCCTGGACGACGACGGGGCCGCCATCGAGCCGACGCTCCAGCAGGTTCGCCACGAGCGACTCGGAGCCGGGGCGCAGCGTGCCGCCCACGACGACGTCGCGCAGCATCGTGAGCGAGGCCGCATCGAGCGGATGCTCCCGCAGCGAGTCGAGCGCCGCGGCCTGGACGCGCTGCTCGGGCGCGCGCGCCAGGTGGAGGAGCGTGGCGGTGGCGTCGGGGCTGGGCGTCTTGCGCAAGGCGGTGGCGGTGGCCTCGCGCACGCCCGGGTCGGCCGCGTCGGCGAAGGGCAGCACGCGCGCGATGTTCTCGGCGAGGCCCGCGTTGCCCAACGCTCGGAGGTACGTGCGCTGCGCGTCGGGAGCTCGCGCGCTGGCGAGCCCCTCGGTCAGCACCTGGTTGTAGCGCGCCACCACGGTCGGATCCGCGTCCACGCTCAGGTGTCCCACCACCGCGCCGAGCGAGTGGGCGCTGGCATCGCGCAGGTCCGTGTCGTTCTGCGTGATGGCCGTGGCGAGGTGCTGGGCGACGAAGTCCGCCGTCTCGGGAGTCGGGTGCGCCACGAGCCCCAGGCGTTGGAAGAGCAGTCCATGCGCTTGTGGCGTGCGGCGCGCGGCGGGGTCATCGACGAGGCGACGCAGCTGGGCCTGGGCCTCGGCGTGGCCCGCGCCCACGAGCAGGTCGAGCACCAGCGCTTGCCCCGAGGGCTCGGTGCCCGGGTCCTGGAAGTAGACCGCCAATTCCTTGCATCGCTCGGGATGGAGCATCAGCAGGCCCGTGGCGCGCCACAGCCAGCGGCCGTTCTCGGGCATCTCGCCCGCGTTGCCGTGGGTGAACAGGTCGTTGAGCAGCGTGTCGAAGGTCAGCCCGTCCGCGCGCTGGGTCAGCAGCTTTTCTTCGGCGTCCGTGGACGTGTACATCGCGCCGGGCTGGCGCACCTCGGAGCGCGACGCGAGGTCCAACTTCCCGGTGGACTCGAAGCGCGTCACCGCGCGCAGGTGGAGTTGGAAGAGCTCGCGCGTGTCCAGGCCGTCCTCCGCCTCGGCGCGCACCGTCTCTTGATGGATGACGTCGGTCAGGTGTCCTTCGGGCGCGAAGGTGAAGCGGGCTTCGGACGTCACCGTGTGCGGCGGCACACCGGCAGGCGCGCTGTGGAGCTGCGTGTAGAGGCCCCGCGTGCGACGCAGCGTCAGCGACGCGTCCGGCTCCATCGCGTAGTGCGCGGGCACGTGGCCCAGGGCCGTGGCCTCGGCCGAGTCCCAAGCCCCGGCGCGCGCCTGGACCTCGGTGGCGGGGAGCGAGGGGAACGTCTCGGTGATGAGCCATTGGAGCGATTGCTTGAAGAGCTCCGGCGCATCCGGCGCGAAGCGAATGGCGCGGAGCGTGCCCCGCGGGCTCAGCTCCACCCACGCCTCGTGTCCACGGAAGGCCGCGGTGACGGAGGCTTCGTCAGGCAAGACATCCTGGCCCTGGAACTCCAGCGCGTGCTCCGCCACGTCCTCGAGCGCGGCGCCGAGGACGAACCCGTCGTCATTCCGTTCGAGCGCCCGCAGCACGAGCGTGCCGGAGAGCCGCAGCTGGGCCTCCAAAAGCGAGGGCGTCCCCTGGCCCTGCGGCAGCAGGCTCGGGACGCGCTGGAGGCTCTGCCAGTGCAACGCATAGGCGTAGCGCGTGCCGGGGACCCAGTCTGGCTTCACCGCGAAGCCTGTCGGCGCGCGAGCGGAATCCAGGCCGAGGCGCGGGAGGAAGACGATCCCCAGGGCGAACAGGAGGGTGGCCGCCACGAGGGCGACGAGAGAGGAATTGCGGAGCATGGAAGGTCCTCGGGCGAGGCGGTGGGGCAGGGGCCCCGGAGCGCGAGGGAGCGCTCCGGGGCCAGGGACTGCGACTGCGGAGCTGCCGCTAGCGGAGCGAGGCCAGCGGCGTCTCGAACGAGTCGTTGAACAGCGTCGTGTGGTAGGCGAGGCCCGCCCACGAGGCCAGCTCGAGCTCACCGTACTGAGGGCCGAGCGTGGCGAAGACGACGACCCGGCCAGACAGCGCCTCCAGGTTCAGACCCAGCGACGTGCCCGTGTGCAGCACGAGCATGGACGGGAATGTCGGGTGGCTCGGCGACGTGACGTAGAGGCCCAGCTGACCCGTGAGCGGGATGTCCGCGCGCACCAGGTTGAGGGTGCCCATGACGCCCGCCGTGGCGATACCCGGCAGGCCCACGGTCACGGAGGCAATCGCATCCAGCCGGGCGAACGGCGTGACGTTGCCATTGAGGTCCACGCCCACGGTGTCGTTGACGCAGTCGCGCGCGACGCCACCATTGAGGCCGAGCTGCAGGCCCACGGCGCCGTTGAGGCCCGCCGTCACCGTGACGGGGATGAAGACGACCACGAACGTGCCGCTGGCCGAGAAGATGGTGCCAGCGCGCGACGGGCTCGCCGAGACGTTGAAGCGCGCGGGGAAGTGCTGATCGTACGGGAAGGGCGCGATGTCCATGCCCAGCACGCGCAGGTTGGCCTGCAGGTGCACGCTCGCGGTCTCGGTCTCGCCCAGGGCGCTCGCGTTGATGACCTCGGCGCGGCCTCCGAAGACGACGGCGTTCGCGCTGAAGCGCCCATACAGTCGCAGGTTCGCGTCACACAGCCGGGCTCCTCCCGTGTTGATGCCCAGGGGCGCGGCGCCGAAGTCCAGGCCCCAGCCTCCGGCATAGTCATACGCGAGCCCGAAGGTGTCGTTGCCCAGGAGGCTGTTGCCGCTGCGCTCGGCCCCGGCGCGGCGCAGGCCGGTGGAGGGGTCGACCGGCGTGATGTTGCCCACGAGCTGACCGGCGTAGCGGGTGAGGTACTCATCCAGGAGGGCCACGTTGAGGGTGTGGTCGCCCTTCAGGCCCTCGATGCCCAGCTTGTCCGAGTTGCGCACGAAGCTGTCGGGCCCGAAGTCATTGGCCGTGAGCGTCAGGCAGCGCTGGTAGTCCGCCTGCCGGCGCGGGAACATCGCCGCGTCGAGCATCTTCTTGTAGCGGCGCGGAGACCAATCGCACTTCGTGTTGGCCGCGAGATTGAGGCAGCCCTGCTTGGCGCCACTCTCGAGGCTGCGCTCGATGGCGGCGTCCATCTCATACAGGCTCTTGGCGGTGACCTGGTTGAGCTCCTTGGGGTCCACATCCGCGGCCTTCATGCGAGCCAGCTCAGCCTGGTAGAAGCTCCACGCCTGGGCTCGGCGGTCGAGCAGCGCGGCGAAGTCCTCTTGCTGTGCCTGGAGGTTGTTCAGCTCGTCCACGTGGTAGTTGGCGAGCGACGCGGCCAGGGTCTGGTGCCACTTGTCCGTGGCGACGAACCACGTGCGGCCCTTGGGGTTGACCTGCTTCAAGAGGCTGTCGCTAAAGACATACGCCGTGGTCCCGTCGGGGTAGGGCCCGGGGGCGAACAGGTAGTACGCGTTCTTCTCCAGCCGCTGCGTCGACCAGATGGGCGCGAGCGTGTTGCCGGACCGGTCATACAGCTTGCGGTCCGCGATGCCGCCTTCCGCGGCATTGGCCGCGTTGAACACGGCGAGGTAGTCCGTGCCGAACTGGCCCGCGCGTGCCTCGAAGCGGCTGTAGTCGTTGTACTTCTCGTCGACGTATTCCTGGCACGAGGTGACGGCCTCGCCGTTCCCACTCCACTTGCTCAGCAGTTCCTGCTGGAGCTTGTCTCCCTCGTCGAGGTTCTTGAACTGCTTGCGATACAGTTGCTGGTTCTTGAGGACGGTGCCCGCGAAGGTGTCCTCGAGGCCGGAGAGCTGATCCTTGGACGGGTCGCGCGCCAGGTAGCTGGTGGTGACGACCTGTCCGCCCATGGAGGCAGGGAGCTGGGACGAGCGCTTGGGGAAGGTCGAGAGCTTCTTCTTCCACTCCGCGGAGAGGATATCGCCGCACTTCGTCTGGCTTTGCTGCCCGCAGGAACTCTGCAGGAAGTCCATCTGCTGGCAGAGGGCCACCGTGGGGGTGGGGCACGTCTCGGCCAGCGCGGTGCTGCCGTGGAGCAGGGCCATCACGGAGGCGCCCGCCCACCAGACGCGGTGCGGTCGTGCCTTCAAGAGAGAGGCGAGGGTCGTATGCATGTGTCGTCCTGTTTGGGTCCGCGGCTCATCGAGCCGTGACGGGGCCCAAAGCAGGGCGCGTGCCGAATCACGGCACGGTGGCTTCTCCCTCTAGGGCAGAGAGATGGACGGGCACGGCGTGTTGCCGCGAGGGCAACCCCTCGAAGAACCCATGTTGTCTCGCGAGCAACATGGCCACGAAAGGGATTGGGCCCCAGTCCCGCGAGGCGAGGCCGTTTCGCCGCGACTACTCGTGAGCGCCAACGGGCGCAGGCGTTCCCGCATCGTCAGCCAGACGGGGCGCGACGTTCGCGGGGGCCGCTTGGGCGTGGGGAAGCGTGCCCGCGTCGTGCGCGCTCAAGCTGTGAGCAGGAGAAGGCGAAGTGCCCGCGTCATGCGCGGACTTCTCCGTTGGGCGCGCAGGCCGTGTCTCCGGGCGCGGTGTCGTCACGCCGCTCGGAGCGCCGAGCGCCGTCCCCGCCTCCGAAGAGGGCGGACGTCCTCCGGTGGGCACGGTCGCACCGCGCGAAGGCACCACGGGCGTCGCAGGGGAGCCCGCGCCAACGGGATTCGGGCGCACCGCGGGAGACGCTGTGCCGGGCGTGCTCGGACGCTGTGCCGGCACCGTCGGCGAGTTGGCGCTGGACGGAGTCGGAAGGTCGGAGGGCAGGAGCGTGTCCTCGCGAGAGCCCGTCGCGCTCGGTGCGCCGGGGAGCGCGCTGTCACCCGCGTCCGTGAGCGCGCCGTCCTCTGACGCAGGCCCTGGATGCGCGGCGTGCCCAGGATCCGAATGGACTTGAAGCGCGAGCCGAGTCACGTCGAGCGCCCGCTCCGTGTCTCCTCCGAGCCACGTGACGACCACGGCGCAGGGCGAGTCATCGTCCCAGGCCACCACCTGCGTCATGCCTTGCACCGGGTTGCGGCGAGCCGCGGCGCGTCCCAGGGCGGGCACTTCGATGCCTCCCGCGTTCAGCGTGGGCTCAAGCAGCGCATGCACGTCCGCGGTGGCGTAGTGCTCCTGGCAGTCATAGACGATGGACACCGTGGTCTCGGGCTCCGCCGCCGAGCGGAAGGTGCACACCGGGCCGCACGTCGGACACGCGCGCGACTCCTTCACGGTGAAGCCGTTGAGGGTCAGCTCGCGCACGTCGGCTGGGAACAGGGTCTCGCAGCCAGGCATCGTCACGGTGGCGGGACGGCCAGGCACCGAGGTCGCACCGGCGTCCGGCTCCGTGACCGCGCGCGGCTTGCACGCGCCGAGCGCCAACGCGAACAACAGTGCGCCCCGTCCAACCCTCATCCCGTCGTCTCTCCTCGGTTACGCACCGAACGCGGGCGCGGATGGTAGACCGGGGAGGGCGCCGCGTGGCCACCCATTGGTGGGGGCCCGTGGCGGTTTTGCGGAGGGCGACGCATGGCCGGCCGGCCAACGGGCGAGCCACCCTCGTTTCCCTGGTGCGCCGTGGACTAAGCTGCCGGCCGCGTTCCCATGCGTGCCCCCCGACTCCTCCTCCTGCCGGCTCTCCTCCTCGGAACGCTCGTGCGCGCGCAGACGCCCGCGCCGCCGAGCCCATCGGGAAGCCGCGCTCCCGCGGAGTCACCCGGGCCCAGCGCCGTCCCCGATGCCGAGTCGTGGCAGGCGTATCCCGGACCGGTCTCGCCGCTCCCCGAGGCGCACGCCACGGAGGCGCCCCCACTCGCCGCACCCGAGGGGCCACCTCCATCGACCTTCGTCGTTCCCGCGCCGAAGACGCCCCCCGTGGAGGAGGCGCTCCCGCCCAGCCCGCCGCTGGAGCCCAATCGGCTGGGACTCCTCGGCGCCCGCTCCTCGGGCTCGGGGCGGGTCGTGGTGGGGCTGATGGTCGGCTTTCCGCTCTTGTCCCTGCGCGCGGTGGTGGGCGTGCTCCCCCGGCTCGACGTGGCGCTGGGGTTGGACAGCCTCTACGGAATGATGAACGAGGGCCGGGTGGGCGCGCGCCTCACGCTGCTGGATGGCGTGGACAACGGTCGCGCGGCGCTGGGGTTCGTGGTGGAGGGCGGCCGCGCGCTGTTCCTCCGCCCGGCCGAGACGGAGGAGCGAGGCGCGCGCTACCTGAGCGGGCGCCGCAACTGGAACCTCCAGTCCGGCGTGGTGGCGTCATGGCAGGGACAGTCGCCGCGCGCGAAGCGGTTGTTCCTGGACCTGCGCTACCAGCTCGCCTGGGACACCGAGCCCGTCCAGCGCACGCCTTTGGGAGGCCTGCCCCCCGCGTCGACGACGACGGGCACCTTCCTCGCGCGCGCGGGCTTCGAGTCGCCCATCACCGCGAGAACTTCCTACGTGTTGTCCTTCGGCGGCGACTTCCACAGCCGCGCGGAGGGCAGCGCCTCGTTCATGCCGGCGATATCCGTCGGCGTGGTCTCGGCCCTCTGGTGAGGCCCGCTTTCTCCACGACAAGAGGTCATCCATGCGCGGCAGTGTGATTGGCTCTGGCTCATTCGGTACGGCGCTCGCGAACGTCCTCGCGGTCAACTGCGAGCGCGTCCAGCTCTGGGGGCGCGAGCCGGCCACCGTCGAGGCCATCAACACCCGGCACGAGAACGCCACCTACCTCCCAGGCATCCCCATCTCCGAGCGCGTGCACGCCACGACGAACCTCGAGGAGGCGCTGACGGGCTCGGAGCTGGTGGTCCTGGCCACGCCCAGCCACGCCACGCGCGAGGTGATGGCGCGCGCCAAGGCGTTCCTGCCGCGCCACGTGCCCATCATCACGGTGTCCAAGGGCATCGAGAACGAGTCGCTCCTCACCATGACGGAGCTGCTCGAGGACTGTCTGCCCGAGGAGTTCCACCCGTACCTCGCGGTGCTCTCGGGCCCCAGCTTCGCCAAGGAGCTGGCGCGCCGCATGCCCACGGTGGTGACCATCGCGTCGCACTGGGACAAGGTGGCGCTGCGCTGTCAGAAGGCCCTGCAGACCGAGACGTTCCGCTCGTACACGTCCAACGACGTGGTGGGCGTGCAGTACGGCGGCGCGCTGAAGAACGTGATCGCCATCGCGGCGGGCATGGCGGACGGCCTGGGCATGGGCCACAACGCGCGCGCGGCCATCATCACGCGCGGGCTGGCGGAGATCACCCGCCTCGCGGTGCGCAAGGGCGCCAACCCGCTGACGCTCTCGGGCCTGTCGGGCATGGGCGACCTGGTGCTTACCTGCACCGGTGAGCTCAGCCGCAACCGTCACGTGGGCATGGAGCTGGGCAAGGGCCGCAAGCTCCCGGACATCCTCTCGCAGATGAAGGAAGTGGCCGAGGGCGTGAAGACGGCCAAGAGCGCGCGCGACCTGTCGGTGAAGACGGGCGTGGAGCTGCCCATCTGCCATCAGGTGTACTTGATTGCCTACGAGGACAAGAACGCCCGCACGGCCGTGGTGGACCTGATGACGCGCCAGCCGAAGTCGGAGCTGGCGGGCGTCTGAGCGGGGAGGGCGCGGACCTTCAGGCCCGGCGCACGTTCGCGTCGGGCGCCGCGCCACGCACGCGCCACACGGTGAGCCGCTGGGAGTTGGTGTGGCTCAGCACCATGCCCTCCTGCTGCATCTGCTCCAGCAGGCGGTTCGTCTTCAGGCGATCCAGTCCGACCGCCTTGGCCAGCACGTCGCCGGGCAGGCCGCTGATGTTGCGCCGCAGCTCGTTGACGATGGCCTTCTTGAACTGGTTCTTCTGGAGGCCGTCCAGGTCCTGCGTTCTCCACGCCTGGAGGATGCCGGCGGCGATGATGACGAGCGTCAGCACCGCGATGGCGGGGTAGATGATGTGGCTGTTCTGCTCCAGGAACTCGAAGTACTTCGGGGACAGGGACGAGACCGGCTTCACGTACTGCGGTCCCGGGTCCTGTCCCGGCAGCCCTTCAATCTGAAGCGTCAGCAGCGGGACGAGCAGGCTGAGCGGATTGGACACGGCTCCCCGACTCTAGGGGAGCCCTCCTCCGCTCGCAACCCGCCCACCCTCAGACGACGCCGATGGCCTCGGAGGCGCCTTCCGCGAAGAGCGTGGTGTCCGCCTTGGCCAACAGGGACTCCAACCCATCGCGTCGAGCCGCGCTGATGGCCACGCCGCCGCGCGAGCGCAGCAGCGCCTCCAGGTCCTCGGGCGACACGAGGTCCGCCTTGTTCCAGACCATGAGGCGCGGCTTGTCCATCAGCCCCAGCGACTCGAGGATGGCCTCCACGGCCTCCACCTGCTCGTCGCGCGCCGGGTCTCCCGCGTCCACCACGTGCAAGAGGAGGCTCGCGTCGTAGAGCTCCTCCAGCGTGGCGCGGAAGGCAGCGACCAGGTCCTTGGGCAGGTCCCGGATGAAGCCCACCGTGTCGGTGATGATGACCTCGCGCTCCGTGGGGAAGCGCAGGCGGCGGCTGGTGGGGTCCAACGTGGCGAACAGCTTGTTCTCCGCCAGCACCTCGGACTGCGTGATGGCGTTGAGCAGCGTGGACTTGCCCGCGTTGGTGTAGCCGACGATGGAGATGACGGGCAGCTCGCGCCGATTGCGCTGGGCTCGGCGCACGCTGCGCTCGCGGCTGACCTGGTCGATGCGCTTCTCCAGGTGGGTGATGCGGTCGCGCACGCGGCGGCGATCGATCTCCAGCTTCGTCTCGCCGGGGCCGCGTCCGCCGATGCCACCCGCGAGCCGGCTGAGCGAGTCGTCGCTCTGCACCAGTCGAGGCAGGCGGTACTTGAGCTGCGCCAACTCGACCTGGAGCTTGCCCTCGGCGCTCTGCGCGCGCTGCGCGAAGATGTCGAGGATGAGCTGCGAGCGGTCCAGCACCTTGAGGCTGGTCGCCTCGCCGATGTGGCGTCCCTGTGACGGGGTGAGGTCCTTGTCGAAGATGAGCAGGTCCACCATGGACTGCATCGAGCGCAGGTTGAGGTCCTCCAGCTTTCCGCGCCCGATGAGGTAGCGCGGGTCCGCCTCGCGGCGAACCTGGAGCACGCTGTCGATGACCTCCACGCCCGCCGTGCGCGCCAGTTCCTTCAGCTCCGCGAGGCTCGCCTCGGCGCGCGCCCGGTTTCCATCCAGACACACCGCCACGAGGATGGCCTTCTCCCGGCCGCTCACCGCGCGCGCGGCGGCCTTGCGACTGAACTCGTCCTCCAGCGCGTTGAGGGTGGCCGCGAGGTCGGGCTGCTCGACGTGCACGCTCGGCAGGGTGGTGACCTGCCAGAACTCGCCGGTGCCGTTCTCTGGCACGAGGTGGGCGTAGTGCAGCACGCCCGGCAGTCCCTCGTCGCCCACGCCAATGGCGGCCACGCAGTCCAGGCGCAAGAGCGCGAGGTCCGTGAGGTCGTCCTTGGTGAGGGGCTCGCTCTTCAGGTGGGTGTGGACCAGCCGGAGGCCACGCAGACGCACCTGCCCGGCGCGCGCGCGGCCGATGTCCGGCAGCTCCAGCTTGTGGGCGTTGCCCACGACGACGTCCTCGATGTCTCCCTTGCGGTTGATGAGCACGCCAATCTGCCGGTTCGTCTCACGCGACAGCTCGGTGAGGTGGCGGGCGAGTTCGGGCGACACGATTTCATGCGGCGACACGCGGCGCCGGTAGGTGTTGCGCAGCCGGTGCTGCTCGTTCGCCTTGAGACCCAGGGTGTTGCCGAAGATTTCCTTCAAACGTTCGCTCTCCTGGCCGGGGCGAGTGGCCCGAGCCCCTTCCGGAACTTCCGATGGACCGGCGCCCGGTGGGTTTCATGACGGAACCCCTCCGGAATACCCGTGACCCCTGACAACACACGGGACGCGCGCGTCCTTTCCGTTTCCGTCCTACGCTGCTCGACGTGAGCGTATCCGGACGCAAGGCCCTGCGTGGGGCTCGTCGCGTGGTGGTGAAGATTGGAACCAATGCCCTGACGTCCACGACGGGCCGGTTCAACCGTGAACACTTCGAGGCCCTGGGGCACGACCTGCTCTGGGCCGCGCAAGGCCGCGAGCTGGTGGTGGTGTCCAGCGGCGCCATCGCCTTGGGCGTCGAGCGGCTGGCGCTGCCCTCCCGCCCCAAGGACATCCCTGGCAAGCAGGCGTGCGCGGCGGTGGGGCAGAGCCGCTTGATGCAGGCCTACGAGGAGACGTTCGGTCGCGAGGGACGGGCCGTGGCCCAGGTCCTCCTCACCCACGAGGACGTGCAGGAGCGCCGCCGCTACCTCAACGTGAAGCACACGCTGGAGCGGCTGCTGGGCGCGGGCGTGGTGCCCGTCATCAACGAGAACGACACCGTGTCGGTGGACGAGCTGAAGTTCGGCGACAACGACACCCTGGCCGGTCTGGTGGCGGGCGTGGTGGAGGCGGATGCCCTGGTCCTGCTGTCGGACGTGGAGGGCCTGTTCACCGCGGATCCCCGTCGTGATGACACCGCGCGCCTGATGGAGTCCGTGGAGGCCGTGACGCCCGACGTGCTCGCGCTGGCCGGTGGCACCTCCAGCGGCGTCGGAACAGGCGGGATGATGACCAAGGTGCGCGCGGCGGGGCAGGTCGCCGAGTTGGGCATCCCGTGCGTCATCACCTCGGGCGCGGTGCCCGGCCGGCTGAGGGCCGTGTTGGAAGGCGAGCCCGTGGGCACGCTCTTCGAGCCGTCTGGCGGACGCCGCAGCGCGCGCACCGCCTGGATTGCCCACGCGCTCCGTCCCCGAGGGCGCATCCAGGTGGATGCAGGCGCGCGCGAGGCCATCGTCCACCACAAGCGCAGCCTGCTGCCAAGCGGCGTGCGGGGCGTGGACGGCGACTTCGGAAGAGGGGACCCCGTGGACCTCGTGGACGGGACGGGTCACGCCTTCGCGCGGGGGCTCAGCGCCTACGACGCCAACGAGCTTCGCCGCATCGCGGGCCGCCACAGCTCGGACATCGAAGGGGTGCTGGGCTACCGCTACCTGGATGAGGCGGTGCACCGCGATGACCTGGCGGTGCTCTAGGCCGGATGGCCGCAGGGGTCCCTCCTACATGGAGCAGGAGGCGGAGGTGACCGTGCCGTTGTCCTCGCCGAGGTCCATGAGCGCGCGGAACTCAGGCGAGTCCACCTTCATGAGCAGCAGGGAGACTTCCAGCTCGCCCGGTACCCGGCCGAGCTGAAGCTTGCGCTCCTGGCCGTGCAGCAGGGCCAGCTCGGAGTGCCCGTGGGCCTCCGGCAGTGTGAGGTCCAGCTCCAAGCGGAAGGAATTTCCCTCCCCCTTGGGTGTCAGTACCAGGCTGTAATCGGGGACGAGCGCGCCCGGGATGCGGCGCTCGGCACGGAGGATGCGGCCGGACTCGCCCAGCAACTTCGGCTGCGCGATGAGCCGACCGTCCCGCCGGACCTCGAGAGCGAAATAGAGGGGCTCGTTGCGAGCGAGCGCGGGCGTGCCGACGAAGGCAAGCACCACCAGCACCAGGCCGGCGGCCCACTTCAGGAGGAGGGGGGTGTGATTCACGGTGGTCCCTCGGGAAGCAACTGTCCGTCGCGTCGGCCTCGCGGCGGGCAGCCAGTGTGCGCCTGCCTCCTGGCGCTTCTCAAATCGTATACGGCCTAGGAATATCCCAGTCGCAGGCCGATCGCGAGCCCCACGTCCAAGGTCGTCCGATGCTTGCCGAACGAACGGGCTCGCACCTTGCGTTACCTGCTTGCTTGTTCAGGTATTGGGGGCTACGGATCGCCCCGTGCAAACCCGCGCCCCAGGTTTTTCCACGTCCTCACGCCCGGCTACTCGCGGGTCCCTTGATCTCCCGGGTCCTGTCCGTCATCGTCGCCGGTCTTCTCGAATGGACCGCACGGAACGCATCCTCGACCTCGTGGCCCTGCTGCTCGACGCCCGTGAACCCACCTCGTGGGCCGAGCTTCGGGAGCATTTCCCGTCCGACTACGGCGGCTCCGATGACGCGGCCGAGCGAAAGTTCGAGCGCGACAAGGCGGAACTTGTCGAGCTGGGCTTCCCGCTGACCTACGTCCAAGGAGACGACGAGCGGCGCGACGGCTACATCGTCGACCGCGACGCCTACTACCTGCCCGAGGCGGACCTCTCCAAGGAGGAGCTGGCCGTCCTCTACGCGGCGGGTTCTGCCGCGCTGGCCTCTGGAGCCTTCCCCGGTCGCGACGACCTGGCGCACGCGCTGCGCAAGATTGGCTTCTTCGCCGGCGAGTCGCTGCCCACCCCGCGCGTGCGCATGGAGCTGGGCGCGGTCCAGGAGGGCCAGGAGAAGGAAGTCTCCGCCCGCCTGGAGCAGCTCTGGGACGCCTGCGCCACGCACAAGTGGGTCCAGCTCGTCTACGCGAGCCCCAAGCATCCGAGCGTCACCGAACGCCGCGTGGACCCGTATGGGCTCGCGCTGCGCCGTGGCGTCTGGACGCTCGTGGGACACTGCCACCTGCGCGGCGGTCTGCGCGCCTTCCAGGTCCACCGCATCCGCGAGCTGAAGGTGAACACCGCCAAGCCGCGCACGGCGGACTTCGAGGTGCCGGCGGATTTCTCGCTCGACGCGCACGTGGCGTACTTCCCGTGGCAGCACCGCATCCACGCGATGGAGGAGGTCGTGCTGCGGCTGTCCGGCGCGCTGGCGTCTCGCGCGGCGGGGCTGTTCCCCGGCGCCGTGCTCGAGCCCGCTGAGGATGGCGTCGTGCGGGCGCGCCTGCCCGTCACCTATCTGGACGGCCTCATCCGCTTCTGCCTCTCGCTCGGGGCCGACTGCCGGGTGGAGTCACCCGAAGGGGCTCGGTCGCGGCTGCGCGACATGGCCACGCGGATTGTGGAGAAGCACGCCCCCGAGGTCGGGGACAAGGTGAGCGCATGAGCAACGTCCACGAGCGGCTGCGCCGCCTCTTGTTCCTCGTCCCGTATGTGTCCAAGCACCCCGGCGTGACGGTGGAGGCGCTCGCCCGCGCCCTCAACGTGAGCCGCGAGGACCTGCTCGAGGAGCTGGACCTGCTCACGTGCGTGGGCCGGCCGCCCTTCAACCCCGACGACTACATCGACATCTACGTGGACAACGACCGTGTCTACGTGGACCTCGACCAGCGCCTCTTCGCGCCGCCCCGGCTGACCGCGGGTGAGGCCGCGGCCCTGGCTGCTTCGGCGGAGCTGCTCCGCCCGGCCACCGGGGACGCGCTGCGCAGTGCCCTCCAGAAGCTGGAGGGCATCATCCCGCCCGCCGCGCTGGAGCGCTTCCGCGGCATGTACCGGAAGATTGACGCCTCCGCCGAGGCCCCCGAGGCGCTCGGGCCCCTCACGCGGGCCATCCTGGAGCGGCGCGAGGTGACGTTCGACTACGCCAGCCCGGGACGCCCGTCGGAGCCGCGCCAGGTGCGACCCTACGAGCTGCTCAGCCACCGCGGGCAGTGGTACCTCCAGGGCTTCTGCCACACGCGCCAGGACGCGCGCCTGTTCCGGCTGGACCGCATGGAGGCCCTGGCCGTCACGGACACGGCGTTCGAGCCGCCCCCCAATGCCCGGGCGGACGTCCCCAACCCCGCCCGCAGCCGCACCGAGGCGTCCGTGCGGGTGCGCTTCTCGCCCATCGCCGCTCCGTACGTGAAGGAGCGGTTCGGCCGGGATGCTCGCCCGCTCTCGGATGGGGGCGTGGAGGTGATGGTCGCCGGAGACAGCGAGCGCTGGCTCACGCAGTGGGTGTTGTCCTTCGGCGGTGAGGCGGAGGTGATGGAGCCTCTGGCCGCCCGAGCCGCTGTTGCCCGCGCGGCACGTGCCTCTCTTGGCTAAATTCGCTAGGCTTATTGAAAGCTCATGGCCTTCCAGCTGACGATCTCCGAGGGAAAAGATGCTGGCAAGGAGTTCGTCTTCGATCAGGACTCCGTGCTCATCGGTCGCACTTCAGAGTGCGATGTCGTGCTCTACGACCCGGGTGTGTCCCGCCGCCACTGTCGCATCTTCCTCGAGGGAGATGGCTACATCGTGGAGGACGCGGGCAGCTCGAACGGCACCGTCGTCAACGGTTCGCAGGCGACGCAGCACCCGCTCGCGGACGGCGACACGCTGACGCTGGGGCCGGTGACGTTCGTCTTCGCGCTGGCGCAGGACTCCACGACGGGCGAGGAAGAGGTCCCCGCCCAGGACGAGTCGAACAGCACGCGCATCGTCTCCGTCGACTCCCTGAAGCAGAAGCGCAACAAGGGCGGTTCGGCGCTCGCGCCCGCGGGGGCCGAGGAGCAGGAGCTGTCGAGCATCCGCGAGCAGTCCACGCGCATGGACCTGGCCGCCGTGCGGCCTTCCCGCTCGCCTCCGTCCCAGTCGGGTGGAAGCGGAAGTGGGAGCCGTGCCGCGTTGGCGAAGGCGGCCCCCTCGGGTCCTCCGGCGACGCGTCGGCCCGCGGGTCCGGCGGCGGTGGCTCGGGCGGCGCCCGCGGCGAAGGGCGGCGGGCTGTCCGCGGCGGATCGCGCGCGCATCCGTCGTGAGTCGCCGGGCCTCGTCGCCAACCTCCGCCTGTTCTGGGCGGAGGCGAGTTCGACGGTCCGCACGTCCATCATGGGCGGTGGCGTGGCTGTGGTGCTCGCGCTGTTCGGCGTGGCGTACTGGCTGGTGCTTGGCGGCAATGGCGACAAGCAGGCCAAGGGCGAGGAGCCCGTGCGCCTGAGCCAGCAGCCCATCGGCGACTCGTTCGGCCTGGGGCCTGACGTGACGTGGAACCGCCCGGACATGAAGGTGTTCGAGTGGGAGTACACCGCCGCGACGCGCGCGGTCGTCATCCTCCACTACCAGTCCCAGAACATCTCCAAGGACGAGGTCGTGGTGAGCGTCAACGGCGTGGACGTGGGCAAGGTGCTCCCGGACACGCTGGGCAGCATGGACCGCTCGCTGGAGCTGATGATTCCGCCGCAGCAGCTCAAGAAGGGCGAGCCCAACCGCATCATCTTCGACAACACGAAGAACCCTCCTGGCGAGGACACCTGGCGCATCTGGAACGTCTGGGTGGAGAAGGCGCTGCTGCCGGAGCTCCCGCCCGCGCAGCTCGTGCAGGCGGCCTCGGACTCGTACAAGCGCGGGCGCAAGAACTTCGACACGCCGGACATCGGCGCGCGCAACCGCTACGAGGCGTGGAAGTCCTTCCGCGAGGCGTGGCTGATGCTGGAGGCCCACCCGGATCCGAAGCCCGACCTCTACTTCGAGGCGCAGGAGCGCATGAAGGCGGCGCAGCAGGAGCTGGACCGCACCTGCTCCAAGCTGCTGCTGGAGGTGGAGGGCTACTACAACCAGGGCAACTACAAGGCCGCCGCCTCCACGCTGGACCACATGAAGGAGTACTTCCCCGAGTACGACCAGCCCTGCGCCACCCGCGCGGAGAACAAGCGCATCGAGTACGGGCTGTAGTCCGTCCGGTTCGAGACAGCGCAACGGGCCTCGGGTCGCTGAAGCGACGGTCGCGCAGTTGCCGCGCCGTCGCGTCGTCCGCACCGTTGCCGCACCATGCGCGAGCTGGAGGTGCGGCACGAGACAGCCCCGGCGGTGGACGTCGACACGCCCCGTCCGGAGTGGAGCCCGGGCGTCTCCAGTCGGCTCTTGGCCCGGCACTATCTGCCTCGCGGCCACTCCATTCTCGGTGGCAACGCGTGTCAGCTCCTGCGTGACGGGGTGGAGGCGTATCCGGCGATGCTCGCGGCCATCCGCCGCGCGCGCCGGTACGTGCGGCTGGAGACGTACATGTTCATGGCCGATGCGGTGGGGGAGCTGTTCGGCCAGGCGCTCACCGAGGCGGCCGAGCGCGGCGTGCACGTGAAGGTGCTCTACGACGCGGTCGGCTCATGGACCCGTCGGCGCGGCTTCTTCGAGTCGCTGCGCCAGCGGGGCGTGGACATCCGCCCGTTCAAGCCGTTCAGCCTGTCGCGGGGCCTGCGCCACCTGCTGACGAGAGACCACCGGAAGATCCTCGTGGTGGACGGCGAGGTGGCCTTCACCGGTGGGGTGAACATCGCGGAGCACTGGGCGCCCGAGGGCGAGTGCGCTCCGTGGCGCGACGACGTGCTGCGAATCGAAGGGCCCGCGGTGCATGAGCTGGAGCGCTGCTTCCTGGCCACGTGGCGCATGATGTTCCAGGACCGCTTCCAGCGCTGGGCCGGAGGGCGGCGCCGCCGGAGAGCCACGCCGCGCGCGGGCAACGTGAGCCTGGCGGTGCTCTCCAGCCGTCGCAGCATCCACCGCGCTTATCTGCACGCCATCCACCGCGCGCGCCGCAGCGTCCTCATCGCCGCGGCCTACTTCGTGCCGGATCGCCGCATGGTCTCGGCGCTGCGAGACGCGGCCAAGCGGGGCGTGGAGGTGCGCCTGTTGCTCAACGCGCGCAGTGACCATCCCCTGCTGGAGCACGCCACCCGGGCCTTCTACGAGTCGCTCCTGTCCGCGGGCATCCACATCTTCGAATGGACGCGCGGCGTGCTCCACGCGAAGACGGCGGTGGTGGACGGGGCCTGGGGCACCATCGGGTCGTTCAACCTGGAGCGGTTGAGCCTCGCCTTCAACCACGAGGTGAACGCGGTCTTCGCGGACGCTCGGTTGGGCCAGGAGCTGGAAGGCGCCTTCCGCACCGACTGCGAGGCCTGCCGCGAGGTCCGCCTGAGTGACTTCCGACGCCGTCCGCTGTGGCGCAAGGCGCTGGAGCGCATGCTCCAGTTCATTCACGGGCTGCTCTGAATTGTATCTCCATTGAATTCAGGCTGAACGTTGTTTCCGGATTGTTTTGAAGGACGCATACTTGGAGTGAAGGCCCGATGACCGGGTCCTCGTCCTCCTCGAGGTGCATCCATGTCGACGAAGCTGATGAAGGGGCTCCTGGCCGTTGCGACGCTGGTCCTCCCCGCTGGCAGTGCGTTCGCGTTCTGCATGGATGGGGATGTCTTCACGTGCCAGTGCCCGAATGGCACGCAGAGCGTGGCGTACTGTGAGAACAACCGGAAGGGCCCGTGCCAGTGTGGAAGCTTCGCTCCGGTGACCGAGGCGACGCCCGCGAAGGCTGAGGTCAAGGCGGACGAGGCGCTCGTCTGCGAGGGGCCTTCCACGCAGCCCGCCCCTGCCGCGGCGAGCACCCAGAGCTGATTTCCAGACGTGCCGTGGGCGGGGAATTCCACCCCGCCCGCGGTCCTCGTGACGTCCTCGCCGGGACGGACCGTCCGCTCACTGTCGGGGCTCGCAGGAACCCTTTGCAAGAGCGGGGAGAGGGGCCTAGAAGTCGCGGCATCCCGGCACGGAAGGACGGCAAGGAACATGACGGATAGCTTCGGCACGAAGGCCCAGCTCAAGGTGGGCGCGGCCACTTACGACTTCTTCAGCCTGGCCAAGCTGGCCAAGGCGAACCCCTCGGTGAACCGGCTGCCGTTCTCCCTGAAGGTGCTGCTGGAGAACCTGCTGCGCAACGAGGATGGGCGCGTGGTCAAGCGCGAGCACATCGAGAAGATGCTCGCGTGGGACCCCAAGGCGCAGCCCGACGTGGAGATCTCCTTCCACCCCGCGCGCGTGCTCCTGCAGGACTTCACGGGCGTGCCCGCCGTCGTGGACATGGCCGCCATGCGCGAGGCGCTCGCCTCCATGGGCGGTGACCCCGCGAAGATCAACCCGCGCAACCCGGCCGACCTGGTCATCGACCACTCGGTGCAGATCGACTCCTTCGCCACCACGGCGGCCTTCAAGGAGAACGCGGAGCTGGAGTTCGAGCGCAACCGCGAGCGCTATGCGTTCCTGCGCTGGGGCCAGAGCGCGTTCAAGGGCTTTGGCGTCGTTCCGCCGGACATCGGCATCTGCCACCAGGTCAACCTCGAGTACCTGGCCCAGGTGACGTTCCGTCAGGGCACCACGGTGTACCCGGACACGCTGGTGGGCACGGACAGCCACACCACGATGATCAACGGCCTGGGCGTGGTCGGCTGGGGCGTGGGCGGCATCGAGGCCGAGGCCGCGCTGCTCGGTCAGCCCATCACCATGCTGATTCCGCAGGTCGTGGGCTTCAAGCTCACCGGCCAGCTGCCCGCCGGCGCCACCGCCACGGACCTGGTGCTCACCGTCACGCAGATGCTTCGCAAGAAGGGCGTGGTGGGCAAGTTCGTGGAGTTCTTCGGCCCGGGGCTCAAGAGCCTGACGCTGCCGGACCGCGCGACCATCGCGAACATGGCGCCCGAGTACGGCGCCACCATCGGCTTCTTCCCGGTGGACGAGGAGAGCCTCAACTACCTGCGCTTCACCGGCCGCCCGGATGACGTGGTCGCCCTCACCGAGTCCTACGCCAAGGAGCAGGGCCTGTGGCGCAAGGATGACGCGCAGGACCCCCTCTTCAGCGACACGCTGGAGCTGGACCTGGCCTCCATCGTGCCCAGCCTCGCGGGCCCCAAGCGTCCGCAGGACCGCGTGCCCCTGAAGGACATGAAGGCCGGCTACGAGAAGTCGCTCGTGGAGATGCTGGCCGCGGGCAAGAGCAAGGGCGAGGACGACGAGGGCGGCGGCAAGGCCAAGGCCCCCGCGGCCCCCGTGCCGCCGGAGCGGCTGGCCCAGGCGGTCACCGTGAAGAACGGCCGGGAGAGCTACCAGCTCGGCCACGGCGCGGTGGTCATCGCGGCCATCACCTCCTGCACCAACACGTCCAACCCGGCCGTGCTGGTGGCCGCGGGCATCCTGGCGAAGAACGCCGTGGAGCGCGGCCTCAAGCCCAAGCCGTGGGTGAAGACGAGCCTGGCCCCGGGCAGCCGCGTGGTGACCGAGTACCTGCGCGACGCCGGCCTCCTGCCGTACCTGGAGGGCGTGGGCTTCCACGTCGTGGGCTACGGCTGCACCACGTGCATCGGCAACTCGGGCCCGCTGCCCGAGACGGTGTCCAACGCCGTCACCGAGGGCGACCTCGTGGTGGCCGCGGTGCTCTCCGGCAATCGCAACTTCGAGGGCCGCATCAACCCGCACGTGCGCATGAACTACCTGGCCAGCCCGCCGCTGGTGGTGGCCTACGCGCTGGCCGGTGAGGTGGGGCTGGACCTGGACACGCAGCCCCTGGGCATCGACCCGAACGGCCGCCCCGTGTTCCTCAAGGACATCTGGCCGAAGGACGAGGAGATCCGCGCGGCCATCAAGTCCGCCGTGAAGCCCGAGCAGTTCCGCCACCAGTACGCCAACGCGATGGAGGGCGACACGCTCTGGAAGCAGCTCCAGGTGAGCAAGGGCTCCACGTTCCAGTGGGAGCCCAAGTCCACCTATGTGCGCAAGCCGCCCTTCTTCGAGAACCTCCCGAAGGAGCCCAAGGCCACGCAGGACATCAAGGGCGCGCAGGTGCTGGCGCTCCTGGGTGACTCCGTGACGACGGACCACATCTCGCCCGCCGGCAACATCGCCAAGGCGAGCCCCGCGGCCAAGTACCTGATGGCCGAGGGCGTGGAGCCCAAGGACTTCAACTCCTACGGCGCGCGCCGCGGCAACCACGAGGTGATGGTGCGCGGCACCTTCGCCAACATCCGCCTGAAGAACCTGCTCGTCCCGGGCGTGGAGGGTGGCGTCACCGTCCACATCCCCACCGGCGAGCAGATGAGCATCTACGACGCCTCCATGAAGTACCAGGCGGATGGCAAGGCGCTGGTGGTGCTGGCCGGCGCCGAGTACGGCACGGGCTCCAGCCGTGACTGGGCCGCCAAGGGCACGCAGCTCTTGGGCGTCAAGGCGGTCATCGCCAAGAGCTTCGAGCGCATCCACCGCTCCAACCTCGTGGGCATGGGCGTGCTCCCGCTCCAGTTCGAGGCGGGGCAGGACGCGCAGTCGCTCGGCCTCACGGGCCGCGAGACGTTCGAGATCACCGGCATCGCGGACAACCTCGCCCCGCAGAAGAAGCTCACGGTGAAGGCCACGGGCACGAACGGCACCAAGGAGTTCACCGCCGTGTGCCGCATCGACACGCCGAACGAGCTCGACTACTACCGCCACGGCGGCATCCTGCAGTTCGTGCTGCGCCAGCTCGCCAAGGCGTAAGGCGCGCGGTGCGCTGACGCCTCCGGGCGTCTCATCCTCGGCCCGGTGTGCCCTCGTGGCGCGCCGGGCCGTGGCGTTTCCAGGGCCCGCCTTCGCTGCACGTGCTCACGGGGCGCCGCGGCGACTTCACGCGCCCCTGCACGAACGAGGGGTCGTCAGGTCTCCAGCAGCCGCGACCACGCGGCGCGGTAGCGTGCGAGCCGCTCCAGGTCCTTCTCGGTGACGGCGCTCAACCGGCGCACGTCCATGTTGTCCTCCAGGTCCGCGAGCTTCACGCGACGGGCGAGCGGGTGGGGCCGCAGCCGCTCGATGAAGGCCTCGTAGCTCTCGCTCTTGCGGCGCGTGAGGCAGTCCAGCGCGCTGAGCACGTCCTCGCCGTAGCCCAGCTCGCGGAGCTTCTCGGGCGTGTAGGGCGTGTCCTCGACAACGTCGTGGAGCACCGCGACGGTGCGCTCGAGGTCCGAGTGCACGCGGAACATCACCCGCAGCGGGTGGAGGATGTAGGGCTGGCCCGCCTTGTCGCGCTGGCCTCGGTGCGCCGCCGTGGCGAGCGAGATGGCATCTTCGAGTGTGGGCATGGGCGAAGTATGCCGCGCCCGCGCACGGAGCGGTGGAGACGAAACGACACGGCCCGGCGCGCCACGAGGGGCGCACCGGGCCGCGAGATGCTGCATCGGAGCGGAGCGCGGTCTCAGGGGGCCGCGGCGCAGCGGGCCGGATCCACGTGGCGGCACTCGTGCTGGTCACGCGTCAGCGGCAGCTCGTAGATATTCTGGAGCACGTCGCTGCTCTGGCTCACGTCCACCGTGGTGGCCTGCTTCTTCCCGGGCTCCTGGAGGACGGTGCTGTACTTCACCTTGCCACCCGGAGACACCATCACCGCCGTGGCGGGCTCCGGAGGCGGCGCCAGCACCGAGCGCTCCTGGTAGCGCACGTAGCCTCCCGACTGCTTGAAGGACGCGGCGCAGTTGGGCGCGCCCGTGATGAAGTCCGCCTGGAAGAACCGGCTCTTGGCCGAGGAGTTGCTGCACACCGCGCTGTCGTTGGACGGGTAGAGCGAGTTCCACAGCGTGCAGCTCGCCACGGTGGACGCACCGCCCGCCGTCTTGTGCGACAGGCCATCGGTGTACTCAAGGAACCAGCCCGCGCCCGAGCGCGTCGCCATGCTGCCCGTGCACGCGCCGGTCACCGCGCACGTGGTGTTCGTCACGTCCACCAGGTCACCCGCGGTGGGGCTCGCGCTGTTCCGGTCCGTGAGGCGCCGGTCGTCGAAGGCGCTGGCCGTCAGCGGGCCGCCCGCCGAGTACGTGGTGAGGTTCTCCTCGAACGTCTGGTTGGGACCGCCGTAGACGCGCACGCCATAGAAGCGGTTCTTGCCCAGGCCCGTCAGCGCGGCTCCGGGGATGGTGAGGTCCAGGTCCGAGTACATCGTGTCGGACGTCGAGGTGACCTCGCAGCGGAAGAATCCCTCGGGCGTGCGGCCGCAGGCAGCGGACTTCGGGCGCAGGTTCACGTAGCCGCCCGCGGGTCCGCCTGGGCAGCCCAGCACCTGCTCCTTGGTGAACGAGGCCGTCACCACCGTGTCGCCCGGGTTGCCGCAGTCCGGCTGCGAGGAGCTGCCCACCGAGAGGTCGGCCGTGTTGAGTTCCCCCGACTGCCAGAGGTGCCGCGAGTGGAGGACGTTGAGTCCCTTGCGGTTGACGGCGTAGTCCGTCTCCACCTGCGTGCACTGGTACTTCGCGCAGGCCTGGGGATTGTCGAAGCGGCAGCCGCCCGCGTTCGCGTCGAGCAGCGAGTAGCGGTCACCCGTGCCCACGAGCGCGCGCATCACACCCTCGTCCGCCTGGATGCCGATGGAGGGCACGTAGAAGAAGGGCGACACGTTTCGGATGCTGTTGCCGCCGCCTCCTCCCGTCGCGTCGCGGTCCTGCTGGAAGGCTCGGGCCGCGCTCCAGTTGCCGATGAGCTTCGTGGTGGTGTCCACCACGCCCACCGTGGACATGCGCGCCACCCAGAGCTGGCCGCGCATGTCGCCGAACACGGCGGTGTCGAAGAAGCCGTCCGCCTCCACGCGACCCTTCGCGCCGAAGTCCACCAGCGCGACGGGGGCCACCACGCCGTCGGTGAGCGCACGGCTCGGGCTGGCCTGCTGGCCGGTGGCGTTCGGGTTGAACTCGAACTTCCACCAGAGGTTGTCACCTCGGCCGTTCACCTGCGGCTCCCACGCATCCACCATGTACACGCCGCGGCCCTTCTCCTGAGAAGGAGACCAGCCGCCGGACAGCGCCACCATCCAGCGCTCCTGGGCGGAAGTGCCGTAGCGGGTCGGATCCGATGAGGTACCCGCCACCAGCAGAGGGCCCACGGGCGGCGGCTTGGGGCTGAGCGCGAACAGCGTCTTGCCGAACAGCGCGGCCTCCGCAGAGTCCGGCTGGGGATACATCCACCGCAGCTTCGGGGCCTGGAACTGGTTGGTCGCGTCCGCCGTCAGCTCCAGCGCGAGGTAGTGAACGCCGCCGCGTCCCTCGGACAGGATGGCCAGCGTGTGGAACTCGTTCGACTGCTTCTTGCTGTCGCTCGGCGTGCCGCCGGAGCCGTCCGCCCAGATGTCGCGGACCATGATGTCGCCGTCCACGTAGTAGTTGTGGCCGGACGCCAGCTCGTGCAGGCGCGACAGGAGGTCGGGGGGAATGAAGGCCCAGACCTCGTCACCCGTGCTGGGGGTATAGGACACCATGGGGAGGCCGCTCACGCAGGTCTCCGAGGCCGTGCTGTCCCGGAACGCGTGCAGCATGCCGTCGTTGGCGCCCACCAGCACGAGCTTGTCGCGCAGGCGGTAGCGGTTCAGGAACGCGTCGTAGGCATCCACGGTGAGCGTGTTGCCGCAGCGGGAGATGCTCTCGTTCTCGAGCGGCGTGGCGACCACGCCCAGTTGCTGGCTGTAGAGCGTGCGTGCGCACTGGTTGTGCAGACCCAGGTCGCAGATGAACTTGTCCACCGGCGGATCCACCACCACGGGGGACGAGTGGAAGATGTCGCCCAGCACGGAGATGCGGGGCTCGGTGCGGTTGTTGTCCTCGTCCTCGTCGGCCAGGTCTCGTCCGCGCACGTACTCGATGAGCGTGCGGACACAGAGGGAGTCGAGCCACGCCTGATCAATCACCGAGGGCACGGTGAGGCCCACCGCGGTCGCCGCGTCCGCGCGACTGAGCTTGAGGCTGCCCAGCAGGCTGCCGTCATCGATGTCCAGCGGCGAGGCGGCCAGGAGCTTCGGGCAGATGCCCGTGCCCAGCACGCCCAGGTAGTCCTGGAGGGTGGCCGCGTTGGCCTTGGAGAACTCGATGACCGCGTCGTCGGAGGTGATGCGGCCGTCGTGGTTCGAGTCCGTCACCGTGTAGATTTTTCGCGAGTCCGTGGTGCGCGCCAGCAGTCCCCGGCGGGCCTCCCAGTACTGGCGCGCGGGCGTGCTGCCGCCGTCCTTGACGAACGCGCCGTTGTTGTCCTCGACGACGACGTCATTGTCCTGGTCCACGACGAAGATGTCCGCCTTGTCGCCGTCGCCGTTCTTATCCACGTCCTGCACGAACTCGTTGAACTGGTTGAAGCGCCAGAGGTCGCCCTTCCACGCGGCGTTGGACTGGCCCGGGGCCAGACGCGGCATCAGGGCGCTGAGCGTGGAGTTTCCCGTCTGGAAGGACGAGATGGCGGCGGAGGCGAACGAGATGTTGCGGCTCTGCACGTCATCGACGATGGACTGGAGCGCCGTCTTGAGCTGGCTGGAGTTGGTGGCCGCGTAGAACTTGCCGGTGCCGGCCTGCGCCGTAGTGCGCAGCAGGTTGAGGGCCTGCGTGTTCGTCAGCGCGAAGCCGACGGTGTACGTGGCGACGGGCTGCACGCCGTCCAGCTCTGGGCGCATGTCGTGGGTGGCCATCCACTTGGCGATGCGGTGGATGTGGCTCTTGTCGCCGCCGCTCTTGTCGCCCTGGGCCGCCGCCGAGCAGTTCACGCACGGCACATCCAGGTCGCGGATGGTCGAGGGGGGCTGCGCGGAGTCGTCGCTCGGCTCGTTGGGCTCGCCGTCCGTCAGGAGGATGATGGAGTTGAAGCCGCACGTGAAGCAGATGGAGGACTGTCCCGCGGGGCTCGAGTCATTGAAGCCCGTGTCCGCCGGGTAGCTCGAGAACCAGCCCGGGAACGGATCCGTGCCGCTTGCGCTGGAGCGCATGTAGTAGCTGGCGCCCCAGAGCACCTGCGTGAGCGGCGTGGCGGTGTTGAACCGCAGGCCCGCGTTCATCTTGGTGAGCAGGTTGCCCCGGTAGGACGTGCGCGCCACCAGACTGGTGGAGTCCGTGCACGACGGACCGAAGGGCGCGAAGCGCACCACGTCCCAGCCCGACCACTTCACCGTGCCCGTGGCGCCGCTGCCGGCGGAGAAGGTCATGATGCCGAAGCGCGCGTTGGGCGAATCGTTGATGACCTGGGAGATGACGTTGACGGCCGAGTGGCCGCGCGGCGAGTAGAAGTTGAGGAAGTTGCCCGTGGCCAGGCGGCGGTCCGTCTTGTACTGGAAGTACCCGCGCGTCTGGAGGCACGCGCGGCACGCGGACAGCGCGCTGGCGGTGTTGCCCGTGACATCGTTGCACGCCGAGTCGATGTTGGTGTTGATGGTCGTGCCGGTGGGCGGCAGGTCGAAGCGCATGGGATTGTTGTTCATCCCGAAGCTGACCTGCCCCGCGCTGCCAGTGCCGTCGAAGCGGTAGAAGCTGGTGGGCTCGAACCAGTTGGACGTCTTGGTGTTCAGCGCCGTCCACATGCGTGGATACGTCACGCTCGCGTCGTAGTTGAGCGCGTTGATGTTCTCCTGGCGGCAGCCGGGGTCGGTGCCTCCGGACGACTTGTTGTACGTGTACGTGTCGTCGTTCTTCCAGGCGATGGGCCACTGAGCCATCGAGCCGGACGTGTCCAGGATGATGAGGATGTTGGGCGGGCCGCTGGGCGCGGTGAAGAAGCGTTCATCGCTTCCTCGCGCGGGGTTGAGCAGGCCGTCCAGGCGAGACGTGGACTGGAGGGTGCACGCCGCGGGGTCGAGCGCGTGCGCGGGGGGCGCGAGCAGGATGACCGCCAGCGCCGAGAGGGCAGACAGGAGAACCTTCATGGTGGCTCCGGTGGAAGGCGAAGGGGGTTACAGCCCGAATCGGAAGAGGAACTCAGTCTCGGCCTGACGTCCGCCGGGCTCGTCGCACATGACGACCACGCGGTAGTAGGCGCCGCCGAGCGGGCCCGCGCGCAGCGTATTGGCTGCGTCGCTGACCTGGGTGGAGGAGCTGCTGACAGTGCCCGAGGGGATGTCCGTGGCCGTGGCGATGCTGCCCACGGCTCCAATGTGACCGGTGCGCAGTGTGCTGCGCTCCGAGGCCGTCGCGTCATCTGGGAGCACCTGCTCCAGCTTGAGCTCCGTGATGGGGATGGGCGAGCCGAAGACGCGCAGCCGCGACAGCAGATAGCGCCGCGCTGTCTCCGAGCATGCGCTCGTGCGGTCGCCTCGGGCCTTGGCCATGGCGGCGGACTGGTTGCGGCCCGTGAAGGCGATGGCGCCCACGACGAGCAGCAGCAGCACGGCGATGGCGATGAGGGTGAAGGCCAGGGCGCTGCCCCGGCGGGAGGAAAGTCGTCGGTGCATGGCCATCATCCTCCCCAGAGGTTTTTGCGGTCCTGGGGGTTTTCGGAGTTGCGGAGCGCGGGGATGAAGAAGGCGCGCGAGGTCATGTTGGGCACTCGTACGGAAGACTCGAGCGTGGTGCGGAAGTACGAATCCGGCACGCCCGCCGCGGGCGAATTGCCCAGCAGGCGTGCCGCGCTCAGCGTTCGCGTGGGCATCAGTCGCGACGAGCGCACGGTCAGGCCCACGCGAATGGCGCGGATGTTGGCGGGGTTGCCGTTGAAGCGCGTCGCGCTGTCGTAGGGCGTGTCGTACGTGGGCGCCGAGTCGGTGGGACGAGGCAGCGCATCGGCGCCCGTTGCATCGCCGAACACCCAGTTGCCGGTGGCATCCGGTGCCGGCTGCGCGGCGCAGCACGTCGAGTCCGAAGGCGGACGGTTCATGACGTAGCTGACCTGGAAGGACTCCACGTCCACGGCGAGCGGATCCGAGTCCGCATCCGCCTGCCAGCCGTGCTGCACGACGAGGTAGGGCCTGCCGCCGAAGGGGAGGATGCGCAGGCGCCGCTCGTGCACGAGCATGACGAAGGGGGCCTCACCGCCCGATGACCCAAGGCACGCGGGCGGCGTCTGCCCCGCGATGGCCGCGGTCAACGTGGCGGTGTTGGCGGTCGCGGCCACGTCCGCGTCCAGGCGGGCCAGGAAGTTCATCGCGCCGCCCGGGCAGGCCAGCATCAACGCCTGACCCGCGCGGAACGACTCATCGAAGTGCGTGGCCGCGTCCAGCGTGAGGGTGAAGGGCGGGCCACCGCTGCCCAGGCGTCCGCGGCGCAGGTACGACGGATCCCGGTAGCGGAAGGCCAGGTCGTCCGTGACGAAGGTACCCCAGGGGACTGGCCCCGCCGGCGCCTCGGTGTAGTTGTCCTTGGTCGCGCCGGGAATGGTCGCGGTGCTGAAGTCGAACGCGAGCGACGGATCCAACCCGTAGCCCGCGAGTCGCACCGTGCGCTCGACGTAGTCCATGGCCACGCGCCCGTTCTCCACCGCTTGCTTGGAGACGCTGTGGCCATTGAAGACGTTGTTGACCGCGATGACGGTGGCGGCCACCGCGAGCAGCACCACCGAGCTGACCGTGATGCCCACGAGGATTTCGACGAGCGTGAAGCCCGCGCGACGAGAGGTCCGGCTCACAGCTCCACCCCCGCGCCGTTCACCGCTGGGTTGTAGAGGGCCACGAACTGCTTCACGAAGCGCCGCGAGCCACCGCCACGGAACGACACCACCACGGCCACCGTGTCGATCTCCGTCGCCGGGGTCCACACGAGCACCCGCCGGTAGAGTTCACGCTCCTCCGGGGCGTAGCTGGGGACGAGGTCACTCACCACGGGCGCGGCGTCCTCGAAGGCGTCCAGGTCGATGACACAGGCGCCCGCGAGTGTGTCGAGGCCATCCGCGAGTTCACGCACGGCGGCGACCGCGCTGCATCGCGACGAATGCAGCGGCCCGGTGCTGGCGAGCAGTCGGGCCCGGCCCTGGGTCTGCAGCCCGGCGCGGACCTGCTGGGCCACGGCGCTGGCTTGCGAGAGACGCCCCGCGCTCGTGTTCTGCTGGCTGGCGAGCACGAGCCCGCCGAACACGCCGGAGATTCCCAGCGCGAGGATGGCGGAGGCCGCCAGTCCCTCGATGAGGGTGACGCCGCGGCGGGCCGTCGAGCGTCGGAGGAAGGAGGACGCGGGTTTCATCAGCGGTACCTCGTTTCGATGAATCCAACCGGGCCGGAGATGGCGAAGAGGAACTCGCTCGAGCTATCCGCGGCGACGATGCCCAGCGAGGCCGCCCGGCCCGCGGCGCCCGTGCCGGTGGGCGCGACGGCGGCGCCTGCTCCATCCACGAAGCGCGCCGAGCCATCGGGCCGGAAGACGATGGCGCCTCGACGAGGCGAGCCGCTGCAGAAGCTGCACGGCGAAGCGGGGAGCGAGGCGAAGATGCCGTCGAACGCGAGGCCGCCCGCGACGCCGAACCGCGCGCTGCGACGCGTGTACTTGTCCAGATAGTTGGCCTCCACCAGCCGGCCCTGACTCACGGCGGGCTGGATGGTGTTGGGCGGAAGGAAGCTGGAGAAGCGCAGCTCGCCCGGCGCGGCGGTGGCGGAGCCGAAGGTCATCTGCCGGTCCTCCACCATGAACCAGGCCCCGGAGCCCGCGCCGCTCGTGCCCTGCGGATCAATGTCCGGATAGATGATGACCCAGACATCCTCGGTGCGCGCCACGGCTCGGGCGCGTGCGTCGGAGAGCGCGCTGGTCAGGTCGTTGGAGGCGCGCGTGGGACCGCTGCGCGCGCCCATCCCCTCGACCGTGGCGTAGGAGCCCGCGGCCAGCACCGCGATGATGGCGACGACGATGACCATCTCCAGCAGCGTCATGCCGCGAGTGTCCGCAGCCCTCACCGCGTCACCTCGACGGTCATCCGCAGCGGACGCACTCCCTTGCGCCACACGAGCACCGTCGTCGTGCCCGGGCTCAGGCCGTTGATGCCGATTTGATCCGGCTCGGTGATGCCGGCCTGTGCGGTCTCCGGCGCGCTGACCTGCACGCGCTCGGCGCCGCGCACCGTGAGGGCCACGTCGTGGTCCTTCTGCACGCGGACCGTTCCGGAGGCGACCTCTGCCGTCGCGGCGGCCTGGGTGAACTCAGTGGGTTCTGCCCACGCGAGAGGAGCCAGCAGGGCCAGGCAGAGCGGAGCCCAGCGCCACGCTCGCGGCGACACCGACCGCGCGTGCGCGTGACGGAGCGTGCAAGGAGAGGAGACGGAATGGAGGGGGGCCATGGGTGGCGCCCAAGGCTGCACGCACCGTGCCCTGCGCGCCGTGATGACAAACCCTTGTCATTCTTCGCGGGCGCGACAGCTCGCGCGGAGGGCGCGCAAGCGGGTGCGGTACGCAATCTCTGCGGGGTCGCAAAGTTTACGAACCCTTGCTGCGACGGGTCGTCACGCGGAGTGAATCCGCGTGTCCGCGCCTCACCATCCGTCCTTTCCACCTCGTGCGGATTTCTTCTCCGAGGTGCGACGCTTGGCATCCAGCCGGCGTCGTTTGGAGCCCGCGGTGGGTCGGGTGGCCTTGCGGACCTTGGGCACGAAGGTGAGCGCCTGGAGGCCCTCGCGCAGGCGTCGCACGGCGGTGTCCTTGTTCTGCGATTGGCTACGCCGCTCGGTGGCGGTGACGGAGAGTTCCGTGGGCGCGTGCGTGAGCCGCACGCCGCTGGCCGTGGTGTTGCGGTGCTGCCCGCCCGGGCCCGAGGCGATGAAGTAGTCCACCTCGCAGGCCTTCAGCAGCGCCTCGTCGTCGAGCGCGAGCGCCGCGCGCGCGGCCTGCCGTCTGGTTGGGTCGATGTTCATGGCTCTCCTCAACGTAGCGCCGCGCCGACGCCGCCGGTACCGCCCGGCTGACGCCCGAGAGCGAGCGACGGGCCTATCGCCCGACCTCTCTCCAAACGACAGGGGAATGCTATCGAAATGAGATGAATTCGACCGGGCCTCATCCTGCGGTGACGTGATTCCAGCAGGTTACGCATGGCCCGGCGGTTGCTCTGGGGGCTCAGTCGCGAACACGGAATCCGAGGAGGGCCCATGGCCATCTAGACCTGGCAGCTCGACACGACACACACGACGGTGGGCTTCACGGTGCGGCACATGGTGGTGGCCAAGGTGCACGGCCGCTTCACGCGCTTCGCCGGGAAGCTGGTGTTGAACGGGGACGACCTCACGCGCGCATCGGTGGAGGTGAAGCTGGACGCGGCGAGCATCGACACGGGCGTGGAGGCGCGGGACAACCACCTGCGCTCGCAAGACTTCTTCGATGTGGCCGCGTTCCCCAAGCTCATCTTCCGCAGCACGCGGGTCGAAGCGGCGGGCGCCGCGCGCTATCGCGTCGTGGGCGAGCTCACCGTTCGGGATGTCACGCGCGAGGTGGTGCTGGACGCGGAGCTGCTCGGGCGCGTGAAGGATCCCTTCGGCACCGAGCGCTTCGCCTTCCAGGCGAGCACGCACCTGGACCGCAAGGCGTTTGGCCTGACCTGGAACCAGGCAATGGAGACCGGCGGCGTGCTCGTGGGGGAGCGCGTGGACATCTCCCTGGATGTGCAGGCGGTGCCCGCGCACGCCGCCGCATCCGACAAGGCGGCTTGAGCGCTCGGCGGGTCGCCTCCCGCACGAATCGTCCGGCGGCTTCATGCATCTGAGTTGCAACAAGAAAGAAGGAGTTGGAGATGCTCTACCTGCGAACCGCTGAGTCCCGAGGCCACGCTGACCATGGCTGGTTGGACACGCACCACACGTTTTCCTTCGCGGACTACCACGACCCGAACTTCATGGGCTTCCGCTCGCTGCGCGTCATCAACGACGACTGGGTGGCGCCGCGCCGGGGCTTCGGGACGCATCCGCACCGGGACATGGAGATCATCACCTACGTGCTCGACGGCAAGGTGGAGCACCGCGACAGCATGGGCACGCACGGTGTCATCGGTCCGGGCGAGGTGCAGCGCATGACGGCGGGGACGGGCGTGCGGCACAGCGAGCAGAACGCGTCCGACGAGCCCCTGCGCCTGCTGCAGATCTGGATCCTCCCGGAGCGTCCGGGGCTGGAGCCCAGCTATGAGCAGAAGCGCTTCGCGCCCGAGGAGCGACAGGGACGCTTCCGCCTCCTGGCCGCGCCAGACGGGCGCGAGGGCTCGGTGACGGTGCACCAGGACGTGGCGCTCTACGGCACGTTGCTCGGGAAGGGTGAGGAGGCCCGCTTCACGCTCGCGCCGGGCCGTCACGCCTGGCTGCAGGTGGCGCGTGGCTCGGGGACGTTCAACGGCGTCCGCGTGAAGGAAGGGGACGGCGTGGCGGTGTCGGAGGAGCAGGCGCTGACGCTCATCGCCGAGACGCCCATGGAGGCGTTGCTGTTCGACCTCGCGTGAGGTCACACGACGGGGCCCGTGAGCGAAGTGCTCACGGGCCTCGCGTCGTCAGTTCACCTGGCGGACGTTGAACGTCATTCCGGTGGTGGCCTTCGCGCCCGTCTCGGAGGTGACGACGAGCCGGGTGGGCACCGGGATGGGGCTGACGCCGGGCTCCACGCGCACGGAAATGGTCGCGCTCGTCTGGTCCGGTGAGAAGGTGAGCGGATCCAACGTGATGCGCTTGACCGGCGTGTCGAGCGACACGGTGAGCGGCCCCGTGAAGCCCGCCGCGCGCGTGACGGTGATGGTCACCTCCTTGCGCTGGCCGGGGGCGAAGTCCACCTGTCGCGGCTCCACCGAGACCGAGAACTCCGGCTGCGGCGCGGGCGGGGCCAGCACGGACAGGTAGATGCGGCTGCCCGAGGCGAAGTCGTTGGCGGGGTCCTCGGCCACGAGCAGCATCTGGCTGACGTTCTGGAGGCTCGCGCCCGTGCCCGTGGCGACGGAGAGCGTGGGCGTCGCGGAGACCGAGTCCTGTCCCTCGGGGATGGTGACGTCGGGGGCGAGCGTCACACCGGCGGGGGCGTTCTGGAGCGTGATGTGCGTCTCGCCTTGCACGCTGGCCACGCGCCGCACAGACACGGGAATCGTCGTGGACTCACCGGGCACGAGCGTCACCGTGTCGGGCAGACTCCAGTCGAGTCGATAGTACGGTCCGCTACCGCATCCCATCCCCGTGACGAGCATGGCGGTGAGGACGACGAGGCGCCGGAAGGGGTTCGGCATGGCTGAGCCTCCTGGGGGTTGGAGCGGTGTCAGCATGGGCCGCGCATCGCGGTGCGGCAAGCACTCGTTGCAGGGCCGTGCGCCCCGGAACATCTCGGGGGCGCGCGGAAAGTATCTCGCATGAGGCGTAGACCTTCTGGCGGGCTCGCCCGTTCCAGGGGGAGGCGCCCGAGCAGGGCCGTTTCCGGGCGCCCGCCTGCTGGAGAACGCCCCATGAACCTGAAGTCCTTCTCGCGCGCCGCGTGGACGGCCGCGCTCGCCACCGCCCTGTCCGCTGTTCCCCTCCTCGCGCAGGCCGCGCCTCCTCCGCCGGAGTCGCGCGCGCCCATCGCGGACCCGAAGCCGAAGCCCGAGGTGTCGCAGATGGACTCCCGGCAGGCCCAGGCACCTCGGCCTGAAATCGAGGTCGCGTTCGTGCTGGATACGACGGGCTCGATGGGCGGACTGCTGGAGGGCGCCAAGCAGAAGATCTTCTCCATCGCGTCCCGCATCTCCGAGGGAAAGCCCACGCCGCGCCTCAAGGTGGCGCTGGTGGCGTACCGCGACGTGGGCGATGCCTATGTGACGAAGCGGTTCGACCTGACCGATGACCTCGACTCGGTGTTCGCGCAGCTGCGCAAGCTGGATGCGGATGGCGGCGGCGACACTCCCGAGCACGTGGGCCGCGGCCTCGGCGAGGCGGTGTCGCTCCTGAAGTGGAGCCAGCAGCGTGAGGTGATGAAGGTCATCTTCCTGGTGGGAGACGCGCCGCCGGCCGACCGGCACGACGCGTGGAACTTCAAGAAGTGGGCGGGAGCGGCCCGCGAGCGGCACATCGTGGTGAACACCGTCCGCTGCGGTGAGGACCCCTCCACCGAGGAGTCCTGGCGCTACGTGGCCAAGCTGACCGATGGCACGTTCGACACCATCGCGCAGTCCGGAGGCATGGTGGCCGTGGCGACCCCGTATGACGCGGAGTTGTCCAAGGTGAGCGCCGAGCTGGCCACCAAGACGCTGTACGCCGGCAAGCACGAGGCCCAGGTCGCGAACCGCGCTCGCGCGGACGCCATGAAGGAGCTTGCCCCGGAGGCGGCGGCGGAGCGCATCAGCTTCATGAAGAAGTCCCGCGGCGCGAGTTCAGGCGCGGCGCCCGCCGCCGTGAGCAGTGCTCCCGTGGCGGTGGGAGGCGCGGTGGACCTGGTGGAGAAGCCCACGGAGCTGGCGACGCTGCGCGACGACGAGGTGCCCATGGAGCTTCAGGGCATGACGAAGGAGGCCCAGGCCGCGAAGGTGAAGCAGCTCGGCGCCGAGCGGAAGACCCTGGAGGAGAAGGCCGCGAAGCTGTCTGCTGACCGCGACGCGTGGCTCACTCGCAACGCGTCGACCAAGAAGGACGCCTTCGACACCAACGTCATGGACAGCGTGAAGAAGCAGGCCAGCAAGTTCGGCGTGGCCTACTGAGTGTCTCCTGTGCGCGGTGGCTACTCTCGGGTCACCGCGCGCAGGACAATCTCCCTCCGCAGGTCGAGCAGGCGCATGGCCCAGGGAAGCACCGCGCGGTACAGCATTCCGTAGAGGCCGGCGCACAGCACGATCATCACCCACGACTGCCAGGTGGGGCCCGCCTTGCCCGCCAACCGCAGCGCCCAGCCGAAGGGCATGCAGCCGAGGCTCGCCGCGAGGATGCCGAGCATCGACGCGGTGAGCGGGACCTTGTCGCGCCGCTTGAGGTTCGCGTGGAACTTCACCGGGAAGTACAGCGACAGGAAGTTGCCCGCGGCCAAGAGCACGGGCACCACCGCCACCACCGCGCCCATGGCGCACAGGAAGTCCACCGGCGTGCCGAACCCGAAGTACAGCCGGTAGAAGATGCCCACCAGCACCGCCATCAGCACGGCGGCCAGGCCCTGCACGCGGTTCTTCGCGCGCAGCACGTCCGCGAGCTCGAGCGGCGCGGCCAGGAACGCGGCGAAGCCCTGCCCGTCATACGCGAAGGTGTTCTGCGAGAACGTGGAGGCGATGACCACCGCGCCGTAGATGCACAGGCCGCCCATCACCCACGCATCCGCGCTCCGGCCCAGCAGGTACACGAAGAGGTCTCGGCCAGACAGGAGCTTGAGCAGGATGCCGAGGATGAACGGCACCGAGGCCAGCAGCCGCGCGCGCGGGTTGCGCCACAGGTCCAGCACCTCGCGCGCCACCAACGTGTCGTAGCGCGTGCGCGTGCGTGAGAACGGATCGCGGTCCTGCGACTCCTTGAGCTGAGGGCCCGCGCGGCCCGCCTGCTTGTGGAAGCGCATGAGCAGCGCGTAGGCCACGGCCATGCCAAGCACGGTGAAGAAGAGCAGGCCGCCCGCCTCGATGAGCGCCACGCCGGGGCGTCCCCAGGCGAGCTGACCCAGCCCATCTCCGAAGAAGCCAGGGGGCACGCGCCCGAGCGCCACCGCCGCGTTGATGATGAGCGTCATGTCCAGCGCGCTGACGCCGGCCTCGCCCACCGCGGTCAGCCACGACGTGTCGATGGGCGGGATGAACGACGCGCCCACGAGGAAGGCCACCAGTCCGCCGCCCATGATCTCCGCGCTGTGCTTCTCGCGCAGCACGTTGATGACGGCGTAGAGGCCCACGCGGCTCCACGCCGCGCACAAGAGCGCGAAGAGCACGTACAGCACCACCGCGAGCCAGGGCGCCGCCAGCCGGTACACCGACGCGTAGCCCAACGCCGCTCCCGTGAGGGGCGCGTAGAACACGAGCGCGCGCGGCTCGAAGAGGCTCGAAACGGTGGACGCGATGAGCAGGCGGAACGGTGAGATGGGGAACGCCGCGTAGCGGCTGAGTTCGGAATGGTCATCCACGCCGGCGGACAAGAGCGGCCACGTCACCCACGTCGCCGCCGTGACGAAGCACAGCAGGTTGAGGATGAAGTACGGCCACACGTTGCTGTTCGCGATGGGCCCCAGCCGCATCAGCTTGAAGAAGAACAACCCCAGGAACACGCCCGGCGCGCTGGACCCGAGGAACGCGCCCACGGCCAGGAGCCGGCTGCGCCCCGGGCCGCGGTTCAACCCGATGCGCAGGCGCAGGTCCCAGAGCAGCAGCAGGTGTTGGAAGAACCCTGGAACGGGAGGGCGGTTCACGCGGACTCCCGATGCAGGGCTCCCACGGGAGCAGGGGCCTCCGCGTAGAAAGACAGCCGCGCGTTGCGCGCCGCCGGCACCGCGATGAGCTTCTCGAACACCGCCTCCAGCGAGCTGGCCCCGTGGCGCTCCAGCAGTGCGCCCACCGGCCCCTGGTCGAGCATCTGCCCGCCTCGGATGACTCCGGCGTGCGTGGCCAGCCGGTCGGCGATCTCCAGCACGTGCGTCGTCAACAGCAGCGTCACGCCGCGCCGGCTCAGCTCGCGCAGCAGCTCGCGGATGACGCCCGCGGCGAGCACGTCGATGCCCTCGAAGGGCTCATCGAGCAGCACCAGCTCCGGGGCGTGGATGAGCGCCGCCGCGATGGCCAGCCGCCGCCGCATGCCCTTGGAGTACTCGGCCACCAGCGAGCCGGCCTTGTACGTGAGTTCCGTCAGCTCCAGCAGCTCGGTGGCGCGGGCGGCGGCCTCGTCTCCGTCCAAGCCGTACATGCGCGCGCAGAAGGTGAGGTATTGGCGACCCGTGAGGCGCTCGAAGAGGCTCAGCTCCTCGGGGACCACGCCCACGCGCCGCTTCACCTCCATGGGCTGGCGAACGGCGTCCATGCCCAGCATCTGGATGGTGCCCGCGTCCGGGCCATACACGCCGGTCAGGAGCGCGATGGAGGTGGACTTGCCGGCGCCGTTGGGCCCCAGGTACGCGTAGAAGGCACCACGGGGAATCTGGAGGTCCAGGCCCTGGAGCGCGGTGAAGCCGCCGAAGCGCTTCACGAGCCCGCGGGCGTCGACGGCCAGGTCAGCAGGAGAGGGGGGCGTCATGGAGAGTGCCCACCATCTCACCCGAGGCTGGGTGGGGCGAACAATCCCCCGGATGACGGACGCTCAGTGCACCAGGGCAATCTCGGGCGGACCGACGATCTGCTGCACCGTCATCCGCACCTTGTCCAGGTCCACGGGCTTGGAGATGTAGCCGGCGGCGCCCACCAGCTCGGCCTCCCACTCGAAGCCGTAGCCCGAGATGATGATGATGGGCAGCGCGCGCGCGCGCGGCATCTTCTTCAGCGCGTCCAGCAGGCCCCAACCGCTCATCACCGGCATGCGCAGGTCCAGCAACACCGCGCCCGGCATGTCGCCCTCCAGCTGGTCCAACGCCTCGCGGCCATTGCCCGCCTGCTCCGTGCGGTAGCCCATCTCCTCGAGGGCATCGCAGATGAGCGTGCGGTGGCTCGCATCGTCATCGACGACCAGGATGTGAGACATGGCAGGGCCTCAGGGAGGGCAACAACTGCGGGAACGGCGGATTCTATGGGCACGAAGATGGGAACGCCCCTTTCATTGCGGAAGGGGCGTCGCCACTTTTCAACACCCCGTCGCGTTCACCCGCGGGCGTCTTCGTCGCTCAGCTTTCGCCATAAAGCCGCAGGGCATTGGCGCCCAACACGCCCTCCAACACCGCGTCGCTCAAGCCCATGGAGGCCAGCGTCTTCACCTCGCGATCCCACGCGTAGGGCAGGTTGGGGAAGTCCGTGCCGTACAGGATGCGCTCGGGCCGCACCGTCAGCGCCTCGCGGGGGAGCGGGACCGGGAAGTAGCCGGCCACCGCCATCGTCGTGTCCAGCCAGAGGTTGTCGTAGCGCTCCAGCAGGCGCGCGTAGGCCGTGAACTCGTCCGCGCCCAGGTGCGGCACGCAGAGCTGGAGCGTGGGGTGGTCGCGCAGCACCCGCTCCACGCGCTCGGCGGCGCACAGCGCATGGGGGTCGACCGGGTACCTCGGACTGGAGGGCTCGCGCCCCGCGTGCATGACGAGCGGCCGCCCCGCTCGCGCGCAGGCGGCGTACACCTCGTGGAGCTGGGGCGCGTCCGGCGCGAAGGCCTGGACGTGGCAGTGCAGCTTCACGCCCCGCAGCCCCGCCGCGAAGGCCTCCGCCAGAATCTCCCCGGCACCTTCCTCACCCGGAAAGACGGTCGCCAGGCCCACCACGCGCGGCTCGGCCCGTGACACCTCCGCGACGTAGGCGTTGAGCGCGCGCGCCATGCCCGGCTTGTGCGCGTAGTGGAGAGCCACCACGCGGCTCACGCCTCGCTCCAGCAGGAACGAGAGCACCCGAGGCGTGTGCAGCTTGTAGCGGATGGGCCAACCGTACCGGTCGAACCAGCGCCACACCGCCTCGAAGACGCGGTCGGGGAACAGGTGCACGTGGGCATCCACCACGCGCGGGAGCCCCGTGGGGAGGCGCTCGCCTTCCGCGTCGTCCACGGCGGGCAGGGGCATGGCGATGCCTTGCTCGCGCCACGTGGGCGCATGGGCCAGGCAGGGCTCGGGGACGTCGGGGGGAAGGGACATCTTCGCCGGAAGACTACTCCGGCTTCTTCTCGTCACCGGGGCGAGGGCGATCCAACCGCTCCAGGTACGTGTTGTGCGCGTAGCCCTGGCGCTCCAACCGCTGGGCCTCGATGGCGTCGGCGACCTTCGCGCAGACCTGCCCGAGCATGCGCAAGGACTCCGCGAGCAGTCGCTCGGCATGGTCCTTCGCGTCCACGGACTGGATGGTCGCGCGCTCCTTACGGAATGGCAGGGGCCACTTCATTCCCCGCAACTTAAGGGATGCGGGCGCCTTGTGCCACGCGTCATGACCGCCCCTGTTCGCGGCTCGCTCGGCCGCAGTGCGTTGGAGTCGCGCCCCCTCCGGCTGATCGCCCTGAAGTCCCGGGCCGCTGTCCGGGGCCGGTCGACCCCGCCCTCCGGGGCAGGTTAACCGCATTGACCAGTCGGCAAATTTACAGTTTTGGGCTCGCACCGCTGGCCTTGCCCCCGAACTTCACCCGAAGCGTCGTCTAACCAACGAGATTCTGGGCGCTTTCACGAATTTTCAAGGCAGGGGGTGACAGCGAGTTAATTGCCCCCTATGTTGGGTCGGTCGGATTTTCCGAGAGGAGCGACGCATGGCTTACGACGGCGAGCTGGTGAAGATGGAGAACGGTCGCTGGGCGCGTTTCCAGCGTTGCCAGGTGCATCGGCCCGGAGTCGCGGACGCCGGTGAGACCATGCTGCTCATCGCGGTGGAGCTGGAGGAGCGCTTCCAGCGTCTGCTCGACGAGGCGGCGGACTCGCTGGCCCACTACCGCTACCAGGGCGTTCCCGTGCAGGTGCGGCTGGATCCGGATGCGCGCGGCATCTCGCTGCACCCCGAGAGCTCCTTCGTACCCGTCGTGCACTGAGCGGCGCACTCCGCGTCGCTCGGACGGCGTGATTTGACGAATTCACAACACTCGGGGCTCCCCGCTTCACAGCCGGGAGCCCTTCGTCTTTACAGGCTCCGGGCACCCGTGCTCAGCCGTTGTCCAGCCAGCGCAAGAAGGCGGTGTCGTTGGCGTCGCGCCCCAGGAAGTCATGGAGCAGCGCGGCGGCGTCCCGCGTCGCGCCGGGCGCCAACACGGTGCGTCGGTAACGCAGCGCGGTGGCGGGATTCATCAGCCCCTCCTGCTCGAAGGGCGTGAAGAGGTCCTTCGCGAGCAGCAGTGACCACAGGTACGTGTAGTAGGTGGCGCCGTAACCCTCGAGGTGCTCGAAGGACAGGTGGAAGTACGTCCCCTCGGCGTAGGCGAAGGGCGTGTACTTCTCCTGCATCTGCTTCTCCAGGGCGACGACGTCCAGGTCGCGCGGATCTCGCTCATGCAGCCGCAAGCTGAAGGCCGTGCAGAACAGCTGCGTGCGCACCCAGAGCCCCTTGCCGAAGCCGGTGGCCTGGTTCATCCGCTCGATGAGCGGGAGGGGGATGGGCTCGCCCGTCTGGTAGTGGCGCGCGAACGTGCGCAGCGACTCGGGGCGCCAGAGCCACTCCTCCAGGAGCTGGGAGGGCGCCTCCACGAAGTCGCGTTCGGTGTACGTGCTGGAGAGGCCGGCCCAGCGCGAGTGATTGCCCAGGACGTGATGGAGGAGGTGGCCGAACTCGTGGAGGAAGGCCTTCACCTCTCCGAGCCGCAGCAAGGTGGGCTCGCTGCCAGCCCGCGCGAAGTTGAAGGTCAGCACGGCCTCGGGCAGCGAGCGGCCCGCACGCCCCGCCGCCATGTCCCACTCCGCCGAGCCCGGGTACTTGTCCGGCCGCTCGCGCATGTCCAGGTAGAAGCGGCCCAGGCGCTCGGTGCCTTCGTACACGTCGTAGGCCTCGACGTCTGGGTGCCACACGGGTGCGTCTGGCACGCGGCGGTACGACAGGCCGAACAGTCGCGAGGTGAGCTCCAACACGCCCTGCTTCACGCGCGTGTACTCGAAGTAGGGCAGCAGGGTGCGCGAGTCGAAGTCGTACCGCCGCGCGCGGACCTGGTCGTTCAGGTAGCGCTCATCCCATGGGTCCACGCGCGTGGCCTCGGGCGTGTCGAGTCGCTTGACCGCCAGCAGCGCGGCGGCGTCCGCGCGGGCCTGCTCCTGCGTGGACGCCGCGAGCCGGTCGATGAAGTCCGCCACGGCCTCGGGCGTGCGCATCATCATCGGCTCGGTGGAGTACGCGGCCCAGTGGGGGTAGCCCAGCGTGGTGGCCAGCTCGTGGCGCGCGGTGAGCAGCCGCTTCAGCGTGTCCACGTTGGTCGGATAGCCGCGCTGGAGGCCCGCGCGCCACACGGCCTCGCGTGCTCGGGCGCTGCGCGAATAGGTGAGCACGGGGATGGTGTCCGCGGACTCGGTGGTGACGCGCACGCGGCCGTCCGGGCCCGGGGGATGCGCGCGCACATAGTCCTCGGGCAGTCCGTCCAACTCCTCGGGCGACAGCAGCACCGTGCGGGTGTCCTCGCGGATGTGCTGGACGAACTCCTGCCCCCAGCGCACCAGCGCCGCTTGAAGCACGCGGACCGCCTGTCGCGTGTCCTCGTCACGGTCCACGCCCGAGCGGCGGAAGTCCTTCAGTTGCAGCGCGACCCAGCGGCGCGCGCCCTCGTCCTGTCCCGACATGTCGAGCGAGGCGAGGACGTCATGCATGCTTCGGTCGAGCGACAGGTCCGTGAGTTCCCGCTCCGCTCGCTGCTCACACTCGGTGGCGGCCTTTCGAAAGGCCGCGTCGGGGTGGACGTTGGTTCCGATGGTCGCGCGCGTGACGGCGTCGTTGAGCAGGGTCAGCGCGTCGTCGTACGTCGTCAGCGTGGCGAGCGGCTCGCGCGGTGTGGGCTGGCGTTGGAGCTGCGTGAGCAGGGCGCGTGCGCGCTGGATGTCTTGCTGGCAGCCCGCCAGGAAGGCGGCCGGGCGCTCGGAGAGCGTGCGTCCCGCGTTCGGGACGGGGGCCCGCGTCGGGCTCGGGAGAGACGCCGTCGGGGCGTGAGTGCAGGCCACGAGCGCGGAGGCCGTGACGGCGGCGAGGGTGAAGCGCATGGAGACTCGTCGAGGGGCGCCGGAAGTGGTGGAGCGGACGCGCGGTCCGCACGTCTATGGGGACGCGGAGCGGGCGTTTCCTTGGGTTGCGGGCGGGCTGCGCGTCAGTCGTGGACTTGGAGGAAGCGCTCGGCGTTCTCCCGCGCGACACGGCGGACGATGCGCTCGGAGAGCCGGGCCTTGGCGAGCAGGTTCGCCACGCGCGCCAGCCCGAGGATGTCCCCCGCGCCATCGCCCGCGTCGGAGTTCAACACCAGACGCTCGCTGCCCAGCCGCCGCACGACGGACACCGCGCGCTCGGCGCGAAGCTCATCGGGGTGCAGCGTCAGGCCCGCCCAGTGTCCCACCTCGAGGATGGTGCGCACGGTGCGCGCGTTGGCGTGGTCCACCAGCACCCGGGACGCCAGCACGCCGGACTGGCGCAGCAACGTGAGGATGCGGCGCGTGGTGCGCTCCTTGTCCTGGGTGGGGGTGTGCACGAGCACGCGCAGCTTGAGGCGCCGCGCCAGCGCGAGCTGCTCGAGGAAGGCTTCCTCCTCCTCCTCGCCTCCGCTGTGCAGGCCCGTCTCGCCCAGCGCCACCACGCGCCCGCCTTGGAAGTAATCCGGCAGGTGCCCGAGCACCTCGGACAGGCCGCGCCGAGGGATGCAGCGCGGGTGGACGCCGAGCGCCGCGTAGGCGCGGATGCCCAGGCGCTCCAGTCGGGGGAGCTGCCGCTCGACGATGTGGTCGAAGTGCTCGCGGAGCGCCTTGGGCGTGGGCTCCGGGAAGTGGTGGGCCACGACGAGCGCCCGCTCCACGCCGAAGAAGCGCATCGACTCCAGGTCCTGATCGCTCAGGCCCTCGGGGTGCAGGTGCGCATCGAAGAGCGGCAGGGGCTCGGGCACGGGCGCGTCCTCCAGGCGTCGCGGGCGGGGGTGGACTTCAATCCTGCCCCAGCGCCGCGCCCTCGTTGCGGGGATCGCTCGCGGGGTAGCGCAGGTTCGTGCGGGGGTCGCTGTAGACCGCCTCGGCGTCACCCCAGGCGTCCACGCGGCGGATGCGGTGGCCCTTGGCCTCCAGCGCGGACAGCGTCGCGGGCTCCACGCCCCACTTGTCCACCCACAGCTCGTCCGGAAGGTACTGGTGATGGAGCCGGCCGGCGGCCACCGCGCGCGTCACGTCCATGCCCTGGTCCACGACGTTGCCGATGACCTGGATGACGGTGGTGGGGATGGTGGAGCCACCCGGGCTGCCCACCGCGAGCAGGACGCGCTTCGGGTCGTCCTTGGCGAACACCAGCGTGGGGGACATGGAGGACAGGGGCACCTTGCCGGGCTGGATGGCGTTGGGCTCGCCCGTCACCAGGCCGTAGGCGTTGGGCACGCCGGGCTGAGCGGCGAAGTCGTCCATCTCGTCGTTGAGCAGCACGCCGGTGCCCTTGGCCACCAGGCACGAGCCGAAGCTGTAGTTGACGGTGGTCGTCATCGCCACGGCGTTGCCGTCCTTGTCCACGATGGAGATGTGCGTGGTGTTCTTCCGCTCGGGCTCGGGCGTCATGCGGCCGGCGTCCTGGGAGGGGAGGGTGGAGGTGGCGGCGCCCGCCACGGGAGGCAGGAGCGATGCGCTCGGCGTGGCCTTCTTCGGGTCGATGCTCCCCGCGAGGTCCGCGATGTGTCCCGGCGACACGAGCCGCGCCAGGGGCACCTCCACGAAGGCCGGGTCACCCAGGTACTTGGCGCGGTCCACGTACGCGCGGCGCACGGCCTCGGCGTAGAGGTGCAGCGAGTCCGCGTCTCGGTAGGGGACGCCCTGGGGCCGCAGCTGCTCCATCATTCCCAGCACCTGGAGCACGGCCAGTCCGCCCGCGCTGGGCGGCGGCATGGTGAGCACGCGGTGGCCTCGGTACGCGCCCTCCAGCGGCGTGGCCTGGCGCGTCTGATATCCGGCGAGGTCCTCCGCCGTGAGCACGCCGCCCGCGTCCTTCACCGTCTTCACCAGGGCCTGCGCCACCGGGCCTGTGTAGAACGCCTTCGCGCCCGTCTTGGTCAGCTGCGTCAGCGTGCGCGCCAGGTCCGGCTGCTTCACGAGGTAGCCGATGGGCGGCACGTCCAGCTCCCCCTTCGCGTTGGGCGCGAGGAAGATGCGCGCGGCCTCGGGGTCCTTGCGCAGGCACTGGAGCCGGCCCGTGGCCATCTGCTGGTACTTGGGCGTCACCCAGAAGCCCTCGCGCGCCAGCTGGATGGCGGGCGCGAGCACCACGGAGGGCTTCAGCTTGCCGTGCGTCGCCAGCAGCTCCAGGTAGCCCGCCACCGCGCCGGGGACGGCCACGCTCAGCGCCCCATCCGTGGAGAGGCCCGGCACGAGCCGCCCGTCCTTCACGTACATGTCGCGAGAGGCCCCCTTGGGCGCCACCTCGCGGAAGTCGAGCGCCCGCGTCTGGCCGGACTTGGCGTCGTGCACGAGCGCGAAGCCGCCGCCGCCCACGCCCGAGTGATAGGGCCCCACCACGGCCGCCACGAAGGCCGCCGCCACCGCCGCGTCCACCGCGTTGCCGCCGCGCTCCAGCATCTGCAGGGCGGCGGCGCTCGCGGGGGGATAGGCCGTGGCCACCGCGCCTCCGCGATAGGGCCGTGCCGCCCAGGCCGCGGCGGACACCAGCACCACCGCCAGTGCCAGTCCCCGCGCCCAGGTCCCGCTTCCACGTCCTACGCGCTCGTGCCTCACTTCGCCTCCTCTTGGCGGTGGGTGATTCCGGGCCCCAACCCTCGGATTTCGGGGTGGCGTGTTACCCGGTGAACGGAAGTCCCACCCTCAGGGCGGGAAATGGGTTGCCCCGGTGGAACTTCAGCCCCTTCCCTATGTACGAAGTGTGCGGTGCCCACCATGGTTTCAGTGGGACAACACTATTCCTCTTGGAGTGTTCTCTGGGAGGGTGCATCATAACACCCGTATGCGCCGCGAACGGAGGAGTGCATGAGCACGCCGTCCATACCGGAAAAGCCGAAGGCTCCGGCAGCTCCCGGGGCTTCACGGGTGACGACGTTCCTGCGGCCTTGCTTTGGAATCACCATCTTGTGCAACGCGCTGAGCGTAGCCGTTCGCGCGCAGACACATGAGGGGGGCAAGACTCGCTCCCCTCCCCCAGCGCGCGGTTGACGGGGTGATCGGCTGTCCCTAATCCTGCGCCGCATGACAGCTCTGGCGGCGGTGGTGTTGTGCGCGGGCAAGGGCACCCGGATGAAGTCGGAGAAGGCGAAGGTCCTTCATCCCATCCTGGGCCTGCCCCTCTGTGCTTATCCGTTGAAGCGTGCCCTGGACCTGGGGGCGTCCCCCGTGGTGCCGGTGGTCGGGCATCAGGCGGCCGAGGTGGAGAAGTCCATCCGCGCCCACTTCCCGGACGCGCCCCTGCGCTTCGCGCTCCAGAAGGAGCAGCGGGGCACGGCGGACGCCGTCAAGTCGGCGCAGGGCGCGATGACGGGCCACTCCGGCCGCGTCCTCATCCTCTACGGGGACGTGCCGCTGTTGCGGCGCGAGACGCTGGAGGCGCTGCTCGCCGCGCATGACCGCGCGGGGGGCGTGCTGGCCATGGTGTCCACCACGCTGGAGGACCCCACGGGCTACGGCCGGGTCATCCGCGAGGGCGGCAAGGTCGCGCGCATCGTGGAGCACAAGGACTGCACCCCGGAGCAGCGGCGGGTGCGCGAGTGCAACGCGGGCATCTACTCGGTGGACGCGGACTTCCTGTGGACCGCGCTGGCGGACATCCAGCCGGTGAACGCACAGGGTGAGTACTACCTCACGGACCTGGTGGAGATGGCCGCCAAGCGCGGTCCGGTGGGCACCGTGGACGTGGATGCCACCGAGACCGCGGGCGTCAACGACCGCGTGGAGCTGGCGGCTCGGGCCCGCGTGCTCCAGCAGCGCATCAACGAGCAGCACATGCGCGCGGGCGTGATGCTGATGGACCCCGCCTCGACGTTCATCGAGGAGGGCGTGCGCATCGGGCCGGACACGGAGCTGGGGCCGCAAGTCACGCTCGCCGCGGGCACCGTGGTGGGGCGCGACGTCACCATCGGGCAGGGCTGCGTGGTGACGGCTTCCCAGGTGGCGGATGGCACGACGCTCAAGCCCTACTCGGTGCTCGAGGAGGCGGTGGTGGGCGGCCGGTGCATCATCGGCCCGTTCGCTCGCCTGCGTCCGGGCACGGAGCTGGCCGAGGACGTGCATCTGGGCAACTTCGTGGAGACGAAGAAGGCGCGCATCGGGCGGGGCTCCAAGGCCAACCACCTGGCGTACCTGGGCGATGCGAACATCGGCTCGGGGTGCAACGTCGGGGCGGGCACCATCACCTGCAACTATGACGGCGTGAACAAGCACCTCACCGAGCTGGGGGACGGCGTGTTCATCGGCTCGGACAGCCAGCTGGTCGCGCCGGTGAAAGTGGGCGACGGGGCCTACGTGGGGGCGGGCACCACCGTGACGAAAAATGTGCCGCCGGGGAGCCTCGCTGTGTCACGCGCGCCGCAGGTCGTGAAGGAAGGCTGGGTGGCGGCCAAGAAGGCGCGACAGTCCAAGTCCGCGAAGCCAGGAGGGGAGACCCCTCCGACGGCGAAGACGGGCTGACGCGGCGCGGCTCTTGCTTGGGGGGCAGGCACTGAACTGCCCCCAGGATGAACGGGAACCCCGCGGATTGCTCTGGCGGGCAAGGGCGTGAGAGAGAGGACTGACCATGTGCGGGATCGTTGGATACGTCGGTGACAAGGAGTCGGCCCCCATCCTCGTTTCGGGTCTGAAGAAGCTCGAATATCGCGGGTATGACTCGGCGGGCGTGGCGGTGGTGAGCGGCAAGCAGCTCAACGTCGTCCGGGCCACGGGCAAGCTGAAGAACCTGGAGAGTCGCGTCGGGCAGGACCTGCCCCAAGGCACGACGGGCATTGGTCACACCCGGTGGGCGACGCACGGGCGTCCCTCCGACGAGAACGCGCATCCGCACACGTACAAGAACGTGGCGGTCGTTCACAACGGCATCATCGAGAACCACCTGGCGCTCAAGGAGCAGCTGCGGGCGCGCGGGCACGTCTTCTCCTCGGAGACGGACACGGAGGTGTTCGCGCACCTCATCTCCGAGGCGCAGGAGCAGGGCAAGGACCTGCCGGACGCGGTGCGCGCGGCCATCGCGCAGGTGAAGGGCACGTACGCGCTGGCGGTGGTGTCCTCGGCGGATCCGAACCGGCTGGTGTGCACGAAGAACGCGTCGCCCATGGTGCTGGGGCTGGGCGAGGGGCAGAACTTCGTCGCCAGCGACGTGCCGGCGGTGCTCGAGCACACCCGCGACTTCGTCTACATGGAGGAGGGCGACCTGGCCATCGTCTCCGCCACGGGCGTGGAGATCTTCAATCGCCAGGGCCAGAAGGCGAACCGCTCCACCAAGCGCATCGACTGGACGCCGATGATGGCGGAGAAGGGCGGCCACAAGCACTTCATGCACAAGGAGATCTGGGAGCAGCCCCGCGCCATCGCGGACACGCTGCGCGGCCGGATGCTCCTGACCGAGGGCGACGTCCACTTCGAGGGCTGGAACCTGACCCCCGAGAAGGTCCGCTCGCTCACCAAGGTGACCATCCTGGCGTGCGGCACGTCCTGGCACTCGGGCGTCGCGGGCAAGCACATGATCGAGTCGCTGGCGCGCCTGCCGGTGGAGGTGGAGCTGGCCAGTGAGTTCCGCTACCGCGACCCCATCGTGGACAGCACGCACCTGGCCATCGCCATCAGCCAGTCCGGCGAGACGGCGGACACGCTGGCGGCCTTCAAGGAGGCCAAGGGTCTGGGCGCCACCGCGATGGCCATCTGCAACGTGATGGGCAGCGCGATGACCCGCGAGGCGGACATCTCCGTGCTCACCAACGCGGGCCCGGAGATTGGCGTCGCCTCCACCAAGGCCTTCACCACGCAGCTGGTGATGCTCTACATGCTGGCCGTCAAGCTGGGCCGGCTGCGCAACACCCTCACGGTGAAGGCCGCGCAGGAGCACCTGACGCACCTGGCTGAGATTCCGAAGATGGTCGAGGACGTTCTCAAGTGCGAGCCCGCGGTGAAGAAGGTCGCGCGTGAGTTCATGAACGCCCAGGACTTCCTCTTCCTCGGCCGCGGCCCCATGCACCCGGTGGCGCTCGAGGGCGCGCTCAAGCTCAAGGAGATCTCGTACATCCACGCCGAGGGCTACGCGGGCGGCGAGATGAAGCACGGCCCCATCGCGCTCATCGACGAGAAGATGCCCGTGGTCGTCATCGCGCCCAAGCTGCCGCATGTGGCGTACGAGAAGATCATCGGCAACATCGAGGAAGTGCGCGCGCGCGGCGGCAAGGTCATCGCCATCATCGACGAGGATGACGCGCAGGTGGGCACGCTCGCCGACCACGTCATCCGGATCCCCCCGGCCAGCGCGCTGCTCGCGCCGGTGGTGGCCACCATCCCGCTCCAGCTGCTCGCGTACCACGTGGCGGAGATGCGCGGGAACGACGTGGACCAGCCGCGCAACCTCGCCAAGAGCGTGACGGTGGAGTAGCGGCGCGCCGAGTCGCCTCGGTGTCCCCGGGCCCGGGTCTCCTCGAGTGGGGAGCCCGGGCTTCGTCGTTCTTCAGCCGATGAGTCCCAGCACGGCCATGAGCCAGTGGCGCACGTCGAGCCGCGAGGGACTCTGGTCAGTGTCCAGGGCCCAGGTGAAGAGGGCTCCGGCCAGCTCTCCCGCCGAGCGGTAGCGACCGCCGAGGTCCGGCGCGAGCGCCTTGCGGAGGATGGCGGCCATGGGCTTGTCCAGCCAGTCCGGCGCGGTGAAGCGCGCGGCGCGGATGGCGGCCATCACTGTCTCGGGGTCGCTCTCTCCCGGCTGGCGGAAGGGGTTGGCGCCGATGATCAGCTCGTGGAGCATGATGCCCACGGCGAAGACGTCCGAGGCGGGCGTGAGGCGCTCGCCGCGCGTCTGCTCGGGCGAGAGGTAGTGCAGCTTGCCCGCGGCGACGCCGTCCGCCGGGCCGACCGCCTCCACGCCGTGCGCCTTCGCCACGCCGAAGTCGCCCAGCTTCACCTCGCCCTCGGCGGAGAAGAAGACGTTGGCGGGGTTGATGTCGCCGTGCACCAGCTCCAGGGGCCGGCCGCTGCGCGTGCGCGCCAGGTGGAAGTAGGCCAGCCCGCGCAGCACCTCGATGGCGACGTGCACCGCCATGGCCCGGGGCAGGGGGCGGCTCTGGCGCTGGAGCGCGCGCAGCAGCCCGCCCAGGTCGCCTCCCACCAGGAACTCCATGGCGATGAACGGCCGACCAAAGGCCTCGCCTATCTCCAGGCGCTGCACCAGGTTGGGGTGCTGCAACAGGCCCATCAGGTCCGCTTCGTCCGCGAACGCCTCGGGCGACACGTTCTTGCGCATCAGCTTGAGCGCCACGCTGAAGGGCTCACCCCGGGCGTTCTGCGCGTCCGCCAGGAACACCTCCGCCATGCCGCCGCCACCCAGCCGCGCCCGCAGCACGTAGCGGCCAAACCGACGCGAGGGCACCTCCACGGACTTGAAGGAGCTGGAATCCACGGTAAATCAGTTTAAGCTCCGACCACTCCCCCGGCCATTCCGACGCCATCCGAGCGTCCGAGGCGCGGCTGTGGGCTTTGAACCCCTGCCGGGGGCATGCGTACAGTGCCCGCGTGCCAGACGGCTCGCGCATACGGCCTCCCATGTCACCTCGGGAGAGTGGGGACGGGGCCTCGTTCTCGGACGTCACCGGCTCGGAGGCCGTGGCCTCGGAGGTCGTGCCCTGGACGCCGCCCGAGTCGCCCCAGGTGCCGGCGCCGGTTCCCGCGGGGACTGGACCCAGGGCGGTGCTGGCGCTGGCGGAAGAGGCCCGACATGCGGAGTCGTCTCGGCGGCCCGCGCTCTGTTCACAGCTCAACCAGCTCATCGGGGACGTGGTGAAGCAGGCGGAGGGGCGGGAGGCGGCGGACCTTCTCCACGGGCTGTTGGAGGGTGGCGTGCTGGCCGACCTCGAGGATGCGCAGGGCCGGACGTGTCGTGCCGCGGCGGTGGAGGGGCTCCTGACGCTCGGGTTTCCCTTCGCCCTGGAGGTCCGGCCGGAGGACCTGGCCCACCTGCGCGCCGAGCGCGGGGGCGGGAAGGGCCTGGGCCGGATGGGACTGCCGCTGCTGCTCCTGGGCCTGGGGGTGGCGCTCCAGGCTGGCTACCAGCTGCTCCACCCGGACTCGCCCAGCGAGTGGGCCCTGGCCCAGGGCGGATTGTCGCTGGTCCTCATGGTGTTGCTGGGCGCGGCGCCCCCCAAGTCCGTCCTCTACCGGGTGGCGCTGTCCCTCCTGGTCGTCCTGTCCGGCCTGGGCGTGGTGGTGTCATTGATGACTCCACTGGATGCTGGGGGGGTGTCCGGCCTGGCGGGGCTGGCGGCCGTGGTCCTGCTTGCCCACCGCGAGAGCTGATGAACAGGACGCAGAACGGATGTCAGAGGGGTGGACTAGGGTCTACCCATCGCGTAACTAAAAGCGCGTTCAGGTGGGCCGGGGTGGCCCGCCGTTACCAAGCCGAAGGGGCGACGACATGTCTGTGAATCAGGAGAAGGAAAAGGCGATCGAGCTGGCGATGTCCGCGGTGGAGCGGCAGTTCGGTAAGGGCTCCATCATGCGGCTGGGCAAGGACGAGCCGCTGCTGCGCGACATCCAGGCCGTCTCCACGGGTTCTATCTCCCTGGACATCGCCCTGGGCGTGGGCGGCGTGCCCAAGGGCCGCATCGTCGAGATCTTCGGCCCGGAGTCCTCCGGTAAGACGACGCTGTGTCTGCACATCGTCGCCGAGGCCCAGAAGCGTGGGGGCATCTGCGGCTACGTGGACGCCGAGCACGCGCTGGACGTGGGCTACGCGCGCAAGCTGGGCGTTCGCACGGATGACCTGCTGCTCAGCCAGCCGGACACCGGCGAGCAGGGGTTGGAGATCGCCGAGATGCTGGTGCGCTCGGGCGCCATCGACGTGCTGGTGGTGGACTCGGTGGCCGCGCTCGTTCCGAAGGCGGAGCTCGAGGGCGAGATGGGCGATGCGCACATGGGTGTGCAGGCCCGTCTGATGAGCCAGGCCCTGCGCAAGCTCACGGGCACCATCGCCAAGAGCCAGACGTGCGTCATCTTCATCAACCAGATCCGCATGAAGATTGGCGTGATGTTCGGCAACCCCGAGACGACGACGGGCGGAAACGCGCTGAAGTTCTACGCGTCGCAGCGCCTGGACATCCGCCGCGTGGGCGCCATCAAGAATGGCGAGAACGTGGTGGGCAGCCGCACCCGCGTGAAGGTGGTGAAGAACAAGGTGGCGCCTCCCTTCAAGGAAGTGGAGTTCGACATCATGTACGGCTCGGGCATCTCGCGTGAGGGAGACCTCATCGACCTGGCGTCGAACGACAACATCATCGAGAAGAGCGGCAGCTGGTTCTCCTTCAAGGGCGAGCGCATCGGGCAGGGGCGTGAGAACGCGAAGGACTACCTGCGCGAGCACCCCGAGATTCAGCGTGAGATCGAGGCCCGGGTGCTGGAGAAGTACGGCATCAGCAAGGGCGGTCCCGCCGCCGCGCCGGCCGAGCCCGCGGAGCCCGCCGCTGACGGAGAGAAGCGGCCCCGCGTGAAGGCCGTGAAGTAGCACCGCGCTCGCTCGCCTTCGGGCGCGCGGGAGCGCAGCGCAGGGGCTGTCCGTCCTCGGATGGACAGCCCTTTTCCTTTCAGTGCTCCCCTCGTGGGACACGGCCTGCGGCGGCGCGTATCTGACGCGTCAAGTCAGTGACAGCGACGGCACTGCGCTGTTTCTTGCGGGAGCGAGGGCGGCCATAGACTCCGGCGGTCTGTCACCCCACCCCCAAGTGAAGCGGAGCCTTGCCGTGTTCGACACCCTCAAACGCCGAACGTTCCTGCAGGCCGTGGTCGCAGTTGCCGCGAGCACGACCTTTGGTTGCTCTGACGAAGACACGCCCACGGACCAGGGCACGCGCTACTTCCCGCAGTCGCTGTGCTCGGGAGATCCCCGGCCCGACAGCGTGGTGCTGTGGGTGCGCGCGGTGGATCCGGATCGCGCGGGCGCGGACCTGACGGTGCGCCTGGAGGTGTCCACGCGCGATGACTTCAGCGCGCTGGTGTTGGACAAGAAGGACCTGACGGCGCGGGCCGCGACGGACAACACCCTCAGCGTGAAGGTGACGAACCTGTCGGCGCGCACCACGTACTACTACCGCTTTACCTACGAGAAGGACGGCAAGCGGTACACCACCAACACGGGCCGGACCAAGACGGCGCCCGCGGCGGGCGACGACGTGGCGGTGAAGTTCGCCTTCGCCAGCTGCCAGGACTTCATTGGCCGCTACTACAACACCTGGCAGCGGCTGGTGCAGCTCAACGAGGACCTGGACTTCGTCGTCTTCCTCGGGGACTACATCTACGAGACGACGGGCGACCAGTCGTTCCAGTCCGGGGCGGGGCGCTCGGTCATCTTCAGTGATCCGGCCAGCGCGCTGCCGCAGGGCTCCGGGGTGACGGCGTTCCTCGCGGCCAACTCGGTGTCCAACTACCGGGACCTGTACAAGACGTTCCGCTCGGACAAGCAGCTGCAGGCGGTGCATGAGCGCTATCCGTTCATCATCGTGTGGGACGACCACGAGTTCTCCGACGACAGCTGGGGTTCCCACGCCACGTACGAGGACGGCAAGACGGACGAGAACTCGGAGGCGCGCAAGCGCAACTCGGAGCAGGCCTTCTTCGAGTACATCCCGCTGGACCTGTCCACGGGCAACGAGGGCGCCATCGACGTGGGCGCCATTCCCCGCTATCCGGACACGCACATCTACCGTTCGTTCGACTACGGCCGGAACGTGAAGCTGATGGTGCTCGACTACCGCACCTTCCGCCCGGACCACATCATCCCCGAGGACGCGTACCCGGCCTCGGTGGCGGTGGACCAGGCGATGCTGACGGCGGTGCTGGCCTCGCAGCCGGATCCGGTGAAGCAGGCCTTCCAGGCGGACACGTTCGCGTACGTGAACATCGATGACGCGGGCTACGCGCAGCAGAAGACGGTGCTCCAGCAGGCCTATGTGGCGCAGGCGCAGAAGGCGGGCCTGAGCCGGGACGCGGCGGCGGAGAAGGCCGCGACGTGGGTGAAGGGCAACGTGTCGCTCTTCTACGCCAACCAGGTGCTGCAGCAGGTGGGCGCCTCGGCGCTGATGGTGTCGCCGTCGGGCAAGCCGCGCGGCGTGGCGTTCGTGCACATGGGCAAGAGCTCGCTCTTCAACATCCAGGGCTCGCGCTACGTGGTGGTGAAGGACACGTTCGACCTGTACTCGGCGGTGAAGTTCCAGGCCTCTCAGGGCGCCAGCGAGAACGTGCTGGGCACCGCGCAGGAGACGTGGTTCCAGCAGACGGTGCGCGAGGCGTCGCAGACCTGGAAGATCGTCGTCAGCTCCACGTCGCTGTCGTCGCTCATCTGGGACCTGCGCGACAAGACGGACGTGGCGGACCCGACGCTGCGCCAGCGCTTCTACTTCTGCGCGGACCAGTGGGACGGCTTCCCCACCAAGAAGAAGATGCTGCTCAGCGGGCTCAAGCAGAACGTCAACAACGCGCTGTTCATCTCCGGCGACATCCACGCCTCGTTCGCGTCGGTGGAGGAGGGCGTCCCCACGTTGACGACGCCGGCCATCACCTCCAGCTCCATCAAGGGGCTGGCGGGCCTGGCGGTCATGGCCGCGGGCTACAGCGAGGGCTCGTCCGTGTACCGGTACGTCATCACGGAGATGGAGAAGACGCTCCAGAGCGCCAACCCCAACCTCCGCTTCGCCGAGGGCGACGCCAACGGCTTCGTGGTGCTGGAGGTGAAGGCCGACGAGGCGCTCGCCACGTTCCATCTCATCCCGGGCTCCGAGGTGGGCAAGGACTACTCCAAGCGGTCCGCGGAGGAGCTCGCCACGAAGGCCTTCAGCAAGACGTTCCGCGTGAAGGCCGGCGACATCCAGGCCCTCTGAGGCGGCGCTCGCCCTCTCGGGCCGAGTGAACGTGAGGGCCGCGTGGGCAGGTGGCAGGATGCCTCCCGGCGCGGCCCTCGCTCGCACGCGCGGGTCTATTTCGTGGAGACGTCATGCCCCCTGCCAACATCCGCCTGACCCGGGCGCTCCCGGAGCACCTGGACTTCTGGTTGGCCCTGCGCGACGAGCCCACCTCGCGGCGCTTCGTCTCGTCCGACGAGGACTCGCGCGAGTCGCTCCTCAAGCGGCTCGCGGAGGCGAGCTGTGACGTGACGCAGCCTCAGGCGAAGAGCTTTCGCTGGATGGTGGAGGTGGAGGGGACGCTGGCCGGCACCTTGTCCGCGCGCGAGCTGTCCCGGACCCATGGCCGGGTGGTCATCGGGTACATGATCTCCGAGGCGTACCAGGGACAGGGCGTCTGCACGCGCGCGGTGGGGTTGATGCTGGAGCAGCTGTTCACGCTGCCCTTCCTGCAGCGCGTCGGGTTGGTCACGCTCGCGCACAACGCGGCCTCGCAGGCCGTGGCGCGCAAGCTGGGGTTCACCCACGAGGGCACGCTGCGCGGCCACGTGGTGCACGGTGGCGAGCGGTTCGATCAGCAACAGTGGGGACTCTTGCGCGCCGAGTGGCGGGGTGTCCCCGCGCGCTGAGGCGGGGCGTTGGCTGGCGGGCGCGCGGAACGACGGGTCTCTGGGCGGTGTGGGAGGCCCGGGGTATAGAACGCGACGCCATGCATCCCTACGCCGCAGAGCTGTCCCGAGAGCTGGGCATCGCGCCCGAGCAGGTTGACCGCACCCTCGCGCTGAGCGCCGATGGGGCCACCGTTCCGTTCATCGCGCGCTACCGCAAGGAGGCCACCGGTGGGCTGGACGAGGTGCAGATCCAGACCGTGCTGGATCGGGCCTCGGAGCGCGCGGAGCTGGACTCGCGGCGCGACACCATCCTGCGGACCATCGAGGAGCAGGGGAAGCTGACGCCCGAGCTGACCCGGGCGCTGCAGCAGGCGCGCACGCGCACCGAGCTGGAGGACCTGTACCTGCCCTACAAGCCCAAGCGGCGCACGCGGGCGGCCATCGCGCGTGAGAAGGGCCTGGAGCCGCTCGCGGACCTGTTGTGGAAGCAGGAGGGCCGGCGAGGCGAGGACCGGGACTCGCGCGTGCGTCCGTTCGTGGATGCGGGCAAGGGCGTGGAGGACCTGGCGGCGGCGCTGGCGGGCGCGCGCGACATCTGCGCCGAGCGCGTCACCGAGGACGCGGTCCTGCGACGCGAGGCCCGCGAGGTGTGCGCTCGCAAGGGCACGCTGTGCTCGGACGTGGTGGCCGCGAAGAAGGGCGAGACGACCAAGTTCGAGAACTACTACGGCCATGAGGAGCCGCTGTCCCAGGCCCCCTCGCACCGCGTGCTGGCGCTCCTGCGAGGCGAGGAGGAGGGCGTGCTCAAGGTGAAGCTCTCTCTGCCGGATGATGAGGTGAAGGGCCTCCTGGCCGGGCGCGTGGTGACCCGGCCCCAGTCGCTCTTCGCGGACGAGCTGCGCGCGGCGGTGGAGGACGGGTGGGAGCGGCTCATGGGCCCCTCGCTGGAGTCCGAGCTGCGCGCGGAGCTGAAGGCCCGCGCGGACAAGGGCGCCATCGGTGTGTTCGGGGACAACCTGCGACACCTGCTGCTGACCGCGCCAGCGGGGGCTCGCGCGGTGCTCGCGTTGGACCCGGGCCTGCGCACTGGCATCAAGCTGGTGATGCTGGACAACACGGGCGGCGTCGCGGAAGTGGCCACGCTCTACAGCGAGCGCTCGGCGGATGAGCGCGCGCGGGCCGCGAAGGTGCTGGCGGCGGTGGTGCAGAAGCATCGGCCGGAGCTCATCGCGGTGGGCAACGGCACCGGCAGTCGCGAGGCGGAGGGCTTCGTGCGCGACACGCTCAAGGCCATGGGCTCGCAGGTCCCCGTGGTGTCGGTGAGCGAGCAGGGCGCGTCCATCTACTCGGCCTCCGAGGTGGCGCGTGAGGAGTTCCCGGAGCTGGACGTGTCGCTGCGCGGCGCGGTGTCCATCGGGCGTCGGCTCCAGGACCCGCTGGCCGAGCTGGTGAAGATTGACCCGAAGAGCATCGGGGTGGGCCAGTACCAGCACGACGTGGACCAGGGCCTCTTGAAGAAGAAGCTGGGCGAGGTGGTGGACTCGTGCGTGAACGCGGTGGGCGTGGACGTGAACACCGCGTCGCCGCAGTTGCTGGAGCACGTGTCCGGCGTGGGTCCGTCGCTGGCCAAGAAGCTGGTGGCGCACCGGGCGGCGAAGGGCCGCTTCACCACGCGCCGCGAGCTGCTCAAGGTGAGCGGCATGGGGCCGAAGACGTTCGAGCAGGCCGCGGGCTTCCTGCGCGTGCGCGGCCCCGAGCCCCTGGATTCGAGCGCCGTGCATCCGGAGCGCTATCCGGTGGTGGAGCGCATGGCGAAGGACCTGGGCGTGGACGTGGCCGCGCTCGTGGGCAACGCGGGGCTCGTGCGTCAGGTGGACCTCAAGCGCTACCTGAGCGCGGACCTGGGCGCGCCGACGCTCCAGGACATCCTCGCCGAACTGGAGAAGCCGAGCCGGGACCCTCGCGGTGACTTCACCGCGCCGGTGATGCGCGATGACCTGCGCACGCTGGAGGACGTGAAGGAGGGCATGGTGCTCCAGGGCGTGGTGACCAACGTCACCGCCTTTGGTGCCTTCGTCGACGTGGGCGTGCACCAGGATGGCCTCGTGCACGTGTCGCAGATCTCCACGCGCTTCGTGAAGGACCCGTCCGAGGTCGTGAAGGTGGGCGACCGGCTCACGGTGAAGGTCCTCACCGTGGACCTGGCTCGCAAGCGGCTGGCGCTCTCCGTGCGCGCGGTGCAGGAGGGCGGCGCGCCTGGGCCCTCGGGCAAGCCCGCGGTGGCCGGGGCTCATGGCGCGGGGCGGGGCGTGACGACGGAGCGGCCGGTGGCTCGCGGCGCGCCCCCGTCGCGTCCGAGTTCCTCGGGGCCCGGGCGGCCCGCGCCGAGTTCCTCCGGGGGAAATCCCGAGGCCAAGAAGAAGCCGGAGCCCTTCAACAATCCGTTTTCCAAGTTGAAGCGCTGATGCGACCTTGGGGAGGGGCGCCTCGGGGGAGGTCTTCGAGGCGTCCTGCGCTATGGTGAGCGGACATGCGTTGCGACTCCTGCTTGCTCCCCGAACCGGCGGCCCCCGTTCGGCTCTCTCACAACGTGGGCATGCTGTTCATGCGCCGCGAGTATTCGACTGAGGGAGAGCTGTGCCGGAGCTGTCTCAACCGCGCCCTGTTCCATCACACCCTGCGCAACGTCACGCTGGGCTGGTGGGGAACCATCTCGTTCTTCATGACGTGGTACTTCCTCTTCTCGAACCTCGTGAACTACTTCCGCGCGAGGAGCGAGCTGGGGCAGATGAAGCCGCGTGAGGCTCCGCGTCCTCCTGCCTCCGGTGACGAGGCGTTCCGCGTGCTCCAGCCCTTCGAGCACAACATCCGCATGCACTTGCGCATGGGCGACAACCCCGGAGACATCGCTCGCGAGATGGCTCGCATCCATCACGTGGATGCCGCGACGGCCGAGCGCTTCGTCGCGCGCATTCATGCGGCGGAGGACGAGGCCGTCAGCGAGGCGTGACGCCTGGCGGGGCGAGACCCTCGCGCATCTCTTCGCGCGAGGGGGGCGTGGACCGCGTATCGGGCGTCAGCCTTCGAGGGCGAACGGACGGACTTCGGTGCCGAGCGCTTCGGCGCGCTGGCGCAGTCGGGCGAAGCGGTCCGTTCCGTTGCGCGCGTCGAACTGGGCCGCGAGGTCCTTGGACTGCGCATCCACCCAGGTCGCCAGCGCCCGCGTCTCGTAGGCGCCGCCTGATTGATACAGCTCGAAGTCCCGTGGCAGCCGCAGCGTGGCGGTGGCTCGGCCCGCGGACATCACGCGCCCCAGCAGGAAGCTGGCCGCGGTGTAGAAGGTGAAGCGGTCGCGGCGGCTCGCATGCTCCAGCGCCCAGCCAAGGTGTCGCTCGAACAGCGCCAGCCCTCGCTCCAGGTTGTCCGTCAGCCCGAGGAACTCCAGGTGCTCGCCCACCGTGGCGAGAAACTCGCGGTTCTTCGCGATGAGCGCATAGCCGCGCTGATGGCAGTCCCGGGCCTCCTCCATCCGCCCCAGTCGGAACAGCGGATACAGCAGCGTCCCGAAGGTCTGGTGTGGGACCTCGGTGCAGGACTGCCGGCCGTCCAGGAGCGGGCGAGCCTTGCGCAGCGCCAGCTCCCATTCTCCGCGCCGCACGTGGTGATCCAACTCGTCGTCCAGCTCGCACACGCGACAGTCGGTGAGATGGTCTCTCGGCGTCTGGACCCACGCGGACCACAGGCGCTCGGCCTCGTCGACCTCGCCCATGTCCATGGCGGTGAGGTAGCGCAGCTTGAGCATCGCGCGCTTCCCGGCGTTCACTCGCGCGAAGCTCTGCTCCAGGTCATCCAGCGCTGCGGTGATTTGCTGGCGCGAGATGCTGGGGAACTCGTCCAGGAGCCCCACGACCCACTTCTGCTTCCAGAGCATCTCCTCCGGGTCGAAGCGCTTCGGGTCCTTCTTCTGCTGGCCCCGGCACCACGCGAACGCCACCAGGACCTTGTCCGCCGCGCCGCCGAACGTGGCCGCGTCGATGAGTTCCCCGCGCAGCGCGTAGCCTCGGTCGATGTCGCCGTGGAGATCCGCCAGCCGCACGGCCTCCTCGAGGAGCCGCGTCTTGGCGTCACCGTAGGGCAGGTGCTCGGCGCGCTCGAGGAGCGCATCCGCCTCGTCATTCCAGTCGCCCGCCATCAGTGCACCTCCCGCGAGCCCGGGCCGCCATCGGACTCCGGCCCTTCGTCGTCATCCCCGAGCCGCGCGTCGATGAGCCCCAGCAGCCCCTGGTTGAGCAGCGTCATCTCCCGCGCGCTCAGCGGGTGCTGTCCCAAGAGCAGCGACTGGACGTAGAGCATCTCCACTGAGAGCTTCATCACCTCCCGGTCCGGCACCCGCGCCATGCGCCGTACCACGGGGTTCAGGTAGTTGAAGCACAGCCGCGCGTGCTGCTGGCCCTGCTCACCCTCCAGCACGCCCGCCACGACGCCGGCGTACAGGTCGTCCGCTCCCTCTCGCGCTCGCTCCGCTTCCCGGCGGAAGGCCCCTTCCTCGTCCGTGCTGTAGAGCGTGGGCACCTCCGCGGGGAGGAACTTCCGCACCTCCACGCCGCAGCGGAAGGGGAACAGGGCCCGCTCTGCCACGCGCACCAGCGAGCGGACCGCGTGCCGCTCGTCGTCGGTCAGTTCCTCGAAGCTCTGGGGCAGCTCCGCCGAGGAGAAGGGCTCCGCGCGGACCTCGGGGAACAGCTGGGGCAGCCGCTCCAGGAGGGCGGTGTCGTGGGTATAGGCCGCGTTGATGATGCACAGGCCCTGGGCCGCCGCCACGCGCGCCACCTGCCGGAAGCCGTCCAGCGTGGGGGTGTAGCGGACCAGGGGATACGCGCGGCGGTAGTCCCCCAGCGTCATCATCCCCAGCGAGGTCTCGAAGGGGAGCCAGTCGATGACGAGCCGGAAGAAGTCGTCGTCATCCAATGCGAGGGACTTCATGGACAGGCCGTGCAGCGCGATGAGGCGCTGGAGCGCGCGAGGCTCCTCGCGGGCCAGGTCCATCAGGTAGCGCCGCAGCGCGACGCCCAGCGAGGTCCGCGCTCGCTCCAGCACCGCGTCCTCGTAGAAGGACTCGCGGCTGGCGGTGGGCCGCAGCGCGTTGGCGTTCACCACGCACTTCACGAAGAAGGCCCAGTCCGGCAGCAGGTTGTCCGCGCTCTCCGACAGGAGCATCGACTTGAGGTACACGCGGTGCTTCTGCTTCGCGTTGAAGTGCGGCGAGGCCGGGAGCACGAAGGCCACGCCCTGCACGTCTCCGGACGTGGCCCGCAGCGGGATGTAGTCCAGGAAGTCCATGTCGAAGACCTGCCGCCCATAGTCGAGCAGGGCCTTGCGCCGCTCCGAGGGGGACTCGTAGCTCGCGTTCCAGGGAGCGCCGTCCGGGTTGAGGTGCTCGGTCTGCCCTCCCGCCGTCAGGTGGATGGGGAAGGGCAGGAGCCCGCCGTAGTGCAGGACGAGGCTGCGCACGCGCTCGGGGGTGAACCACTCGGCCATGTCCGCGCGGGCCGTGAGGAACACCTGGGTGCCCGGGTGCTCCAGCGGGTGCGCGGCGGGGCGGACGTCGTAGGTGCCGTCGTGGCGGCCTCGCCACTCCAGCGTCGGGCCCGCGCCTCGCGCCGAGCGCGTCACCACGAGCAGCTCGTCGCACACCATGAAGCACGACAAGAGGCCGATGCCGAACTGGCCGATGAAGTCGTTGCGCCGGGCCTCCAGGGCCTCGCGCTTGGAGGACTCGCCGATGGTGGCCAGGAAGCGGTGGACCTCCTCCTCCGTCAGACCCACGCCGTCATCGGTGAAGACGAGGGTGGTGGCGCCGCCGTCCTGCTTCTCCATCAGCTCCAGCCGGATGGCGCCGGAGTGCTGGGGCTCCAGGTGCTGGCGGGCCCGGATGGCGTCCGTGGCGTTCTGGAGCAGCTCCCGCACGTAGACGCCCGGCGAGCTGTACAGGTGATGGGAGAGGAGGTCGATGACCCCCCGGAGGCTGACTTGGAATCGATGGTCCACGTGGAGCGGCAGCGTAGCGCGCGCTCCCCACGGAATGTCGAAACAAGCTTGAGCCCAGGCGGCGCTCCAGGCATCTGTCTGCTCCGAGGCAGCCGGGGGCCCGAGCCCCCCTCGTCCCGCCCGGGGAGTGGTATTCGGCGGGCCGGCCTTTCTCGTCGTTCCAACCCAGGAGCAGACAGCGATGCGGACGAACTTCAAGGCGGCAGTGATGGGCGCGGTGTTGGCCCTGTCGGGGACCGCGATGGCCCAGGGCGCTCCGGCGCAGAAGCCCGCGGCGGCGGCCAAGGCGGCCAAGCCCGCCGGGGAGGCGAAGGGCGCGAAGGGTCCCGCGGCCACCCACGGCAAGACGGAGGTGACGTGGTGGGGCCACGCGGCGTTCGTGGTGCGCACCCCGGGCGGCGCGGTGCTGGCGCTGGACCCGTGGCTCACCAACCCCAAGGCCCCGCAGGGCGCGCCGTGGCCCGAGGCGGTGGACGCCATCCTCGTGACCCACGGCCACTTCGACCACGTGGGCGAGACGCAGGCCCTGGCGCAGAAGACGGGCGCCAAGGTGTTCGGCTCGTTCGAGCTGGTGAACCTGCTGGGCCTGCCCGAGGCCCAGGCCCTGGGCGCCAACCCTGGCGGCACGTTCCGGGTGAAGGACGCGACCATCCACCTGGTGCAGGCGGTGCACTCCAGCAGCTACCAGGCGGATCCCAAGGCGCCGGCCCAGTACGCGGGAGCGCCCCTGGGCTACGTCATCCAGATCGACAACGGCCCCACGCTGTACCACGCGGGGGACACCGGGGCGTTCGAGTCCATGGCGCTCATCGCCGAGGAGTTCAAGCCCAACGTCGCGCTGCTGCCCATTGGCGGGCACTACACCATGGACCCGCAGGAGGCCGCCCACGCGGCGCGGCTCTTGAAGGCGCAGACCATCGTGCCCATGCACTTCGGGACGTTCCCGGCGCTCAGCGGCACGCCCGAGGAACTGCGCGGCGCGTTGAAGAAGCTGCGTGGCGGGGCCAAGGTGCAGGAGCTGGAGGTCGGCAAGGCCACGGCGCTGTAGTCCCAAGGGCCGGTCCCCCGTTGGACAGAAGCGGGGGTGTCCGGCCCCGCTTCTCCGCCTGATGATCGAGCGGAAGGTGGGTGGAAACGCGGAGGCGGCTGGGTTATCTCCCGCCACCCGCCGGGAAATGGGAACCGTGGCGGGCCCGGGGGTGTACCGGTGTCGGCGTGGGACTTCGGCAAGGCGGGTTGGTTGACCGTGCTCCTCGATGAGGCGGTCTCCGCGCACGCGCGCGCGCCCGCTCCGGAGTCTCCCGAGGGCTTCCCCAGCCCCGGCCGAGCCCAGGCGCGGGCGTATCTGCACCGCACCCTGCGGGCCTCGGGGCTCTTGTACGGGACGCCCGCCGAGTCCGCCCTGGCCGAGGGCGCCGAAGCCCCGTCCCCGGACGCGATGGCGGGGCAGCTCTTCCTGGCCGTGGTGCGCACCCTGGCGCGGATGGCGCTGGACGTGGCGCGGCTCGTGGGCGCCCCCCCGGTGACGGGCCGAGAGCCGCTGCTCGTGTTGTTCGCGGTGCTCTCGGGGGAGCTGGACCTGGCGTGCGACATCGACGCGCGGCGGGCCTCGGGGCAGCCGGTGTCCAAGCGGCTGGCGGGCAAGGTGGAGAGCGCCCTCGACAAGCGGGCCCCGTCGTTGGCGGGAGACCCGGTCTACGGGCTGGTGCTGCACAACGGCGCGCAGTACGCGGACGCGCAGCTCTTCTGCCGGCAGGCCATCGACCTGTTCTCGCGGGGCCGGTTGCAGCCCATCATGGCCCGGCGGCGCATCGCCTTCGCGGCGAAGCAGAAGGCGCTGCTGGTGGACGTGCTCACGGCGCTGGCGTGCGTGGACCGGCAGCCATCGCTGCCCGCGCGGCGAGCCATCTTGCGGCAGGTGGAGGGGCTGCGGCTGCCGCACGCGATGGAGTCCGAGCTGAAGGCGGCGGTGCGCCAGTCCTTCGAGCGCAAGCGCGGGGTGCGGGACGTGGTGCGGCGGGTGCGGGGCGTGGACGTGCGCCACTTCCTGCTGGAGCAGACCCTGCTGGCGGCGCTGGTGGACGGGCGCCGCACCCGGCGCGAGCGCTTCTTCATCGACGAACTGGCCGACGCGCTCCACGTGCCCAAGGAGGAGCTGCGCCGGCTGGAGCTGGAGATGGCCGAGTTCTACGCGCGCCACCGCTCGCTGGTGGATGTCTTCACCGTGTCCGACGCGGCGGGCGCCATGGGCGAGGACCTCATGGCGGGCATGCAGGAGACGCTGGAGAAGAACTTCCACCGGCTCATGCAGGAGGCGCGCGAGACGGGCGACCTGGCGGTGTTGCTCACCAAGATGGCGCGCCGCCAGAAGCTCACCCCGGACGAGCGTCAGCGCATGCGCGCGCAGCTCATCGACGTGGCCAAGGCCATCCCCGCGCTGGCCATCTTCGCGGCGCCGGGGGGCATCCTCCTCCTGGCGGCGCTGGCCAAGGTGCTGCCCTTCAGCCTGCTCCCCAGCGCCTTCCAGGACGGGCCCGCCGAGGACGACGAGGAGCTGGGCCCCGAGCGCGAAGCGAGCTGAGGCGGGCCTGTCCGCTCGCCCGCCTTTGAACGGGGCGAGAGCCCCCGTCTGGCCGGCTCCACGCGCACGACCCAGCTTTGCCCGAGGCCCTCGGGCGGCACCGTCCTCCCGAGGGAGCGAGCGGGGCCGTCCACGAGAGGAGCGGGGATGCGCGTGCACGAGCGGGGCGTGGAGATCGCGGTCGCGGGGCGCTTGTTGTCGGGGCGCCTCCAGGTACCCGAGCGGGCCTCCGGGCTCGTCCTGCTCGCGGGCGAGCCGGAGGACGGGCGCGCGGTGGGAGTGCCCGAGCGCGTGGCGGGGACGCTGCATGCCGGGGGACTGGCCACGCTGAGGCTGGCGTTGCGCACGGCGGACGAGTCCGAGGCGGACGCCTGGAGATTGCGCCACGACGCCACGGTGACGGTGCTCGCGCACCGGCTGGAGGTGGCGCGGGATTGGCTCCAGCGCGACGCGGGCTTGTCGCTGCTGCCGGTGGGCTACCTGGGACTGGGGCTCGGCGCGGCGGCGGTGCTGGTGGCGTCCACCTATCAGCCCTTCGGCGTGCAGGCGGTCGTCACCCTGTGCGGGCGGCCGGACCTGGCGGGGGATGCGCTGGCGCAGGTGCGGGTGCCCACGCTCCTGCTCGCGGGGCAGGAGGACGCGGACGGCCACGCGGTCGTCCTCAACGCGTTCGAGGCGCTGCGTGGGCGCAAGGCCCTGCGTTCGCTGCCGGGCCTCTCGCGCTTCCTGGAGGAGCAGCTCCCGTTGGAGGGCGCGGCGCGCATGGCGGGGGCCTGGCTCCACGACTGTTTCCGCGCCGTCGCGGGGCCAGGTGTCCTCGCGTGGTCGGGTGAGCAGGCCTGAGCGGACGCGCATGCGCCACGTGCTGCCTCGCCACGTCACGCACCTGTTCCACCTGGAGGCCGGTCGGCCCGCGTTGCAGGCGGGGCTCCGGGCCGCGCTGGCGCTCGGGGTGCCGCTGCTGGTGTCCGCGCTGCTGCACCGGCCGGCGGCGGCGTGGTCCGGCATGGCCGGGCTCTTCGTGACGCTGGTGGACCGGGGCGGGCCCTACCGCTCTCGCGCCTTGGCCATGGGCACCCTGACGTTGCTGGGCGCGCTGGGTGGCCTCATCAGCGCCATCCCCAGCCCGCTGTGGGTGGACGTCGTGCTCACGTGTTGTTGGGTGACGGCGTGCGGCTTCGCCCGCTGCTACGGCGACACCGCGGGCGTCGTGGGCATCCTCCTGGCCAACCTCTTCGTGGTGTCGCTGGCGCTGCCCGCGCGGGGCTTCGAGGGGGCGCTCGCGCAGGCGGTCTTCTTCGTGCTGGGCGGCGCGTGGGCGATGTTCCTCGCGTTGGTGCTGTGGCCGCTGCGGCCCTATCTGCCCATCCGTCGCATCATCGCCCGCTGCTACCGCGAGCTGGCGGGCTACGCGGAGGAGGTCAGCCGCTGGCCCCTGGAGGGCGTGAAGCCCCAGTCCTGGACGCGCGAGTCCGCGCGGCGCGGCGCCGCCATCCGTCAGGCGATGGAGTCCGCGCGAGCGGCGCTGGGCGCCATCCGCCGACGGAGCCAGGAGCAGAGTGGCCGGGGCGAGCACCTGCTCGTGCTGCTCGAGGCGGCGGATGCCCTGTTCCTGCGCCTGACGGCCTTCGCCGAGGCCCTGGACGCGGCGCCGCATGAGGCCCGCTTCCGCTCCATCCGCGCCGAGGCTCAGGGGGCCCTCGCGGCGTTCGCGACGGATGCCCAGCGACTCGCTGGGGTGCTGGAGGAAGGCGTCGTGCCCGAGCCAGAGGGCGGGACCTGGGACGCGGAGCCGGTGGCGCAAGCCCTGCGCGCGCGAGAGGAATTGGGGCCGATGACGGAGTCCGAGCGCGCGCACGGGCAGCACCTCGTGGCGCTGCTCGAGCGGCTGCGCGAGTACGTCGCCGTGGCGCTGGACGTGGGCACGCGGCTGACGCGCGGAGAGCCCCTGCCCGAGCGGAGCGAGTTGCCATTCTCCCGCCGGCGCATCGCGGGGCCCTCATGGCTGGCTCCGCTGCGCGACAACCTGTCGCCCGAGTCCGTCATCTTCCGGCACGCCATCCGCCTGGGATTGACCGCCGCGGTGGCCACGGGTTTGTGCGAGTGGCTGGGCCTCAATCACGGGTACTGGGTGACCATCACCGTCATCGTGATTCTCCAGCCGTACTCGGGCCTCACGCTCCAGAAGGGGCTGCAGCGCCTCGCCGGCACGCTGGTGGGATGCGCGCTGGCGGCGGGGCTCGCGTACACCGTGCACCACCGCGTGGGGCTGCTGGTCGCCGTCGTGTGCCTCATCGCCGTGTCCGTCAGCCTGCGGCCCATGAACTTCACGGCGTATCAGGTGCTGCTCGCGCCGGCGCTGGTGCTGCTGGCGGAGATTCAAACCGGGGACTGGCGGCTCGCGGGCGTGCGGCTGCTCAACACGCTGTTCGGTGGCGCGCTGGCGCTCGTGAGCGTGCGCCTCTTGTGGCCCAGCCCGGAGCACCAGCGCTTCCCGGAGCGCGTGGCGCGCGTGCTGCGCGCGGACCGGGACTACCTGCGACAGGTGTCCTCGCCCCGGCCGTCGCAGGGGGACGTCAGCTTGCGCGAGGCGCGCCGCCGCGTGGGGCTGGCGCTGCTGGCCGCGGAGGACTCCTTCCAGCGGCTCCTGGGGGAATGGCACGGGCCGCCCGAGCAATTGGAGCCAGCGATGGCCCTGCTCACGTACGCGCGGCGGTTCGGCGCGGCGGTGACGGCGCTGGCCGCCCGCCGCGACTGGCACTCGGACAATGACCTCGCGCCGCTGACCCGCTACGCCAGCGGCGCCTTGGAGGACCTGGCGGAGTCGCTGGAGGACCGCCGCGAGCCCCGTCCGCTGCCACCCGCCCACGCCTCGCCCGAGGGCACGGACGCGCTGTCCCGCACCCAGGAAGAGCGGCTGGTGCGCCAGCTCAGCGTTCTGCACCGCGCCGTGGAGCGCGTGCCCCCGGAGTTGATGACGCTGGGCGAGGGCCTCAGGTCCGCTCGAGCTTGACCACGAGCCGGCGCAGGTCCTCGTTCACGCCGACGAGGTGCGTGTTGCCCTTCTCGTCATCCAGCTGCTTGCGCAGCGCGGGCAGCGTCGAGCGGGCCTGCTTCGCCGTGGCGGGCGTCTCCACCAGCCAGTCCACCGCCTGGATGACCGCGGAGCGGACCTCGGTGTCGTGCTCGCCCAGTCGCGAGGCCAGGGGCGTCACGCTCGCCGGGGCGCCCGAGCGACCCAGCTCCAGCGCGGTGCGCTCCAGCAGCGCGCCGTTCGCCTTCTCCAGCCGCTGCGTCCAACAGCCCGCGTCCTGGGTACAGGCCTGGCCGGCCTCCAGGAGCTGCGCATAGCCCACCAGCGCGTCGCTGCGCTTCTTCCCCAGCGCGGCCGGGTTGTCGCAGCCCGTCTCCTCCGCCTGCTTGCACTCGGCGGTGGTGCGCGCGGCCTCGCCCGCGGCGAGTTTGTCCAACAGTGGACGTTCGCGGGCATCCCCGAGCATGGCCAGCCCCTTCACCGCCACCTCGCGGGCGTACCAGTCCCCGGTGCTCGCGGCCTTCTCCAGCGCGGGCAGGGCGTCACGGCCACCCAGGAGCGTGAGCGCGCGCACGTAGGTGCGGCGCACGGTGGGGTCGGGCTCGACGACCATCGCGGCCAGGGGCTTTACGGCCTCGGTGGCGCGCATGCGGCCCAGCGCGTCCGCCGCCTGCATGCGCACCATCGCCTGGATGCGCGGATCCGCATGCGTGTAGCCGAGCTGGCGCACCAGCGGCTCCACCGCCCTGCGGTCGCGCAGGTCGCCCAGCACCTGCGCTGCCTTCATCGCGTAGCTGGCCGGGTTGATGCCCTGGTTCTTCGCCCAGCTCGTCAGCTCCACGTCCTTGCCCTCCAGCGCGGGGAGCAGGGCGTCCGCGGCGGGCGCGCCCAACTGGAACAGCGCGAAGCTGCTCTCCGCGTAGAAGGACACGCCCCGGCGCTCCTTCGTCAGCATGCGCAGCAGCACCGGCACCGCGCGCGCGTCGCCAATCTGCCCGAGCGCCTCGATGGCCTTGCGGTTGAGGAACGGCTCGGTGGCCTCGTCCGTCGCGAGCTGGATGAGCGGCTCCACCGCCTCGGGCGACTTCATCGCGCCCAACACCTGCACGGCCTCGATGCGCGTGTAGTTGTCCTTCGAGCGCAGGAACGGGATGAGCGCTGGCACCGCGCCCCGGTCCCCGATGCGGCCCAGCGCCGCGACCAGCTCCTTGTTGGCCAACTGCGTGGAGGCATCCGTCGCGCTCGGGTCCAGCGCGGCCTTCAGCGGCTCCACGGACGACACGTCGTGCACGTCCGCCAGCGCGCGCGCCAGCGCTCCTTTCACCTCGGGCTTGTGCTCCGCCGCGAGCTGCGCGTGCAGCATGGGCAGGAAGGTCGCGTTGGCCTTGCCCGAGCTGCGCATCGACTCGATGAGGCGGACCCGGTCATCCGCCCGTCGGATACGTGCAAGGTATTCTTCCCAATAGTCCGGAGTGGCCGGGTCTTTCTTGCACCCGACCAATGCGAGAAAGGACACACTGAGGCACAGCGCGACGAACGAGCGAGACATGCGAGCTCCTTTGCGTACGCGGGGTTGGCGTGTCTTTGGGTGTAGACCTGTCTTGACGAAGGAAGCAAACCACCCGAGGTACCTGGGGTACGCTGGTCAACGACATGTCCGAAGCCACTCGCAACGCGGCGCGTCCGGGCATCGCGCGCCGGACGTACCTGCTCGACCGAGAATTCCAGCTCAAGTACATCCTGCTGCTCGCGGGTCTGGGCGCGGTGAGCATGGGTGTCTTTGGCCTGCTCGCGTGGCGCGTGCAGGTGGCGGCCGAGGCGGGGACGGCGGGCGCGGGGACGCTGCTGGCGCTGACCGCGGTGGGCGTGGTGGGGCTGGGCGGCGTGCTGGGATTGTTCGGCTTGCTCTTCACGCACCGGGTCGCAGGGCCCGTGCACGTGATGAGCCTTTACGTGGCGGCACTGGCGGCGGGGCGCTATCCCCGGCTGCGGCCGCTGCGGCGCGGCGACGAGCTGCGCACCTTCTTCGCGCGCTTCTCGGACGCGGTGGACCGCATCCGTCAGCGCGAGGCGGACGAGGCGCACGTGCTGGCGCAGGCGCTGGGCGCGCTGCGGCCCGTGGCGACCACGCCCGAGGCGCGCGCCGCGCTGGCGTCATTGGAAGCCCTGGAGCTGCGCAAGCGCCAGGCGGTGGATCCGTCCTCGAGCACCTTGAAGACCGTGGCCTGAGCGGCCGCGGTGACCGGAGATACGCACCATCATGAGTCGACCCCGCATCATCTTCATGGGCACGCCGGAGTTCGCCGTGGCGTCGCTCGAGGCCTGCTTCGAGTTGGGTGACGTGGTGGCGGTCGTCACGCAGCCGGACAAGCCCAAGGGCCGAGGCAACGCGGTGACGGCGCCCCCGGTGAAGGAGCTGGCGCTGGCGCGGGGCGTCCCGGTGCTCCAGCCCACCAAGCTGCGCACGCCGCCGTTCGTCGAGACGCTGCGCCCGTACGCGCCAGACATCTGCGTGGTGACGGCGTATGGCCGCATCCTGCCCAAGGACGTCTTGGAGCTGCCCACGCGTGGCTGCGTCAACGTGCACGCCTCGCTCCTGCCGCGCTTCCGGGGCGCCGCGCCCATCCAGTGGGCCGTGGCCCATGGCGACGCGGAGACGGGCGTGGCGCTGATGGTGATGGACGAGGGGCTGGACACCGGGCCGGTGCTGGCCGTGAAGCGGCAGCCCATTGCCCCGGACGAGACGAGCGCCACGCTGCACACGAAGCTGTCCCGGCTGGGCGGAGACCTGCTGCGCGAGTCGCTGCCCGCGTACCTCCGAGGCGAGCTGAAGCCCGTGCCCCAGCCGTCGGAGGGCATGGTGCTGGCGCCCCTCATCGAGAAGGAGGAGGGCAAGCTGGACTTCACCCGCCCCGCGGTGGTGCTGGAGCGGCGCCTGCGCGCCTTCACGCCGTGGCCCGGGGCCTTCACCACGCTGGGCGGCAAGGTGCTCAAGGTGCACCGCGTGAAGGTGGGCGCGGGGCAGGGCGCTCCGGGCACGGTGCTGGCGGCGGGGCCGGGGGGCGTGGAGGTGGCGACCTCGGAGGGCTCGCTCGTGCTGCTGGAGCTGCAGCTGGAGGGGAAGCGGGCGATGAGCGCGGCGGACTTCCTGTCCGGGCACAAGCTGGCCCCGGGCACTCAGCCGTTCGGGACGTGACGGGGCGCGGTGGCGGACATGTCGAGGAGCGAGACGCGGATGTCGATGACCTTGCTGGTGTTGCTCGGGCCGAACCTCCCCCTCCAGGGCGAGCGTGAGGACGTGGCGGGGGGACGGCTGTCGGACCTGGAGGCGGCGCTGCGCGAGAAGGCCCGGGCGCTGGGCCAGACGCTGAAGGTCGTGCAGTCGAACCATGAGGGCGTCCTGCTCGACACGATTCACGCCGAGCGCCAGGCCGTGGCGGGCATCGTCATCAACCCCACGAGCCTCTTCGGCTCGTATCCGCTGAAGGAGGCGCTGGAGCTGGTGGGCGTGCCCGCCATCGCGGTGCAGCTCAAGCCGCCGGCGCGCGAGTCCGTGGTCGCCGAGGCGTGCGCGATGGTGGTCGAGGGCTCGCGTGGCTTCGAGCCCTACCTCCAGGCCCTGGAGACGTTCGCGAGCGGCGTCTTCACCCCGACGGGCGGGAAGCGCGAGCCCGTCGATGCGCCGGTGGGCAAGACGCTCGGACGCAAGGCGGGGGCCGCGGGGACCAAGGCCCCGCCGGCCCGTCCCGCCGACGCGACGAAGGGCAAGACGCTGGGCCGCAAGGCCGCCGTGGACAGCGCTCCTCCGGGGGCGCGGGCGGGCAAGACGCTGGGGCGCGGGACGAAGGGCGCCGAGGTGCCGCCGGGCTACCTGACCCGGGCCGAGGTGCGTCGGAAGATCGCCGACCGGCTGTCGGGCATGCTGAGCGCCGCGGAGCTGGCCACCTGGGCGCGGACGCAGTATCAACAGCTCCAGCGCGGCGCCCCCGCCGAGAGTGGCCACCGCGAGCTGCTGGAGGACATCCTTCAGAGTCTCACCCTCTCCACGGTAGCGGCGACGCGCTTGAGGGATGAGCAACTCGTGGACCTGATGACCCGGTTGGAAGAAGGATGAACGCTCGCGCCCTGTCGATCCTGGTGCTCGCGCGCGTGCGCGCGACGGACGCGTACCTCAACGTGGTGCTGGACACGCTGCTGTCCGAGTCGCCGCTCAAGGACCCGCGCGACGCGGCGCTCGCGACGGAGCTGTGCTACGGCGCCACGCGCCGGCAGATGGCGCTGGACTACGCCATCGCGCGCTTCGCGGACCGCAAGCTGGACGCCCTGGAGGACAAGGTCCTCGCGGCCCTGCGCGTGGGGGCCTACCAGCTCTTCCACACCCGCGTGCCCGCGCGCGCGGCGGTGGCGGAGACGGTGCAGGCCCTCAAGGACGTGGGCCTCGCGCGCGCGGCGGGCTTCACCAACGCCATCCTCCGCAAGCTGTCCGAGCTGCCCTCGGCGCCCCTGCCGTCCCCGTCCGACCCCGTGCAGTACCTGTCCGTGCGCGAGAGTCACCCGCGCTGGCTGGTGGAGCGCTGGGTGCGGCAGTTCGGCCGTGAGCGCGCCGAGGCCATGCTGGTGGCCGACAACCAGGCCCCCGCCGTGGTGGTGCGCGCCAACACCTCCAAGGTGACGCGCGACGCGCTGCTGGCCCAGTTTCGCGAGCAGGGCGTGGAGGCGCGCGCCACGGACATGTCCCCCGTGGGCATCGTGCTGCCGCCCGTGGGGCGCGTGGAGGACGTGTACGGCTACGCGGAGGGCCTCTGGCAGGTGCAGGACGAGGCCGCGCAGCTCGTGGGCGTCTACGGCGCCCTCCCCGAGTCCGCCCGCGTGCTGGATGCGTGCGCGGCGCCCGGCGGCAAGGCCTGCCATCAGGCCGAGTCACACGACGTGGTGGCGGTCGACCTGCACGCCCACAAGCTGCGCAAGATTGAGTCCGAGGCGAAGCGCCTGGGCCTCCTGTCGCGACTGAAGGCGCATGCGCACGACGCCTCCGAGCCCTTCCCCGAAGCGTGGGGCACCTTCGACGCGGTGATGGTGGACGCGCCGTGCTCCGGTCTGGGCACGCTGCGCCGTCACCCGGAGCTGCGCTACCGCCGACAGGAGTCGGACGTGGCGCGGCTGGCCACCCTCCAGCGTCGCATCCTGGAGAACTGCCAGGAGGCGGTGCCGCCCGGCGGGCTGCTGGTGTACGCGGTGTGCACCCCCGAGCCGCAGGAAGGGCAGGACCAGGTGGACATGTTCCTGCGCAGCCATCCGGAGTGGACCGCGGAGCCGCCGGTGCTCCCGGGCCTCAAGCTGCCGCTGGCGCAGGCGTGGCTGCGCACCCTGCCAGGCCCGGAGGGATTCGATGGATTCTTCGCCGCGCGCCTGCGCAAGCTCTACTGACCTGTCTTCCCGCGAGAGGCCGTCTCCATGAGTGTCGCGCGCTCCCTCGTCGTGCCCGCCCTGGCGCTGGCCCTCTGGGCCCCGTCCGCGTGGGCCCAGAAGAACAAGCCGGCTCCGGACGCCTACGTGCCGGCGCCCGCGGCCAGCATCCCGGGCTACTCCGAGTCGGTCATGCCCTGCGAGATCGTCCCGGTGGACACCGCGCCGCGGGTGACATGCAAGGACGGGCTGCTGGACGGCAAGTCGCTGCGCGAGCTGGCCATCCTGCGCAACACCATCTTCGCCCGCTACGGCTGGGCGGGTTACCGCAAGCCCTGGCTGAAGGAGCACTTCTTCCAGCAGCCGTGGTTCAAGGCCGACCCGAAGTTCACGTACAAGCGCCTGTCCGACGCGGACCGCAAGAACGTGCACTTCATCGCCGTGCGCGAGCAGTCCTATTCCGAGCGCGAGCTGCGCTGGATGCAGAACGACGTCTACGCCCGCGCCGGCAAGACGTGGAACGACGTCTACGAGTGGGTCCTCAAGGATGGCCGGCATGTGAAGGGCTGCGACGAGCCCCAGGAGCCGCTCAACGAGGACCTGCCCTGCGTGGAGATGCGCTGCGAGACGGGCGAGTCCATGGCGTGCCACTACAAGGCCGAGCACTGGTACCGCCCGGATCCGAAGTACACGGACGCCAAGCTGACGGCGGAGGCGCGCATCGAGCTGGGCCTGTTGAGCCGCGCGCTCGGGGGCTACGCGAGCGACTCGGGCAAGCTGGAGACCTCGCAGCAGTCGTTGGAGCGGGTGCTGAGTGTCACGGAGCTGCGCCAGCTGTCGCTGCGCGACCTGCGCCTGCTCCGCAACACCATCTACGCGCGGCGCGGACGGCCCTTCAAGAGCAAGGTCCTCCAGGCGCACTTCGCGGAGATGGGCTGGTACAAGCTGGACCCGACGTACACCGACGCGCGGCTGACCGAGAATGATCAGCGCAACGTCAACCTCATCCGCTCGGTGGAGAACGAGTTCGGTGGGCCCCTCAAGGACGAGGATTGGCTCATCGACCCAGCGACAGACGTGGCCTGATAAGGCCACCGCCGCCCCGTGAGGGCGGCACAAAAGAGCAGCGAAGAAGTCAGTCTTCCACGGGGAGCTGTGAGGCCTGCTTGAAGGCCTCCAGCACCGCCGCGGACGCGCGGTCCAGGTACTTGCCCTTGCGGATGAGCAGTCCGATGGGGCGGGACACGGGCCCTTCCGCGAACGGCTTGGCCACCAGGGTGCCCTGCTTGATCTCCGACTGCGCGGTGGAGACCGGGAGGATGGCTACGCCCAGGCCCATCTCCACGGCCCGCTTGATGGTCTCCACGTTGTCCATCTCCATCACCGGCGTGATGTCGATGTTCTTCTCGCGGAACAGGCGGTCCAGCGCCTTGCGCGTGGGGGCCTCGCGGTCGAACGCGATGAAGGGCACGCCCGACAGCGCCGTGACGCTCACCTTGGCCTTGCTGGCGAAGGCGTGGTTGGGCGCGCACACCACCGCGAGCTTGTCGTCGCGGAACGGGTGGATGTCCACGCCCGCGCGCGGCTGCGGATAGGCGACGATGCCAATCTCCGCCGCTCCCAGAATCACGTCGTCGTAGACCTGATCATTGCGCCGGTAGTTCAGGCGCATGTTCACCTTGGGGTGCGTCTTCAACAGCTGCTTCTGCACCTGGTTCAGCTCATGCAGACCCACCGAGTAGATGGTGGACACGGTGGTCGCGCCCTGCACCTCGGTGGCCTGCTCGCGAATCTCCTGCTCCACCTCCGCGAAGCGCGCGAGGATCTCCTTGCATCCCCGGAACAGTCGCTCGCCCGCCGGCGTCGGCGTCACCTGCCGAGCGCTGCGCGACAGCAGCTTCTGCTCATACCGGTTCTCCAGCGCGCGGATCTGCTGGCTCACCGCGGACTGCGTCACGTGGTTGAGCTGCGCCGCGCGAGAGAACGAGCCGGTCTCCACGACGTCACAGAACATCTTCAGGGATTCGAGCTGCATAAGGCCGTCTCCTACCCTCAAACCTAATGACTGGGCCACAAGTAATTAGTGAACCTTCCTCGCGCTGAAAATCCGACAGCGGGGTGCCTGGCCTGTCCGGCCGTTCAGCACCCGAAGGACGGCTCACGTGGGCGTCAAGGTCGAAGGGGGTTCATTCGGGGGAAGGGGGGCCCGGCCGCGGGCCAGGACGATGAGGGCGGCGCCGAGCGCGATGAGCGCTCCGCCAGAGAGTGTCTGGAGCCGGCCCAGGTCGCGGGCGGACTCGCTGAGGAGCTGGCACTCGGGGGCGGTGAGGTCCGTGCAGTCGGGCGAGCCGAAGACGCCGCGCACGCCCACCACCAAGAGGCCCACGCCGCCGAGCATCAGGCCCGCGGCAAGGCCGAGGACGGCCGCGCGCAGGACACCGGAGACCCTGGAAGTGGCCGAGGGCATGGACGCGCGCGCTATAGCCGGGCGGCGAGGCAAGGGCAACGGGGCAGGTGTCCCGCGTATGCTCCGCGCCCATGCGAATCCTGTATGGAGTCGTCGGCGAGGGGATGGGCCATGCGACGCGCTCGCGTGTGCTGCTCGAGGAGCTGACGAAGGAGCACGAGGTCCACATCGTCGTGTCCGGCCGGGCGCAGGACTACCTGGCCAAGCGCTTCCAGAACGTGCACGGCATCTGGGGCCTCACCATTGCCTATGAAGGCAACTCGGTGAAGAAGTGGCAGACGGTGCTGCAGAACCTGTCCGGCGCGGTGAAGGGCTGGCCGCAGAACGTGCGCCAGTACTTCGAGCTGGTGGAGGAGTTCCGCCCCGACGTCGTGGTGAGCGACTTCGAGACGTTCAGCTATCTGGTGGCGAAGAACCACCGGCTGCCCGTCATCAGCGTGGACAACATGCAGGTCATCAACCGCTGCAAGCATGACCCGATGCTGCTGGCGGGGCACGAGGACAGCTTCGAGGCGACGCGCGCCATCGTGAAGGCGAAGCTGCCCGGGGCCTTCCACTACCTGGTGACGACGTTCTTCTATCCGGAGCTGCGCAAGCGCCGCACCACGCTGGCGCCTTCCATCCTCCGGCCGGACATCCTGGCGGCGAAGTCCGAGCCCGGCGAGCACCTGCTCGTGTACCAGACGGCGACGACCAACACGGCGCTGCCAGAGATTCTCAAGCAGTCCGGCGTCCCGTGTCGCGTCTATGGGCTGCGGCGCGACCTCACCGAGGACTGGGTGGATGGCAATCTCACCTACCGGCCCTTCAGCGAGGCGGGCTTCATCAACGACCTGCGCACGGCGCGCGCGGTGGTGGCGGGCGGGGGCTACACCCTCATGAGCGAGGCGGTGTACCTGCGCAAGCCGATGCTGAGCCTGCCGGTGGGCGGCCAGTTCGAGCAGGTCCTCAATGCCTTGTACCTGGAGCGGCTGGGCTACGGCATGTATGTGAAAGCCCTCACCGTGGACGCGCTGAATGAGTTCCTCCGGCGCGTGCCGAAGTGCCAGGAGGCCCTCGCCGGCTACGAGCAGGACGGCAACACGCGAATGATTGCCGCCCTGCGCGAGCAATTGGAGCGCGCCTACGAGCACCGCGGCCACTGGCGCATGGAGATGGCCGAGATGGACGGACAGGACTGAGTCCGCTGCCCCTCAGTGGGTGGGCACGCCGCCCTCGTTGTTGCGCTGGGCGGCGCGCCGGCTCAGTCGGGTGAGCCAGGAGCGGGTGAGCCGCGTCTCGCTCTGGCTGCCTTTGAAGCGGTCCTGGCTGCTGCCCTGCGGCAGCCAGTGATTGACGGCCTCCAGCACGCGAGCCGAAGCGCGGGGCGCCAGCGCCGAGGCAAGCACCGCCGCCTTCGCGGGGAACCCCAGCCGCACCTCCGCGTCTCCGCGCCGGCACGCTTCCACGATGAGCCGGGCCGCGCGCTCGGCACGGAGAGAGAGGCCCGCGAGCGCGTCGCCCACGGCGAACCAGGCGTACTCGCGCGCGTGGTCGCCCTTGAACGCGGCGTTTCGCGGGCTCCCGGTGCGCATGAGACCTGGGCACACCGTCGTCACCACGATGCCATCCTGGGCCAGCTCCGCGCGCAGCGCATCGGACAGGCCCACCTGCGCGAACTTGCTCGCGCAGTAGGACGCGAGGTGGGGCACCGCCACCTTTCCACCCAGCGAGGCGATGTTGACGATGCGCCCGCGGCCCCGGCGCTTCATCTCGCCGAGCACGGTGAGCGTCGTGTACAGCGATGCCCACAGGTGCGTGTCCATGGCCTCGCGGAAGTCCTCCAGGGACAGGGACTCCAGCGGGCCCACCTGGATGATGCCCGCGTTGTTCACCAGCACGTCAATCGCGCCGAACCGCTCGTGCACGCGCGCCACCAGGGCCTCCACTTGAACCTGGTCGCGCACGTCACACGTCACGGCGAGCACCTGGCCTCCGGACCGCGCCAGCTCCTCGCGCGCCCGCTCCAGCGTCGCGACATCGCGGCCACAGATGGCGACTCGCGCGCCCTCGCTGAGGAACTGTCGCGCGAGCACGAGCCCCAGGCCCCGAGTGCCCCCGGTGATCAGCACCGTGCGCCCGTGGAAGTCGAAGCGCAGGCGCGCGGCCCGCCGCATTCGCAGGAACCATCCCAGGCCCACGGCGGCCACGGCCACGAGGGCCTGTCCAGAGCTGAGCGAGCGACGTCGCGTGGTCATGTCGGACTCCGTCGGTGGCGAGGTGGAGAGGCGCCTCCGTGTGGACTCAGGGAGGCGGCGCCGCGGCCGAGCGCTCGTATTGCGTGTAGCGCTCCAGCACGGGCCGGACTCGCTGGAGCGCGGAGGGGCCGGTGAAGACGTGGCGCAGCCGACGCGACTCCGCGTCGAACACGAGGAACGCGGGATGCTCGCGGACGTCGTAGGCGCGGGCCATGGAGCCGTCATCCACCGCGATGGGGTAGTGCAGGCCCTGCTTTCGCGCGAACGCCTCCACGGCGTTGGTGTCACGCAGCTCGCGGGCCGAGTGGGTGACGTCCACGCCGATGACGCGCAGGCCCCGAGGACCGAACTCCTCCATCCACTGACTCACCGTGTCGAACTGCTTGGCGCAGTCCGAGCAGTCCATGGACCAGAAGTGGAGCAGGACGGGCAGCCCGTCGAGTTCCGAGACATGGACCGGGGCATTCACCCATCCGCCATCCGGGTCGAGCAGCGTGAGGGGGATGTTGAGCGTGGGCATGCGGACTCCGCCGAAAGGGCTTCAGGAGGACGCGACTCAAGCTATGCATGGGGGGCGCAGGCTTTCCCGGGCACGTCCACCCGTCGCTCGCCCGTCCGGTCGGCGCCACATCCAAGCAGCCCCTCCCCTGGCGGGAGGGCCGACCCCAAGAGAGCTGGCCGCGTCATGCACATCCCCGACTTCAAGCTGGAGCGGTACTTCGCGCGCTGGGAGTTCGCCGCGCCCTACCTGCTGTGCTCGTCGGACATCGAGGGCTGGCGGCAGAAGGACTTGCTGGCGCTCGCGGACCCGGACTCGCTCGCTCGATGGGAGGGATTGACGCTCGGCTACACGGAGTCCACCGGCCTGCCTGCCCTGCGCGAGGCCATCGCCGGGCTCTATCCCGGTCTGTCCGCAGGCGACGTGCTCACCTTCGCGGGCGCCCAGGAAGCTGTCTTCATCTTGATGAACGTGCTGCTCGGGCCGGGCAGCCACGTCGTCGTCACGTGGCCGGGCTACCAGTCCCTGCACGAGGTGGCGCGCGCCACCGGCGCCGAGGTGACGCTGCACGCGCTGCGCGAGGAGAACGGCTGGGCGTTGGATGTGGAGGCGCTGCGCCGCGAGCTGCGCCCGAACACGCGGCTCATCGTCGTCAACTTCCCCCACAACCCCACGGGCGCGCTGCCGGACGCGGCCACGTTCGAGGCGCTGTGCGCGCTCGCGGAGGAGCGCGGCATCTACCTCCTGTCCGACGAGGTCTACCGGCTGCTGGAGTACGAGCCGCGCGACCTGCTGCCCGCCGCCGCGACGCGCTTCACGCGCGGACTCAGCCTGGGCGTCATGTCCAAGGCGTTCGGCCTCGCGGGCCTGCGCGTCGGCTGGCTTGCGTCCAAGGACGCGGCGCTGATGCAGCGCCTCATGGCCTACAAGGACTACACGACCATCTGCAACAGCGCCCCCAGCGAGGTGCTCGCGTTGATGGCACTGCGCGCGAAGGAGCAGGTCCTCGCACGAAGCCGCGCGCTGCTCACTCGCAACCTCGCGTTGCTGGATGCCTTCTTCGCGCGCCACCCGCAGACCTTCCACTGGGTGCGTCCGCGCGCGGGCAGCGTCGCGTTCCCGCGCCTGCTCGGAAGCGAGCCCGTGTCGCGTTTCATCGAACGGCTCGTCGAGCGCGAGGGCGTCCTGCTCCTGCCGGGCGAGGTGTATGACTTTCCCGGCAATCACTTCCGGCTGGGCTTGGGCCGCGACAACCTCCCCGAGGCGCTGGCGCGACTGGAGCGCTTCATCCAGCAGCCGCCGCGCCCTTGAACCGCCATTTGCCGCACCGCGTCGGTTCTTCCTTGAGCAGCAAGTTTTCCCCGTTCTCGATTTCTTCAAACGCGAGACCTAGACTGCGTCCCCCTTGCCCGGAGGGCAACCGGGCGGATTGTCCTCTCTCCCCCTGAGAGGCTGTGCAGGAGGCACTCGCATGAAGACGCTGTTCGGTGCGGCCGTGGCTGCCGCGGTGATGCTCGTGGGCACGGAAGCCGCTGCCACCAACTACACGCTCTGGATTCATGGTCGAAACGGTGGCGGGACTCAGGCCGGCAACTACAACGACTTCAGCTATTGGGGCCCGGCCAGCACGGCAGCGGGAGTGAACAAGAAGGCGGTGAACTGGAACGGCACGCAGCGCGTCGGCAACGAGAACGGCCGCATCCGCGACGCGCTGGACTGCTTCTGCACCGGCGACAACTGGTGCTACATCGCCGCGCACTCGGCGGGGGACCTGCAGATCGGCTACGCGCTGTCGCTCTACGGCGGCTCCACGCGCACGAAGAAGAACGCGTCTCCCAACTCCAGCGGCGTGTGCGGCAACCTGGATGGCAGCACGCAGACCGGCTGGAACATCCGGTGGGTGGACGTGGCCTCGGGCGCGGGCGGCGGCAGCGAGCTGGCGGACGTGGGCGAGTGGGCCGTGAGCGAGCCGCTGGTGAGCGACCTGGTCACCACCACCGCGCGCGCCATGTACAACCACAACACCACGCGCAACGTGTGGCTCTACATGTTCGCGGCGGCGAAGGGCACGCTCTACTCGGGCATCCTCCCCGGGCAGGATGACGAGGCCGTCGCGTACCACTCGACGGGCGGCGTGTCTGGCAGCTCCGGGGGGTCGTACTGCAACCCGGGTGACTGGTTCTGCGGCGGCACGCTCAACACGGGCACGGCCGCGTGCAGCGATGGCCGCGCCAAGTGGACCAACCACAGCGTGGACTTCCGCGACGACGGCGAATCGGTCAACCACTACGCCAACGGCAACTGGGGTGGCATTGTCTCCAAGGTCCGCGCGGACATGGTGACGTACGCCTACTAGCGCGCGGGCATGAAGGACTCCATGACTCCCGATGGCACCGTTTCCGCGTCGTCGCGGTCGCGAGGTGGCGGCTGGCGACTCGTGTTCCTCCCACTGGCGCTCGCAATCCTGGGGGCCGTGGTGTGGTGGAGCCGCGGAGTCGGCGCTGTCGCGGAGTCTGAGTCCTCGCCGCCCGTCGATGCGGCCCCATCCTCGCGAGACGAGCGCCCCTCCCCGGGTGCTCCGACGCGAGGGGGGCCACCCTCCTCGAATGGCTCCGCTGCGAGCGTGGCCGCGATGAGCCAGGAGGAGCGGGAGCGCGAGGAGCGCCGCGCGCTGTGGGAGACGCGCCTGGAGCGCGCCCAGCGCACGCTCGAGTCGTATGTCGCGGCCACGCGCTATCCCCCCGACTCGCGTCCGAGCCGCGAGCATCCGGACCAGATGGAGTTGCCCGAGCCCGAGCGCACGCGGCGACTGGTGAGCCGCAGCGGTTCGGGAGACAGCGTCTCGGATGTGCAGATGCGGCTCAAGCAAGACAAGGTCTTCGTCGTCGGCGATGAGTCGGTGCTCTTCAGCGTGGCCTGCGAGGACGAACGCCACACGCCGCGCCCCTGCGAGGTGGTGTCCGCCGTCGCGCATGAAGCAGAGCACGTGCCGGGCTCGGGGGGCGTGAAAGGCGTGCCGCTCGCGTTCGCGGATGATGGCGCGGACGGCGATGCGCGGGCGGCAGACGGCGTCATCACCGGGCGCTTCCAGCCCTCTCGCCAGGGCTTCCCGCTGTACTCGGGAACGCTGCGCGTGGACGTGCGCGTGCGCTCGGGGCAGGTGGAGGACTCCAGCTTCTTCGACATTCTCTACACGCCCGCGGCTCCGGCCACCTTCACCCGCAAGGTGCGCGAGGTGATCGAGAACGGCTCACTCCAGCTCTATCTCGGCATCCAGGTCCGAAAGGCAGGACGGTATGTCGTGTCGGGGAGACTGGATGACGAGAGCGGTGTGGCCTTTGCCTATGTGTCCTTCAACGAGGAGCTGCCCGAGGGCTCGCACGAGGTGAAGCTGACTGTCTTTGGAAAGCTCATCATCGATGAAGCGCCCACGTTCCCGCTGCTGTTGCGCGACGTGGACGGCTTCTTGCTCAAGGAGTCGGGGGATCCGGATCGCGAGCTGATGGCCACGTTGCGAGGTCCGGTGCACACCACGCGCGAGTACGTCCCCACGGCCTTCTCGCCCGCCGAGTGGCAGAGCGAGGAGCGCACGCGCTACATCAACCGGCTGACCCAGGACGTCGACGAGGCGAAGAAGCAACGCGACTCCACGGGGACTCCGGCACCCGCGCCGAAGAAGGAGCCTCCGGCCCAGAAGGAACCCCCAGCGCGGCAGGACTCCGACACGAAGAACGAGCCCGCGCCGAAGAAGGAGCCTCCGGCCCAGAAGGAACCCCCAGCGCGGCAGGACTCCGACACGAAGAACGAGCCTGCGCCGAAGAAGGAGCCGCCGGCCCGGGGAGACACGCCCGAGCCACAAGTCGATGACCCGCCGCGCAAGCATTGAGGTCGCGGAGCGCAAGACTCAGGGCTCGCTCGCTACGGGACTTCGCAGCGCGGCACGACCCGCGCATCAGGCCAATGCTCGCGCGACGCTGCCTCATCCGAACGAGGGACGAGCGTGCTCGTGCCTCACGACTCGCGAGTCGTGACCTCGTCCCCTGCGCTCGAGGGCGCGGGATGCGAACTTGCTTCGGACGCTGTCTTCGTGAGCGAGGCGGCGTGAGTCTCCTCGGATAGCTGCGCCGTCATGACCGCTGCCGCTTCGGTCGCGAAAGTCCCTGACGGTGACTCCTCCATCGCGGAGGACGCGGATGACTCCATGGGTGCGGCTGCTTCGAACGCGGCCTCCTGCGCGATGGGCTCCTGGACGGGAGCCGCGACATCGGTGGAGTCCGCGAGGAACTCGGGCTCCGGCGCGGACACGTCGTTGACGTCCGCGAGGAAGTCAGGCGTCTCGCCGTTCGCGTCGAGCGAGCCTTCGGCTTCGAACCCGGACTCGTCATCGAGGTCGTCGAGCCCCAGCTCCATGGAGAGGCTGTCCAGGTCGCTGGTGCCGGGCGGCTCCAGCATGAAGAGCAGATCCTCGGGCTCATCCACGGTGGGCGTGGAGGTGTCCAGGTTCTGCAACTCCCAGGCAGCAGCTTCGGGGGACAGGATGTCGAGCGGGTTCAGCTCGCTCGCATAAGCCTCGCGCGGAGGCATGGCCGTGGGCCGGAAGCTCGGGAGCGGGGAGGGCGACGCCGCCAAGGGTTGGGGGCTGCCCAGAACCTGCGCGTAGCGAGGCCGCGAGGACTCGAAGTCGCTGATGCCCGCCAGGGTGCGCAGCTGCGCATGCTCCAGCAGGTGAGAGGCCGCGGGCGGCGGTCCCATGGCGTCGGCGCCAGGCCCCGCGTCCGTCGCGCCCGACACGTCGTGGCCCTCCAGCAGCGGCGCCAGGTCATCCTCCCCGGCCTGGAAGTCGCTGGCGTCGGAGAAGCCATGGCGAACCGCGGGGACGGGCGCGGGCGGCTCGTGGCGGATGGGGGTCGTGACCTCGTACTCCGCGATGGATCGCGTCGCGGGCGAGGCGATACCGGAGGGCAGTCGGCGGACGGAGCTCATTCGGTCACCTCGGTGGCGGCGCGCAAGACGGGCCGCATCGGATTGTCGTCGTGGGCGAGGGGAAGTTGCTAGGCGCGACGCGTGATGGCGCGCCCGGGACCCGGCGTGTGATGAATGGGAGCGGTGCTCCTCTCCTCGCGACGCGGTGCGGGAAACGTTGGGTCGTGAACACATGTTGGGGGGCTCCCCCCACGCATGAGGGCGAGTGTAGACGCCCGAGCGCCGCCATCGTCCGACTCCTGACAGGTGGGGCGCTCATGTCGGAGGAACATGGCATCGGTGCGTCTTGGAGGGCAGGAACAGGGACCGCGTCCCCAGGCCGGGCGAATGCGGTCGGTGGCCTCCCGCTTGCTGGGTGGGAGCGCAACGAGGAGGCAGCAGTCATGCGAATCGACAGCGCGGGACAGACCCATGTCGGCCGGCGGCCACACAACGAGGATGCCTACTGTGTCCTGCCGGAACTGGGGTTGTTCGTCGTGGCGGACGGGCTGGGCGGTCAAGAGGGCGGTGAGGTGGCGAGCCGCTGCGTGGTGGACACCTTCGCGGGGCTCGGGCTGCGGCTGGAGAAGGACCGGGACGCGACGTGGCCGGACGCGGTGGACCCTCGCAGGAGTCGCGAGGAGAACATGTTGGCCGCGTGCGCCGCGCTGGCCCAACGCAACTTGATTGCACAACGGGTGGGGCGCCTCCGGGAGATGGCCTCCACGGTGGTGGCGCTGGCGGTGGGCGAGCATGGCGCCGCGGTGGTGCACGTGGGCGACAGTCGGCTGTATCGCCTGCGCGATGGGAAGCTGGAGGCCCTCACGCGGGACCACTCGCTCATCGAGGAGCTGCGCGCGGCGGGCATGGAGCCTCCCGGCGGACCCGCGAATCTCCGGCACCTCATCACGCGGGCCCTGGGCACGGACAACGCCGAGCCCACGGTCCAGCGGCTCGATGCGCGCACCGGGGACGTGTTCCTGCTCTGCTCGGATGGTCTCTATGAGCCGCTGGGCCTGGACGGGTTGGTGCCGCGCCTCCATGCCGCCACCGCGCAAGAGGCCTGTGATGCGCTGGTGAGCGCGGCCTTCGAGGCGGGAGGACGCGACAACATCACCGCGGTCGTGCTGCGCGTGCCGGAGGCCTGAGACCCAGGGAGGAGGCTGCGGGGTCGTCGTCCTGGACCCGCCCGGGTGGCGAGGGCCCGTGCGCGGACGGGGTGCTCGGGGACTGCGTGCATCCCTCAACATTTCTCCGCTTCCGGGATAGTCTGCGCTTCCCCCCTCCTCTGGCGTCTCACTTCCAGCCCGAGCACCGTCGCATATGACGCTCAGCCTCGCCGCGCGCTTGACGGCGGCTTTCATCCTCGTCTTCCTGGTCCTCACCGCGGGCAGCGTCGTGCTCACGGGCATGTCGCTGCGCTCGCGGATGAACGCGGGGCTGGCCTCCAGCCTGGAGCAGGACGAGGCGGCGTGGAACGCCTTGCAGGAGCAGGAGGAGCGGGCCCTCGTGGCGGTGGCTCGCGCCGCGTCCGCGGGGCCGGTGCTGCGCGCGGAGCTGACGCGGGGCGTGGCCGAGGTGAAGACGCTCCAGGCCCATGCGCGAGCACAGCGAGACTTGCTCGGCGTGGACGTGCTGCTCCTGGCGGGCGCGGATGGCGCGCTGCTGGCGGGCAGTCGGGATGGGGCGGTGACAGGGCTCGGACAGCTTCTGCGTCGCGAGGGGCTCGCGCTCATCACGTTCGCGGGCGAGCCCTACCAGGCCGTGTCCCAGGCGGTGGAGGAGGGTGGGCGCACGGTGGGGCACGTCGTGGTGGGGACCCAGCTCGGGAGCGCGTTGTTGCGCCGGCTGCATCAGCAGCGCGCGGGCGTGGAGCCCGTGCTTCATCTGGGGCCGAAGCTGGTGGCGCATGCCTTCACGTCTGGCGCGCCGGACGCGCTGTTGGGCAACCTGCCCGCGCAGGCGAGTGCCTCGGTGAGCGAGCTGGAGTTGGCCGGGGTGCCGCTGCGGGTGACTCGGGTGGCGGTGGGTGACGGCATCGAGTTGGTGCTGGCCCGGAGCGCGAAGCTGGAGCTGGCTCGGCTGCGCTCGACGCTGGGGCTCATCGTCCTGCTCGGCTGTGTGACGGCGGCCATCGCGGGCGTGGTCATCTTCCTGTTGGTGCGCCGCGTGATGGCTCCGCTGAGCGCGCTGCGAGAGGCCGCCGCGCGCGTGGTCGCGGAAGGGGACTTCAGCCGCACGTTGGACGTGCGCTCGACGGGCGAGATTGGACAGCTCGCGTCCTCGTTCGCGGAGATGATGGCGCGGCTGCGTTCGGTGCTGCTGGCGTTGCGCGGCTCGGCGCAGGAGCTGGAGGCCACGGCGTTGGAGCTGGCCACGTCCGCGTCGGATCAGAACCTCGCGGTGACTCGGCAGGCGGCCGCGCTCCACCAGACGCAGATCGCCGCGAAGAACCTCCAGCAGAGTTCTCGCGCCGCCGCGCAGCGCGCCACGGGCGTGCTCCGCGAGGCTGAGCAGGCCGGGGCGCTGGGGCAGGCGGGCGAGTCCGCGCTGGCGGGCAGCGTGGGGGGACTCACGCACATCCGCTCGCATGTCGACCGCATCTTCAACACGGTGACGGGGCTTCAGCAGCGCACGCGGCAGGTGGGGGACATCACCGGGACGGTGAAGGACCTGGCGGACCAGTCGAACGTGCTCGCGCTCAACGCGGCCATCGAAGCGGCGCGCAGCGGCGAGTCCGGTCGCGCCTTCGCGGTGGTGGCTCGGCAGATGCGGTCACTCGCGGACCAGTCCGCCAGTGCCACGGCGCGCGTGCAGACCATCCTCGCGGACATCGGCAAGGCCATCTCCGAGACGGTGCGGACCAGCGAGGGCGGCTCTCGCGAGGTGGAGGGCGGGCTGGAGCAGGTCCGCGCCGCGGGGGAGAGCCTTCGTGCGCTCGCCACCCTCATCCAGAACAACAGTCAGGCCGTGCGCAGCATCGCGGAGACGGTGAGCCAGCAGGACGCCGGCATCGCGGAGCTCTTCGCCGCGCTCAGTGACCTGACGACCCTCGCGGACGAGACCGTCGAGCGCGTGGCCACGAGCGCCGTCGCCGCCGCGCGCCTCACCTCCGCGTCGCATGACGTCAGCTCCATCGTGAATCAGTACCGCCTGTGAGCGACGCGCGCGGAACGCCTCTCCCGTCCGCGCGGAGAGATGCGGCCCTGCTTCTCATTCGGAGTTGAGGCGCGATTCGTCCGCGCCTCCGGAGCTTGCCGTCAGCCCACTTCTCCGCCGTCGATGGCGTAGGCCGCGCCGGTGATGCCGGCCGCCGCGTCCGAGGCGAGGAACAGGCACAGCGCCGCGACCTCTTCAGGCTGGATGATGCGTCCCATGGCGTTCATCGACGCGAGCGCCTCGCGGGCCTGCTCGGGCGAGCGGCCCGTGGACTGGGTGATGGCCGAGGTCGCCGAGGCGAACATGTCCGTCTCCACCCAGCCCGGGTTGACGTTGTTCACCGTCACCTGCTTGCGCGCGTACTCCACCGCGAGCGCCCGCGTGAGACCCAGCAGGGCGTGCTTGGACGCGCAGTAAGCGGACGTGTACTTCGCTCCGCGCACGGCCGCGATGGAGCCGATGTTGATGACGCGGCCTCCACCGGCCGACGCCATCGCGGGCATCAGCTCGCGACAGAGGATGAAGGGCGCCGTCACGTTCACGGCCATCACCTTGGCCAGGTCCTCGGTCCGCGTCTTCGTCAGCGGCGCCGACACCGTGATGCCCGCGTTGTTCACCAGGACACGCGGCGTTCCCGTGGCCAGGATGGCCTGACAGGCGGCCAGCAGCGCGGACTCATCCGCCACGTCCACGGCCCGCGTGCGGATGGCCTCGCCGCCCTCGGCGCGCAAGGACTTCAGCGCCTCCTCCGAGCGGGCGAGCGCCCACACGCCGTATCCCGCGCGGGCGAAGGTGAGCGCCACCGCGCGACCGATGCCTCGACTGGCGCCCGTCACCACCACCGTCTTCATCGTCTCTGGAGCCATGGGCGCGCAGCATACCCGGGCGTTTGACGACGTCGGAGCGCGACGTTAAGCACCGCACTCATGCCCCGCGCTGACATCACCGACCTGTTTCGGATCGACGACCTGCTGTCCGCTGAGGAGAAGGCCGCGCGCGACACCGTGGCCCGCTTCGTCGACGCCGAGGTCCTGCCCATCATCGGGAAGCACTTCCGTGAGGGCACCTTCCCCGCGCACCTCGTGCCGCGCCTGGCGGAACTCGGCGTGTTGGGCGCCAACCTCCAGGGCCATGGCTGCGCGGGCATGAACACGGTCACCTACGGCCTCATCCTCCAGGAACTGGAGCGAGGGGACTCGGGACTGCGCTCGTTCGCGTCGGTGCAGGGCTCGCTCTGCATGTTCCCCATCCATGCCTACGGCAGCGAGGAGCAGAAGCAGCGCTTCCTGCCCGCCATGGCGCGCGGCGAGCGCATCGGCTGCTTCGGCCTCACCGAGTCCGACTTCGGCTCGAACCCGGGCGGCATGCGCACCCGCGCGCGCAAGGACGGCGACCACTACGTCCTCAATGGCTCCAAGGCGTGGATCACCAACGGCGCCATCGCCGACGTGGCCATCGTCTGGGCCAAGACGGATGACGGAGGCCCCGAGTCCGTGCGCGGCTTCCTGGTGGAGAAGGGCATGCCGGGCTTCACCGCTCGGGAGATCCCCGGCAAGTTCTCCCTGCGCGCCTCCGTCACCAGCGAGCTGTCCTTCCAGGATGTGCGCGTGCCCGCGAGCAACGTGCTGCCCGGCGTGGTGGGCCTCAAGGGGCCACTGTCGTGTCTGAACAACGCGCGCCTCGGCATCGCGTTCGCCGTCACCGGGGCCGCCATCGCGTGCTTCGAGGGCGCGCGCGAATACGCGCAGTCCCGCGTCCAGTTCGATGGTCGCTCCATCGCCAGCTACCAGCTCACGCAGGAGAAGCTGGCGGACATGCTCCAGGAGATCGTCAAGGCGCAGCTCGTGGGCCTGCGGCTCGCGCGGCTCAAGGACGAGGGCAAGAGCACGCCCGTCATGGTGAGCCTGGCCAAGCGCAACAACGTGAAGAGCGCGTTGGACATCGCGCGCGTGGCCCGGAGCATCTACGGCGCCAACGGCATCACGGACGACTATCCGCCCATCCGGCACATGCTCAACCTGGAGAGCGTCTTCACCTACGAGGGCACCCACGAGGTGCACACGTTGGTGCTCGGCAAGGCCATCACCGGCATCGACGCGTTCAACTGACGCGGACGCGACGGGAGGCCCACCCCCCGCGCCGAGCGTCCGTCATGCGGGCTCGGGGAGCGGGGGGCAGGGGTGGGTTTACGGGGTGCTGCCGCCGGAGGTGTCCTCGTCGGACGCGGGCGACTCACTGGACTCGTCAGTGGACTCGGGCTCGTCGGGAATCTCCGGGGCGGTTCCAGCCGCCTCGGCGTCCTGCCGGGCCTTGAGCTCCTCGTCGTTCATGAAGCCGACGGGGTCTTCCTTGCGGTTGAGGAAGCGCACCGACTTCTTCGACAGCGCGTACATCTGCGTCGCCGACGACGCGGGCACCAGCGAGTGCTCGATCTGCGCGGGCTCCGGACGCTCGACGACGCCCAGCTCGCCATCCTCGAGCTGCTTGGCCTGGGCGGGGCTCAGCTCCAGGCGGCGCAGCTTGCCCTTGCGGGTCATGAAGTAGAACGCCGTCTCGCCCGCCTCCAGTGGCACCTGGTTTCCAAGCACCAGCTCTCGGAGGGCGCGGTCCAGCTCCACCTGCTTCTTGGACTCGGCGCGCTGGTAGGCCTTGGAGCCCGGCATGGGGGGCAGCTTGGGGATGGGCTTCTCGGACGCCGTCGTCGCGGCGGCGGGACGGCCCCCCGAGCCTCCGTGGTACGGGGGACGGCCTCCGTCGCGGCGCGGCGGTCCACCGCCACCCTCGCGGCGGGGCGGGCCGCCGGCTGTCCGGTTCTCATCACGGTCGCGGCGGGCCGGGGGACGGCCCGAGGGCGCCCCGTGGCTCTCCGAGGAAGGCGCCGGGCGACGGCTCGTCTGGGACGGCGCGTCGCTCTTCTTGGCCTGCTCCTCGGAGACAAGGCCCGCCTTCAACAACTTGTCGCGCAGGTTCTGCATGGGTTGGGCGTTCTATCCCTTGCACGGCCGCATGCAAGCCATCGCTTGCCGCACCTGTAGGCGCCACGTAACTTGCCGCTCCCGCCGTCCGTCCCGCTGTGGAGGAGTCGTGAGTCGGTTCACCCAGTCCACCGTCACCCTTGCCCTGGCGCTGGCCGCCGTGGGCTGCACCGACCCGGTCGACAAGGCTGCCAAGGCCCGCATCTTCTCGCCGGAAGACCCGCCCAAGGTGGTCGCGTCCGCTCAGCAGAGCCTTCCTCCGGAAGACGTCGCGGAAAACCCTCGGGTCGCCCGCCGCATCCTCGGCATGGACGCCGCCGAGGTCACCGAGCGAATCGGCCCCCATCGCTACCAGGCCACCGTCAGCTACGAGTGGGGCGGCCCCAACAGCGCCAACCCGGTGAAGCTCACCGAGACCCGCACCTTCCGCGCCGGCCGCGGGGGCGTCAGCGGTGACTTCGACGGGGTCCTGGAGAACTCGCGAGACCAGGGGCTCGAGGTCATGCGGGTAGGCGGGCAGGTCTTCGCCAAGAACCGCTACGGCCCGTTCCGCCAGCGTCTGCGCGACCGCGGCATGGCCGAGCGCACCCGCACGGAGCTGACCGGCGCCATCCGCGACTTCGACAGCCTCTTCCAGGGCCGCATGAAGCTCACGCCCGAGGGCACCGTCTCCTACGAGGGGCGCACGGCCTGGAAGTACACCGTGTCCCTGGGGCCCTCTGTCGATTCCGGCCCGGCGCAGAAGCTGCCGGCCCTGTTCGCGCCCAAGAACGGCGTGGACGAGACCTCGAAGCGCCGCGCCAACTTCTTCGCCCACCGCCTGCCGCGCTCGCTGGATGGCGAGGTGTTGGTGGACAAGGACACCTCGGTCGTCCTGAAGGCGCGCCTGGATGGCCGCATCGGCGTGCCCTCCGAGAAGACGCCCGAGGCCGCCGAGCTGCGCATGACGCTGGAGTCCACGCTGACGGAGGTGGGGCAGGACCCTCGCCTCCAGCCGCCCCAGGACTTCCTCCCGGACGCGGACAAGCCGCAGGGCATCGCGGACGCGCTGGACCACTTCGGCATGCCGCGCTCCAAGCCCGGGGACGCCACGGGGACTCCTGCCTCGGGCGGCGAAGGGGCCGAGCAGCCCGACGAGGACGACGGAAACTGAGCGGCGTGCCCGCCTGGCTGCCCTGACGCGGCGGTCTGGCGGGCGTCGCGAGGCAGCGGGCCAGAGGCTTGAGTCTCCTGGGAGACTCGCCCTGGCCTCGCGCTTGCTCTGGCCGGGGGCATGTCCTGGCGCTCCGGCTTGCTGCTCTGCGGTGGTGTGCTGCTGGCGCTGCCCGCGCGCGCGGCCTCGGAGCGGGGCGTGGACCTCACCCTGGCGCCTGTCGGGGGCTTCGTGCTGCGTGGGCCCTCGCGGACCCAGGTCTCGGGGCTCAGCGCGGGGCTGGGCTGGGCCTACCGCAAGTCCGGCTCGATGCTGGAGATGGGAGGGCATGTGTCCTCCTGCCGACTGCTCACCGAGGCCACGCCCCTGCCCCTGCGCTGGGCGCCGCTGGGGGATGCGCCGATTCGCCCCTACCTGGGGCTGGGGGCGACCCTGCTGGTCGCGCACGCCCGGTCCGAGTCAGCGGCCCCCCGCGTGCTCCAGATGGGGGCCGAGCTGAGCGCGGGCGTGGGCCTGGAACTGGGCGGGCAACTCTTCCTGTCCGCCGAGGCGCGCTACCAGAACGTGTCCGCGCGCGGAGAGCCGTTCTCAGGGGAACGTCAGGTGTTGGGCTCCCTGTACCTGGGTCTGGGCCTTCACTTGTAGTGTGCGAGACCTGTCGCTACAGCGTGGCTTCGACCTGTTGGAAGAAAATTTGACCGTCCTCTTGCGTCCTCTACAATCCTCGACGGTTGCGGCTCGGACGCATCCGACATGCTCGGGTGTTCAGGCGCGAACAAGCAAGGGAGCGGAGATGGAGCGCAAGGTCGGAAGTAGCACGGTGACGGCCAAGGAGGTCAAGGCAGCGCTGGAGAAGTCGACCACGCTGACGGCCGAGGAGGAGAAGGCCCTGCGCATGCGGCATGGCGCTGGTGCCTCCAGCACCCGCGCGCCGCTCCCGCGCGCTGCGGGCAACAACGAGGAGTTGGCGGACGAGCTGCTCGTCATCGAGATGCAGCTCATGAAGGCGATGCGCGCGCGCGCCGCTCAGGCTCGCGCCACCGCCCCCAAGGCGACGGTGGCCGCGCCCAAGGCTGCCGCGAACCCCACCAAGGACAAGATTGTCCGCGCGCTGCGCGGCAAGAAGAAGTAGTCCCCGGGGGCTCGACCCCCTACCGGTTGAGGATGGCCACGAGGCGTGCTCCCGCCTCGGGCAGGGCCATCGGCGTGCCCGAGAGCTCCGTGGCCAGGCTGTCTGCATCGGTCTGGCCACCGCGCTTGAACAACCCCTGGAGCCAGCTTCGTGCCGAGGGGTTGCGCCAGAAGTCGTCGTCGAAGCGCTCGGTCAGTGAGGCGGTGAGCCGGGTCTCCAGAGCCCAGGCCCGCAGGTAGCGCGCGACGTAGAGCTGCGGATCCACGTCATGCAGGAAGAAGCCACGGTGCGCCTCGGCGAAGAGCGCGCGGCGTTGTCCGACCACGTACTCATCCGCGAGGTCGGGTGAGGGGCCTCGCGTGGCGAGTGACAGCTCGTAGCCGAGCTTCGCGCAATGCCGGCGCAGGACGGCCAGCGCCTGGAACGCCGCCATCCTCGCGGCGTCCTGCGCGGTGGAGGACGGCAGGCCCAGGTAGCGCTTGAGCCAGCCGGGGGACAGCAGCAGTCGCTCGAAGGTCGTCGCGTAGGCCTCGGTGATGGAGGCATCCCCCAGCCGGCGCAGCTCCACGGACGCGTCCGCGTCCACGTGGGCCAGGTGCTGCGCGTGTCCCATCTCGTGCAGGAGGCTGCCCAGGGGCTCCATTCCGCCCTGGCGCTGGAGCACCAGCCGAAGCTCGCTCGGGACGCGCACCGCGACGACGAAGGGGCGGGACGCCTTGCCCGGACGCTCCTCGTCGTCGATGAGGATGCGGCCCTCGGCGCTGGGGTGGAAGCCCCAGTCCCCGAGCCAGCGCGTCACGGCGGGGAAGGTGTCCTCGCGGCGGAAGTAGGGGTCCATCCACGGGACGCGCATCGTGGCCTGGACGTCGTGGCGGCGCGCATCCCCGCCGGGCAGGGCGCGCAGGTTGGGCTCCAGCTTCCGCAGCGCGTAGCCGAGCACGTCGCGATACGCGTCCTCGGTGCGGCGGAGCGTCTCCTCGGCGGCCTCCGCCAGCTTGGTCGTATCGATGCCGGTGACGTCCTGGCGCAGGGCGAGGTAGTTCCGCGCACCCAGTCGCTCCGCCACGCGGAGGGCGGCTTCGTGGCGGTCCCCGTAGCGGCCTCGGTTCTCCCAGAGGAAGTGCCCGGCGGCGCGCTCCATCAGGCCGCGGCGGACGCGGTCGGACTCGCGCGGAATCTGGGACAGGATGTCCCCGAGCCCGAGCGTCTGGTCATCCACCGGGATGGCCGAGCGGGCCTCCAGTGAAGCGATGGCCTCGCGGGGGCGCGCGGCGAGACCTTCTTCGACCTGGGTGGCGATGAGCTCTCGCAGCAGCTCGACGCGGCGGATGGCGAGCGCATCGTCGCGGGTCTTTGCCTTGGCGAGCGCCTCGGAGGCGGCGGCGAACGTGTCGGGGGCGGAGAGTTCGGGGAAGGCGGCGTACAGGCGCGCGACGGGGAGGTCCGCGGCGAGTCCCGCGCCGTGCCGGTACTGGAGGGTGGCGAGCTCGACGAGAAACTCGTCCAGCCGCGTACGCACGGAATGCAGGGGACGGTCCATGGGGGGGCGCAAGGTAACAGGAACCCCGAGGCGTGGCAGTCCTCCGGACATAGAGTGCGCCGCATGCGTTTCATGCCCGATGGGATGGCTTCTTCACCCGCGCTCGTCACGGATGCGCGCCCGTTCGCCCGCTCGCCGAGCTGTGGGGTTCGGCGCTGCGGCCATCCGGGACGTGGAGGTCGCGCGTGAAGCGGCGGACGTTCAAGGTCGAGCAGGCGGGGCTCGCGGTGGGGGCCGCCATCGCCTCCGAGTTGGGGGTGTCCCCCGAGGAGGCGCGGCGACTCGTCGAGGTGGGAGCGGTGTACGTGGTCGGCAAGCGGGCACGTGACCCGGGGACTCGGCTGAGCGTGGGGCAGGTGGTGACGGTGGTGCTGGAGGAGGCGGGCACGAGCTCCCTCGCGGCGCCCGCGCCCGCTCCGGAGTTGCGGGTGTTGTTCGAGGACGCGGAGGTCATCGCGGTGGACAAGCCCGCGGGCATCAATGCGCAGCCCTCGGAAGGGCGGGTCGGGGAGAGCCTCGTGGACCGGGTGAGCACGTACCTCGGGAGTGAGGCGGGGCTGGTGCACCGGCTCGACCGCGAGACGTCCGGGGTGACGGTGTTTGGCAAGACGGCGCGGGCGACCTCGGCGTTGGCTGCGGAGTTCCGCGAGGGTCAGGCGCGCAAGCGGTACGTGGCGGCGACTGGCCCGGGCCTCCCCGCGCGCGGCACGGTAGACCTGCCCCTCTCGAAGGATCCCTCGCGCCCCGGTCGTTGGCGGGCGACGCGCTCGGCCAATGGCGTGCCAGCCGAGACGGACTTCCAGACGCTCCATGCGGGGCCGGAGTTCTGTCTCGTGGAGCTGTGGCCGCGCACGGGACGCACGCATCAGCTCCGGGCCCACCTCACGGCGCTGGGCGCTCCGATTCTGGGGGACGCCCGGTACGGTGGGGCGAAACAGGCGGCGGGCGTCGCGGCGCCTCGGTGCCTGCTGCACGCTCAGGCCCTGCAACTGCGCCATCCTCGGACGGGGGAGGTGTGGCTCGTGGAGTCGCCCGTGCCCGAGGACCTGCGGCGCTTCTTCTCCGCGGCGCAGGTCGATCCTCCGAGCGGCCCGGTGGTCCCTGTTCAGGGACCGGCCTCGGGCGGCACGTGACGCCTTGGGCGATCGCGACTCACTGACGGGTTGCGGGGGGCGGAAGTCGCTCGGCTGTCAATGGACGTGAGCGAGGGACAGGGGCTTGATGAGAGCCCCACCGGGCCGTGCATCGTGTGTAGACTGCCGCACCCATGGGTGGCGGGAGAAACGGCAATGGCACTGGCATGCCGGAGTCTGCGGCTGCAGAGCAGCCAGCACTCCGAGCCGGCGCATTCGCAGGAGGCTCCGCGCGCGAGGTAGACGCCGCGGTGGTCCGGTTGTGCAATGACGCCGCGAGCCTGCTCCGAGAAGGGCATGCCGCGCGGGCCTTTGGGGAACTCGCGCGGGCCAGCCGCACCCTGCCGATGACCCCGCGCCTGGCCGCCGCGCTCGTGCGTTTCTCGCTGCGGGCGGGGACCGAGGCCGCCGCCATCACCCTGCTGGATACCGCGGCGCGCACGGGAAGCGATGCCGTGCGGCAGGAGGCTCGGCGACAGCTCGCGCGCGTGCTGCGTCGGGTGGACCAGCCGTCGCGAGCGGTGTCCGCGCTCGAGGCTCTGCTCTCCGAGGCGCCCGAAGATGACCGGGCTCGCTTCGTCCTGATGACCGTGCGCGAGCGCATGGAGGGGACATCGCAGAGGGTGTCGCGCAAGGCGCGGCTCGGCGAGGGGAACTTGGACGAAGGAGAGTCCGCGGTTTCCTCGCCGGACGCCTCGCCCGCGGAGGCAGGCACGCCGAGCGCGATGCCTCCCCGTGAAGGACTGGAGCCGATCATCCTCAACGCGGAGGAGTTCGCGCTGCGTCGAGAGCGCGAGAGCAGCTCCGAGCCTTCAGGTGTCGATGCCCTGGCTCAAGAGCCGCGTGAGGGCAGGGCGCTGGTGTTGCCGTTGTCCCTGGGCGAGCCCGATGCACCGCAATCGGCAGCCGGCGAGGACGCAACCCGCGAGAGCGCGGATCCGAACGCGTCGACAGTCGCAACCGCCCCCCAACGGGAAGTTGGACTCCAAGCGCGCGATGCTTCCGAACCGAGCGCGACCGTCGTGATGCCCGCCGTGGGCTTTGAGCCCGCAGCGGCGGCTTCACGCCAAGAGGATCTGTCTGGCGAGGTCACGCCGAGGTCCTCCACGAATGAGCTGGCCGCAGGGGAGTTGGAGGCGCACGAGTCGCGCTTGGACTCAGCTTCCGAGTTCTCGAAGGCGACCGCGTCGCAAGAATCGTCGGCTGCTCCGCGAGCGGATGTCTCCTCCGCGCTTTCGGCGCCAGCAGCCACACTGCAACCGAACGGACCATCAGAGCCCGCGCAGGCGATGCTGGCTGATGGCGTTGGCGCGTCGTCCCTTTTGCAGCCGGAGTCCGCTGACGAACTTGCTGCGGGCGCTCCTGCGCAGACCGCGCATGTGGACGGTGCCGCATCGTTCTCTTCGATTCCGGAGTCCACTGCGTCGCGTGTGACGCCCCTCGCAAGTTCGTCGTCTGCATCCGCTGCTCGCGCTGCGCCCCGTCCTGCTGCTCCGTTGGACTCACGTCCGACGATCATGATGCAGGCGGTGAGCTTCGACGCGTTGGAGGCCGCGAAGGCTCGCCCGTCTCCTTCGCAGGACAAGGCTCCGAGCCCTGAGTCCACGACTTCGGCGACTTGGGACCGTGCTCGCGCTGAAACGGTCGAGGTGCCGCTGGTCGGCCTTCCGCTGGAGGCGACCAAGGTCGATGCGCCGAAGTTCCCATGGGAAGACGACGGGCCAGGAAAGGCCGCGCCTGCATCCAGCCGCGAGCGTCCCCCCCAAGGGCTGAGTTCGGCCTCTCCAGTGGGGCCTCGGCGCTCGGACACAGTGCTTGTTCCCGTGGTCGGCGGCGACATCGCTGCAGCTGAATCTGGGGCGAAGCGCGCAGAGGATGTTCCGGCGAGCAGCATGCGCCCCGTCGCGAAGCGCACGGAGGATGCCGGGAGTCCAAGTGCCTCCCCGAAGCGCGCGGAGGACGTGGGTGGCTCGGGCGCTTCGCCGAAGCGCTCGGACACGGTGTTGGTGCCGGCGCTCGGTGCGGAGGTCCCAGTCAGCGGCGCGGGCGCTTCGCCGAAGCGCTCGGACACGGTGCTGGTGCCCGCGCTGAACGTCGAGTCGCTCTTGGGCTCGGCCACGGCTGGACCGAAGCGCACGGATACGGTCCAGGTACCGGCGCTCGGTGATGCCGCGGTGTCGGCGGGCACGGCATCGAACAAGTCGAAGCGTTCCGATGCGGTGCGGGTCCCCGCGCCTGTCCGTGGCGCGCCACCCGAAGACGAGCTTCCGACCGCGGAGTCCGTTCCCCCTCTGCCCGTGGATGAAGCTGCCTCCGTCGCGCGAAGCTCCGGGAGTGCCCCTCCGCGAGGTGAGCCCGGCCGCGAGCGGCCACCCTCCATCTCGGGAACTCGCCCGAGCGATGGCAAGAGCAGCAGCGATTCATCCGAGGCCAGCAACGTGGCGCGCCCCGCGTCCGCGACCGCATCGGAGGATTCGGCGGAGCTGGCCCGCTCACAGCGCATGGAGGCCCAGCTCATCGCCAAGCGCTCCTGGCGCGAGCTGGCGCAGCTCTACCTCAAGCGCGCGGAGTTCACGAAAGAGCCCCAGGCTCGGGCCGAGGTGCTCACTCGCCTCGCGGAGGTGATGGAGACCGAGCTGAAGGATCCGGTTGGCGCGGCCCGCGTCTACCGGGAGATCGTCGAGCTGACCGGCGATCGCGATGCGCTCCGTGAGCAGGTGCGGTTGCTGACCCAGCGTGGCGACGCCAGTGTCGTGCGGCGCGCGCTGGATGAAGCCATCCTGAATGCGCGAACGCCGCGGGCTCGCGCGAGCGCGCTCCTGACGCGAGGCGAGCGGTGGCTGCACCTTGCGGAGTTGGGAAAGGCGCGCCGGGACTTCCATGCGGCCGAGGCGATTGCGCCGGGCGTGTTGCCGGTGCTCGCGGGGCTCGTGCGTTGCGTCGCGGACTCGGAGCGCCCCACCGTCGCGGAGCGGCTGAAGCAGGCCTGCATCGCCGCGCCTCGTCGGACGGTGGACCGACTCGATGCGCTCAAGGTGCTCGCGAGCACGGCCGAGAACGTGCTCGGAGACCTTCGGCTCGCGCAGTGGGCCTGGGCGGAGGCGCTCTCGGAGAGCCCTGAGAGCGAACAGGCCCGGGAGCGTCTGGTCGTTCTCGCACGTCGCCTGGGTGACCTGGCTTCCTTGGGCCATCTGCTGCGTGCGCAGCTCACGCGTGATCCCCGAGGGCCCGCCGCGCGCGAGGCTCGCCTGGAGCTGGTGTCCACCCTGGAGTCGGCAGGGGACTCGGAGGGTGCGCTCACGGAGCTGCGTCAGGCCGTGCGCTTCGAGCCTGGACACAAGGACGCCTGGCTGATGCTCTCGGATCGCCTCAGTGCTCGCGGCCAGTTGGGCGAGGCCGCGTGGGCGCTCGAGAACGCCGCGACCGCGATGGAGGACGAAGAGGAGCGCGAGCGAGCATGGCAGCGGCTCGCGGTCTTCTGCCGCGAGGTCCTCCGCAATCCCGAGCGTGCCGAGCAGTACGCGCGTCGGGCTGAGAACATGCGACTCGCGCGCGAGGCGAGCGCGCCGCCGCCTCCCGAGCCCCCGCGAAGTGCGATTCCGAAGCGCGAGCCCAGCGGCCCGCGCTCGGTCTTGGTGGCGCCTCCCGCGACGGTGAGTCTCACGCCCGCGGGCAGCACGGACCTGTCCGAGGAGACGACGTCCAACACGGACTTCGAACTGGAAGGCGTGCCCGGAGGCGCGAACATCCGAGGGCCGTCATCCGACAACGCGTCGGCGGCGAAGCGCCCTGTGCGAAGTGCGCCCTCCGCGCCCAAGGATGCCCCCGCGTCCAAGGTCGAGAAGGACATGGCCGCGCCCAAGCAGGCCAAGGGGGCCGAGGACTCGAATCCACCCAAGCCCGCGGCGAAGCCCGTCGCGCCGGCTGAGTCCGCTGCATCCAAGAGCGCGTCTGCGCCGAAGTCCGCAGCCGTGGAGCCCGCCGCATCCAAGGGCGCGCCCGCATCGAAGCCCGCCGCGCCGGCTGAGCCCGCCGCATCCAAGAGCGCGCCCGCATCGAAGCCCGCCGCGCCGGCTGAGCCCGCCGCATCCAAGAGCGCGCCCGCATCGAAGCCCGCCGCGCCGGCTGAGCCCGCCGCATCCAAGAGCGCGCCCGCATCGAAGCCCGCCGCGCCGGCTGAGCCCGCCGCATCCAAGAGCGCGCCCGCATCGAAGCCCGCCGCGCCGGCTGAGCCCGCCGCATCCAAGAGCGCGCCCGCATCGAAGCCCGCCGCGCCGGCTGAGCCCGCCGCATCCAAGAGCGCGCCCGCATCGAAGCCCGCCGCGCCGGCTGAGCCCGCCGCATCCAAGAGCGCGCCCGCATCGAAGCCCGCCGCGCCGGCTGAGCCCGCCGCATCCAAGAGCGCGCCCGCATCGAAGCCCGCCGCGCCGGCTGAGCCCGCCGCATCCAAGAGCGCGCCCGCATCGAAGCCCGCCGCGCCGGCTGAGCCCGCCGCATCCAAGAGCGCGCCCGCATCGAAGCCCGCCGCGCCGGCTGAGCCCGCCGCATCCAAGAGCGCGCCCGCATCGAAGCCCGCCGCGCCGGCTGAGCCCGCCGCATCCAAGAGCGCGCCCGCATCGAAGCCCGCCGCGCCGGCTGAGCCCGCCGCATCCAAGAGCGCGCCCGCATCGAAGCCCGCCGCGCCGGCTGAGCCCGCCGCATCCAAGAGCGCGCCCGCATCGAAGCCCGCCGCGCCGGCTGAGCCCGCCGCATCCAAGGGCGCGCCCGCGTCGAAGTCCGCGGCTCCGGACTCCGCCGCGCCCAAGTCCGCGAAGGGCGCGGACGCGGCATCCTCCAGCGCGAAGGGCATGAAGGATGCCCCCGCCGCGCCGAAGGCCGCGCCCGCTGAGCCACCGGCCGCGCAGAATCGTGGGGCGAAGTCGCGCTCGCTCATCGACGATGGCGAGGACCTGCGCCCGGACGCCATCAACGCCACGCAGGTCATTGGTTGGGAGGCGCCTCCCGGCCGGATGGATCCAGTTCGTCGGCTCCACCGACCGCGCTCGGAGGGCACGGTCTCCGGTCCCGCGCCCAGCCGTCCCCCCGAGCCCGTCGCGAAGCCTCTCGTGGGTGCGGCTGAGACACGGGAGGCCGTCTCCATCGTCGAGCCCGAGCCGGCCACCGCGGAGCCCGCGGTCTTCCGCCTCGTGCGAGAGCAACCGCTCGACCCGAAGCCATACCGCGGCCTCGTCGAGCACTTCGAGTCCCGAGGCGATGTCGCCCGCGCCGCGCTCATGCAAGAGACCGCGGACGCGCTCGAAGGCAAGGAGATGCCCGCGCCTCGCGGCCTGCGCGCGCCGCTCTCCGCCGATGAGCGGGCAGGGCTCAGGCACCCGGGTCTGCGCACACCGTCCGGCGAATTGCTCGCATGCGCGGGCCTCGCCCTGTGCCGCCTGTTCCCCACGCAGGGCCGCACAGCCGGCGTCACCGAGCCCCTGCGCTCGGCTTCAGGCCCCGGCGCGCCCGCCATCCTCGACACGCTCCACACCGTCGCGCGGATGATGGATGTGCCCCTCCCTGAGCTGGTGCTCGCGGAGGACGATGGGCCGCCCTTCACCGTGGTCTACACGACCGCTCCGCGACTCGTGGTGGGCCGAGAGGGCGTGCGTCAAGCCATGCCCGTGGCCGAGCTGCGTTTCCACGCGGGCCGCGCGCTGTTCTCCCTGTCACCGGATCTCCTCGCGCTGCGCACGCTCAAGGAGATGCAGTTGCTGCGCGCCCTGGCCCTGCTGTCCTCCGTGCTCAAGGATCCACGCGCCACCAGTGATGAGGCCCGCATCGTGCGCGAGGCCCTGTCGCCCCGCGCGCTGGAGCGAGCCGCCGCGCTCATGGACGCCGGCACGCGCGACTTCAAGGCCTCCACGTTGATGGATGCCGCGCGCGACTCCGTGAATCGCGCGGGGCTCGTGGCGTGTGGTGGCGTGGGGCCCGCGCTCGCCGCGCTGCGCGCCCGTCGCGTCCGAGAGCCCGAGCTCACCGAGCTGCTGCGCTTCGCTGCCTCCGAGCGCTACCTCGCGCTGCGCTCCGCTCCCGAGCGTTCCGGGCGCTGAGCGACCTCACCCTCCGCCGCCACCCACGTTGAGGCGGAAGGTGAGGATGAGCAGGCGCCCCTTCGCGCCGCCGAACTCGTGCTGGTAGCCCAGGTCGATGCCACCGCCGCCCGGCGACATGAAGCCCAGGCCCAGGCCCAGCTTCGAGGAGCGGCTGAAGCCGTCGTATGTGTAGCCCACGCGCAGCGGAACCACCTGGTCGAGCACGTACTCCAGACCGCCGTTGTACGTGAACACGGACGACTCTCGCGTCGTGAAGTCACCGCGCACGTCGAACGCCGCGGTGACGGTGCCGGCCAGGATGCCCAGGTGCCCGGAGTAGTAGCGCGTCAGCTCGGCGTTGTGCGTGTCGATGAGGTTGTGCGCGGAGAAGCCCACCACGATGGCCTCGCTCAATCGCAAGAGCGCGCCCACGTCCAACGTGGTGGAGTTGGCGTAACGGTCCTGTCCCGACAACCGCAGGTAGCGGCCAATCACGCCCACCATCACGCCCTGGGTCAACGGCACCGCGGCACCCAGCGAACTCAAGTGCGCGCTGGCCCGGCTCCCCGCGCCGCGCAGGCTCACCCAGTGATAGTCCACGCCGAGCGCCAACTTGCTGGTGCTCGAGTCCATCAACCCGATGCCAAGGTATCCGTCCTTGGTGTGGGTATCCCATGAACCAGTCGCCTCGACCCGGTAGGCCGGGAACAAGGCCATGGCGGCGGGGTTGCCCTGGAGTGCTTCCGTACCCTGGCCCAATGCGCGGTAGGCATTGCCCATGCCCACTGCGCGGGCGCTTGAGATGGTTCGCAGCTCCTCGGCGGGCTCGGCGGCGAACGCCGCGGGACAGACAGACAACACACTGAGCAGGGCGAGGACGGCGGAACGGAGCGACATGGCTGGATGACTCTATCCGGCTTGCTGGGGTGCAACGCCATCAATAGATTCCCTGACCCATGTCCTCCACTCCATCGAAGGCAGCGCCGCTGATCCGCAAGTGCGTCATTCCCGCCGCCGGTCTGGGCACCCGTTTCCTTCCGGCGACGAAGGCGGTCCCGAAGGAGATGCTGCCCATCGTGGACACACCCACTCTCCAGTACATCGTGGAAGAGGCGGTGTCCGCGGGCATCGAGGACGTCATCCTCATCAATGGCCGCGGCAAGGGCGCCATCGAGGACCACTTCGACATCGGCTTCGAGATTGAGACCACGCTGCGCGCGCGCGGCAAGACGAGCGAGGCCGACAAGCTGCGCGCCATCGCGGACATGGTGCGCGTCGTCAGCATCCGCCAGAAGGAGCCCAAGGGCCTCGGACACGCGGTGCTCTGCGCCAAGAGCGCGGTGGGCAACGAGCCCTTCGGCGTGCTGCTCGGCGACGACATGATTGACGCCGAGGAGCCGGGCATCCGCCAGCTCGCGCGCGTCTACCGCCAGTACAACCAGGCCGTCATCGCGCTCATGGAAGTGCCGGACGACGAGACGCACATGTACGGCATCGCCGCGGGCACGGACCTGGGCAACGGCGTCATCCGCATCGAGCGCGTGGTGGAGAAGCCCAAGAAGGGCACCGCGCCGTCGAACCTCGCCGTCATCGGCCGCTACGTGCTGCCGCCCGACATCTTCCCCATCCTGGAGCAGCAGACCCCCGGTGTGGGTGGTGAAATCCAGCTCACCGATGGTCTGGCCACCCTCCAGAAGTCCCACGGCCTGCTTGGCTACAAGTTCCAGGGACAGCGCTATGACGCGGGGGACAAGGTGGGCTACTTGAAGGCGAACATTGCCTACGGCCTCAAGCGCCCCGAGCTGCGAGAAGGGCTGCTCGCGTACCTGCGAGAGGTCGTCAAGACGGAGAAGTCGTGAAGCGTTCGTTGGCCCTGCTGGGCATCCTGGTCTCGCTCGCCGCCGGCGCCTATGTGCTGCCCGGTGGCTCCATCCTTCGCCGTACCGTGGCCGCGCGCGCGGAGAAGAACCTGTCTGCCTTTCGCGTGGAAGGCTCGCTCATCTTCTCCGGCCCGGCGGTGAAGGAGGCGGGCTCGGCCCTGGGCGCCCCCACGGAGCGTCCCGAGCTGCAGGGTGATGGCGTCCTGTTCGTGAAGATGCCAGGGCGCTGCCGCTTCGAGGCCACCACGCCCGATGGCGGTGGCAAGGCGGCCGCGGTGCTCGCCAACGGCCGCAAGCGCGCCGAGGGCCCCGAGGTCCCCGCCATGACGGCGCTCGTCGCGCAGGTGTGCGGCGTGCTCGCCACGGACATGGGCTCCGCGCAGGAGTCCCGCGAGGCGCTGGAGCAGCACCTGGCCAGCCTCGGCGTGGACACCAAGCGCACCTCGCTGGCGCGCTTCGGCGGCGAGGTCGCCTACGTGCTCGGCGATCCCGACGAGGGACGGCCTCAGTTCTGGGTGTACAAGGACACCTTCCGCGCGGCGCGCGTGCGCTACCGCGACGCGGCGGGCAACGCCTGGGACGTGCGCTTCGTGGACTACACGTCGCCGGCCACCGGGGACTGGATGCCTCGCACCATCGAGGTATGGAAGGGCACCCAGCGCGCGCTGCGCTTCACCGCGCTCAAGGGTGAGTCGCGCGCCACCGTGGCGGACAAGCTCTTCACGCCGTAGCGGCGCGAAGGGGTTGCGGAGCGAGGGGCTCGCGGGAAACCATCCGAGCGCATCCGGTCGGGCAGGGCCCGGCCGTTGCTCGGAGGTTCCCGCACATGAAGGTCTACGGTCATCCAGCGAGCACGTGTACCCGAGCGGTCCTGACGGTCCTGGCGGAGAAGGGGCACGAGGCCGAGTTCGTGCTCATCGACCTCTCCAAGGGCGAGCAGAAGCTGCCCGCGCACGTGGCACGCCAGCCCTTTGGCGTGGTGCCGGTGCTGGAGACGGATGACGGCTTCCAGATGTACGAGTCGCGCGCCATCGTCCGCTTCCTGGATCGCACCCTGCCGGGCGTGGCGCTGACGCCGGCGGACCCCAAGGCCTACGCGCGCATGGAGCAGTTCATCAGCGTGGAGCACTGTTACTTCAGCCCCGCCGCGATGAAGATCATCTACGAACGGCTGCTCAAGCCCATGCGGGGCCTGCCCATGGATGAGGCCAACGTGCAGGCTGGACGCGAGGCGCTGCGCCGGCCGTTCGAGGTCGTTGACGCCGTGCTGGCCCAGCAGCAGTTCCTCGCGGGAGATGCGTTCTCGCTCGCGGAGGTCTGTTGGGCGCCCTACATGGAGTACCTGTTCGCGGTGGGCCAGGCGGAGCTCGTCGCGCAGTACCCGAGCCTCAACGCGTGGTGGAACCGCGTGAGCACGCGCCCGTCATGGAAGCGCGTCACGGGCCGCTGATCCACACCACGGCTTCGGGCAGTTCGCGGGGCTCCTCCGCGCCTTCGGGCGTCGAGGGGCCCCGTTGCGTAGGCGACCCTTGAGAGAGGGCATGTCAGAGGGGGCGGGCACAGTGGGCCCTGGGTGATGGGGGAGGGGCTGGGGCCACGCGTGCCGAGGGTGCCATGGAGCAGCAGCACTTCGAGCTGAAGCCGCCGGATTTCCGCGACGACCTGTCTGCCACTCCGGGTTCGATGCCCCTGCGTACCTTGCGTGCGAACCTCCGCCGGGAACTTCCGGGCGCGGCACGTACCGCTACAGTGCGGCCCGTCGTGAGTCCCACCCCCGCACTTCTTGCGTCCGTCGCCGTCGGTCGCCCCGTTCGCGGGGAGTTCACCTACCTTGTCCCGGAGGCGCTCGCGGGCAACCTGGCTCCAGGCCAGCGCGTGCTGGTGCCCTTCGGGCGAGGCATGGCGCTCGGCTTCTACCTGGGGCCCGCGACACCGCCCGTGGAGGGGGGCGTTCGGCTCAAGGCCATCCAGCGCGTGCTGGATGACTCGCCGTCGCTGCCCAAGGACCTCATCTCGCTCCTGCGCTTCGCGGCCGAGCACTATCGCTATCCGTTGGGCGAGGCCATCCGCGGCGCGCTGCCGCCGGGCCTCTCCACCGCCGTGGACGAGAAGGCGGCGAAGGCGGACGTGCAGCACTTCGCGGTGGCGCTCGTCACGGAAGCGCCTCGCCAGCTCTCGCGAGCGCCGGCCCAGTCCGCGGCCATGGCGTACCTGCTCGCGGTGGGCGGTCGCGCGCCGCTGGAAGAAGTGGCGCACGCCATCCCCGGTGCACGCGAGACGCTGAAGAAGCTGGCGGAGAAGGGGCTCGTGCGGATGGAGGAGGTGGAGCTGAAGCCCGGCGTGCGCGAGGGGCTCCAGCAGGGTCGCCCCGCGCAGCTCACGCCCGAGCAGGACGTGGCGGTGCGCGAACTCCAGGGCGCCGTCGACGCGGCCGGCTTCCAGCCGTATCTCCTTCACGGTGTCACCGGCAGCGGCAAGACCGAGGTGTACCTGCGCGCGGTGGAGCATGCCCTGTCGCGAGGGCGGGGCAGCCTGGTGTTGGTGCCGGAGATCGCCCTCACGCCGCAGCTCGTGGGGCGCTTCCGCAGCCGCTTCGGTGGGGACGTGGCGGTGTTGCACTCGGGGCTGAAGGACCGCGAGCGGCTCTTCCATTGGCAGGCGCTGCGCAAGGGCACGGTGAAGATCGCCGTGGGCGTGCGCTCGGCGGTGTTCGCTCCAGTGGAGAATCTGGGGCTCATCGTGGTGGACGAGGAGCACGACCCTTCGTTCAAGCAGGACGAGAAGCTGCGCTATCAGGCGCGCGACCTCGCGGTGGTGCGCGGGAAGCAGGCGGGCGCGGTGGTGGTGCTGGGCTCGGCCACGCCCGCGTTGGAGACGCTGCACAACGCGCGCAGCGGTCGCTACAAGTTGCTGGAGCTGAAGCGCCGCGTGGATGACCGCCCCATGCCCACCATCGAGATGGTGGATCTGCGCGTGGAGCGCCCGCGCGATGGCGTGGTGACGGAGGAGGCGCCCATCCTCAGTCCTCCGCTGCTCCAGGCCATGGAGGAGACGGTGGCCAAGGGCCAGCAGGTCATCCTCTTCCTCAACCGCCGCGGGCACAGCACCATCCTGCTGTGCGAGGTGTGCGGCCTGTCACTCAAGTGCCAGGACTGCGACGTGTGCCTCACGCACCATCGCTCGCAGAACCGCGTGGTGTGTCACTACTGCGGCGTGGCGTTCCCGGTGCCGGACCGCTGCCGTGAGTGCACGGGACCCATGTTGAAGCTGGGCATCGGCACCGAGCGCGTGGAGGCGGAGGTCGCCGAGCGACTGCCGCAGGCTCGGGTGGCGCGGTTGGATCGCGACTCGGCCACCAGCGCCGAGAAGCTGACGGAGCTGTTGGCCTCGTTCGCGCGTCGGGAAATCGACATCCTGGTGGGCACGCAGATGGTGGCCAAGGGACACGACTTCCCGGGCGTGACGCTGGTGTGCGTGGTGATGGCGGACACGTCGTTGGCCATCCCGGACTTCCGCGCCTCGGAGCGGACCTTCCACTTGCTCACCCAGGTGGCGGGCCGAGCCGGGCGCGGCAAGGACCCCGGCCGCGTGCTGGTGCAGACGTACAACCCGGAGGCCGAGCCGGTGAAGCGCGTGCTCGCCCACGACTTCGACGGATTCGCGCACCAGGAATTGGAGTGGCGCAAGGCCCTGGCCTACCCTCCGTACGCGCGCATGGCCTCGGTGCGGCTGGAAGGGGAGCATCCCGAGCAGACCGCCAGCGTCGCGCGCTATCTGGGCAACCTCGTGGGACGGCACATGCCGCCGGCCTCGGCGGGGGTGCGACTGCTGGGGCCCGCGCTGGCGCCCATCGCCCGCATCCGGGGCAAGACGCGCTGGCAGCTCCTGGTCAAAGGGCCGACCCATGCCTCGCTCGCCCCGCTGCTCGCCCGGCTGGAGGCGGCGCTCGCCGAGGTTCCTTCCGGAGTGAAGGTCGTCCTCGACGTGGATCCAGGGGCCATGCTGTAGACTTGGCGCCCCCCCATGGGCGCCTCGGTCCTTCTCGTACACGACGACATCGCCACCATCGCCGCGGTGCGGCGCCTGCTCTCGCGCGAAGGACACGAGGTCATCCTCGCGACCTCCGCCGCGGACGCGCTCATCGCCTTCGGTCACCACCTGCCCGAGCTCATCGTGCTCGCGCCGGGAGTGGAGAGCGGCCGAGGCCGCGTCGTGTTGGAGGAGTTGGTGCAGCACCCGGAGGGGCACCGGGCTCGCGTGCTGCTCCTGTCTGAGTCCATCGAGGGCTTCAGCGCTCCGGTGGCGCCGCTCCCGTTGGATGGGCCGAGCTTCGTGGCGCTGGTGGACTCGCTGATCCACTCGCCGGCGGAGGCGGATGGGTGGCGGGTGATGGAGAGCCGCACGCTCGCGCCTCCGGTGGATGGGAGTGAGGCGGGCGCGTCGGCAGAAGAGACGTGGCACGCCACCGCGCCGCGAGTCGTGGGTGGCGATCCCGCGCTGGCCAACGCGCTCTTTGGAGATCTGGCGCCGCTGTCCCAGACGGACTGGGAGCTGGCGGCGATGACGGATGAGGAGCGCAACGCGCTGGAGCAGAACCAGCAGCGTGAGCAGCAGACCGCGCTCGCGATGGACGCCGCCTTCGAGCAGACGCATCAGGAGGTCGAGGCGGAGGCGATGGCCTCCATCGACTCGGTGTTGGCGGGAAGTGGTACGGCCGGGAGCGCGGGAGAGTGGGCCGAGTCGGCGATGGTCGACGGGACACCGACGGAGTGGGAGGGCTCCGCGGAGTCCGAAGGCGCCAGCGCGGAGCCGGATTGGGGCGACGCCGCGACAGCCACGGGCGTGGAGGCGGACTGGGGCGCTGCTGCAACAGACGCGAGCGCGACGGACCCTGAAGGTGCGAGCGCACAGTCGGACGCGAGTGCGACGGCGTCCGAGGGTGCGAGCGCGGAGACAGACTGGAGCGCGACGGCGCCTGCAGATTCGAGTGCGGAGACGGACTGGAGTGCAACGGCACCCGAAGGAGCGAGCGCGGAGTCGGACGGGTCCGGTGTGACGTCCGAAGGCGTGAGCGCCCAGGCGGACTGGAGCGCTGAGTCACCCGAGAGCGCGAGTCCCCAACCATCCGAGGCCGGCGAGAGCCCCACGGATGCCGATCCCAGCGCGAGCTGGTTCATCGACAACGACGGTGCCGAGCACGACGAGGCTTCGTCGCTCCAGTCCATGTGGACTGGTGAGGCCGCACACGTCCCCGCGATGGCCTCCGAGAGCGCCGCGGCGACAGAGTCCGTGCCACTTCCGGGGCGGCTCGCGTTTCGCGAGGAGCACCTGCGGCCTCCCGGATTGCGCCCCGCGAAGCCCGCGCCCAAGCTGGGGGACGAAGGCTTCTTCGAGGTCGATGCTCCGGAGGCCGCAGGGGCGGCGGATCCGCTCGCAGCCGCGGAAGCCGAACTCCGAAGGTTGCGGGGGGCGGCGGATGGAGGCACTTGGACCGAGCTGCCGCCCGATCCCGAGCTGGACTCGGCGACTGACGGAACCGGCACGAACTGGGACGAACTGGAAGAGCAGCTTCGAGCGAGCCCTGCATCCGAGCCCTCCGCGCAAGAGGACGCAGACCCTCAAGAGACGCACTCGAACTGGGACGAGTTGGAGTCACAGCTCCGCGCCGAAGCCGCCGAGCGAGATGGCGCCAGCTCCCAACCAGACGCGCCAGTCGCAGGGCCGGCTCCCACATCGTCCGAGCAGGACGATGCCGAGGGCTCGGAGTCAGCCCGCTCGAACTGGGACGAGTTGGAAGCACAGCTTCGCGCCGAGGCCGCCGAGCGCCTCGATGCGTCAGGTGGGGAGGGCACGGAGGAGATGTCCCAGTCGAACTGGGACGAACTCGACGCGCAGCTCCAGGCCGAGGCACGCGCGCGTGCCACCGAGGACACCGAATCGCCCAGCGTGGGCAATGTGCTGGCACCCGCGAGAGGCTCACCCTCGGTGGGCTCTGATTGGTTCGACACCGAGACAGATCCCGCGACGAGCACACCACCACCGACCGCGGTGGCCCCGTTGTCGGAGACCGATTTCTCGGGCCTGAGCGAAGAGGGCAGTGGGATGGGTGTCTCGGCCCCGACCGAGCGCTTCGCGATGCCCGCGCCGAGCGAGGAAGAGCCCGCGCAAGAGGCAGTGCCTCCGGAGCTCGCGGACCAAGAGGCCGTCGAGCACCAGTTCGAGGAAGCGCATCAGCGGGTGCGTCATGTCCTCGCGGAGCTGGAGCGCGAACGGAGTCAGCGGACCCACTTCGAGCAAGCCTTCCACGAGGAGGCCGCACGAGCCGAGGCCGCGCTCGCGCAGGCCGATGCGGCGCGGAGCGAGGCCGAAGCCGCGGTGGCACTCATCGCGCGGATCCAGGCTGGAGCCCAGCAGTCCCAAGCCCAGGTCGCCGAACTCCAGGCGCTGCTCGATGCCGCGACCGCGCGCGCCACGGAGGCCAGTGCGGCGCTGGACCTCGCGAGAACGCAGGCCGAGCAAGCTGAGACCGAGACCAACCTCGCGAAGGCCCGTGTCGCGGAGGAACGAGCACGCGCGGAGGCCGAGCACGCGCGCGCCGAGTCTCTCGTGGGCGCAAGCGCGCGCGAGGCCGCGCTCACGGCGGACCTCCAGACGCTGCGAGAGCTGTCTGCGCACCAGTCCGAGACCCTCGAAGCCCGCGAGGCGGAGCTGGCTCGGCTGACGAGCGACTCCGCGCAGCGGATCGCCGAACTCGAAGCGCAGCTCTCGCAGTTGAACGACGCGCTGGAGCGCGAGTCCACGCTGCGGGCTGACACCCAGGCCCGCTCAACGGAACAGACCACAGCGCTGCAAGCACAGCTCGACAAGGCGCGTGCGCGCATCGAGGCGGAGTCGACGGCCCGCGCCGCGGTGGACGCGGAAGCCAAGGCCGCGCTCGCACGAGTCGAGCGCCGTGAGCAGGACGTCACCGCGCTTCAGTCGCGACTCGCGGAGCTTGAGCGAGCCCTCGCGGAGCAGACCCGGACGCGAGCCACCGCCGAGGCGCGTGCCGAGTCGGAGTTCCACGCGCACGAGGACCTGGAGACACGGCTGCGTGAGTCGCAGGCGGAGCGAGAGCTGCTGACCGCGCGAATCCTAGAGACGGAGGCGCGAGCAGAAGCCGAGGCGCGAGGCCGCGCGTCGCTCGCGGAAAAACTCACGAGAGAGCACCAGGCGCGCCTCGAGGCTGAGTCCCGAGGGGCGGAGACGCTCAAGGCCCTGAAGGAACTCGAGTCCCGGCTCGCGTCTGAGTCCGGTGGTCGAGTGGACGCGGAAGCGCGGGTCGCGGCGGAGGGCAAGGCCCATCGCGAAGCCGAGGCCCGCGCGGAGGTGACTCGGCTGGAGCTCGATGCCGCCGAGGCTCGGCTGACGCAAGAGATGGCCGAGCATGAACAGGCCCGCGCCGCCGCCGAAGCGCTGCTCGCCCAAGCGCGGGCCGCCCATGAACAGGCGCAAGCCGCCGCCGAAGCGCGGCTGACACGCGAGGTCGCGGCGCACGCGGAGACACGCGCCGCCGCCGAGAGCCGGGTCGCCAGCGAAGTTGAAGCCCGCGAGGAGGCCCAGTCTCAGGTCGCGGCGGGAGAGCGTGCCCGAGCGGCGGCCGAACTCCGCGCGGAGCAGGCGATGCAGGCCCGCGCCGAGATGGAGTCGCGCGCGGAGGCGGAAATTCGGGCGCGCGAGGCCGCGGAGGCTCGCGCCGAGGCAGAGGCGGAAGCCCGCGCGGAAGCCGAGGCCCGCGCCGAGGCAGAGGCCCGGAGCCGCGCCGAGGCGATGGAGCGAGCAGAGGCGGAGGGGCGCCATCGGACCGCGCTGGAAGTCCGCATGGAGGTCGAGTCGCGAGGACGCGCGGATGCCGAGGCGCGACTCGACGCGGAGTCACGAGCCCGCACAGAAGCGGAGGCCGAGGCACGTCGCCATCACGAGGCGCTGCTCCAGGAGCGCGCCGCCCGAGCGAAGCTGGAGGCCGACGCCATCGAGCAACGTGCCCATGCCGAGCGAGAGCGGCTGGCCCTGGAGGAGCGTGCGCATCGCGATGCCGAGGAGGCCGCGGCCCAGGCTCGCGCGTCCTTGTTCCCGTTGGAGGCCCCGGGCCGCCCGGAGCTCGCGGTGGCGCGCAGTGGCAGCGTGACGCAAGAGGGCCTGTCCCGGCTGCTGTTGCGCTTGTGCGATGCGCGCATGGAAGTGCGGCTGGAGCTGAAGGTCGTCAACGCCCTGCGCATTCTCTGGCTGCGAGATGGAACCCTGGTCGGCGCGGCCTCGTCCGCAGCGGGAGAGTCCCTCATCGACCGAGCGCGCGCGGATGGCCTCATCGACGCGCGACAGGAAGCCGAGCTGCGGCTCGTGCGCAGCGCCACCACGGGCGCGCTGTTGGAGGCACTGCGCGGACGCGGCTATCTGCGCGAGACCGAGGCCGTGCCGCTCGTGCAGCGCTACACCGAGCAGGTCTTCCTGGACGCGCTGGCCGAGCCCTCCACGCTCTATCGCCTCGTCCAGGAGCCGGCGCCTCACGAGGTGGCCCTGGCCGCCGCCACGCGCCCACCGCTGCATCTGTTGACGGAGGCTCTGCGCAACACCCTCACCTCCGAGTCCCTGCTGGAGACAGCGGGCTCACTGCGAGCCCGCGTGACGCGAGGAGATGCCCACGTCGCACCCAGCGAGTTCGGCTTCCCATCGCGCGAACTCCACCTGTTGGAAGGGGTGGATGGTGAGCGCACGCTCGAAGCGCTCCTGCTGAGCGCGGGGATGCCGCAGGACGTCACGCTGAAGGCGCTCTCGGTGGCGCGCACCTTGGGCCTCGTCGCGTTGCAGCCCGACACGTTGGACGGCGCGGGGGATCATCCGCCGGAACTCGACGTGCGGCGTCTCGAAGCGAAGTTCGAAGAAGTGCAGGACGCGGACTACTTCACCGTGCTGGGGCTCGCGCGTTCGGCGGGGGGCGAGGAGGTCAAGCGCGCCTACGAGCTGTTGTCCGCCGAGTTCCACCCGCTGCGTTTCGCCGGCCACCCGGATGCCGCCCTCCAGCATCGGGCGCAGCAGGTCCGTGTCATCCTCTCCGAGGCGGCTCGAGCCCTGGGCGATGACCGGCTGCGCGCGGAGTATGCGAGGAACCTCCTCGACTGACGGAGGGTGGACGGCCCCGCGCCTGGAAGGGGACGGAGCGGGCGCCGATGGTTGCCCGTCCCGCGCGGCGGAGTTAAGACGGCGGCCATGGTCCGAGACATCCTCATCTGGCCTGACCCCATCCTGAAGCAGAAGGCCAAGCCCGTGGCGAAGGTGGACGACTCCGTCCGCGCCCTGGTGAAGGACATGTTCGAGACGATGTATGCCGCCGACGGCGTGGGCCTCGCCGCCCCGCAGGTGGGCGTGCTCCAGCGCATCGTCGTCATCGACGCCTCGCCCCGCCAGCCGGAGTCCAAGCCCCTCGCGATGATCAACCCGCGCATCATCGCGACCGAGGGCGAGACCACGTACACCGAGGGCTGTCTGTCCATCCCAGGCGAGGCCGAGGACGTGGACCGCGCCGCCATCGTCACCGTCACCTTCCTCGACGCGGAAGGCCAGGAGCAGACGCTCCAGTGCGATGGGCTGCTCGCCATCGCGGTGCAGCACGAGACGGACCACCTGGATGGCACCGTCTACGTGGACCACCTCTCCACGCTGAAGCGGGAGATCATCCGCAGGAAGATGAAGCGGCTCAAGACTTCGCGCGCGGAGGACGCCGCGTCGTCGGCTTAGCTTTCGGGGCGGGCTCGGCCTTCGCGGTGCTCACGCCGCGCTTCGGGCACAGGTCCGCCACCGGGCAATGCTCGCAATCGGGTGAGCGCGCGAAGCAGGTGCGCCGCCCGTGCCACACCAGCAGCTGGTGCCCGAGCGTCCACCGTTCACGAGGCACGAGGGCCTGCATGTCCGCTTCGACCTGGTCCGGATCCTCGCGGGTCGTGAAGCCGAGCCGGTAGGCGAGCCGCTTCACATGCGTGTCCACCGGGAAGGCCAGGTCTCCGCCCAGGTGGATGCACACGACGCCCGCCGTCTTCCGCCCCACGCCCGGCAGCTTCTCCAGCACCTCGCGCACGAGCGGCACCTGTCCGCCGTGCTCCTCCACCAGCACGCGGGCCGCGGCGACGATGTTCTTCGCCTTGGCGCGATACAGCCCGCACGTGCGGATGAAGGGCTCCACGTCCGAGGGCTCCGCGCGCGCGTAGGCGGCGGCGTCCGGGAATCGCTGGAAGAGCGCGGGCGTAACCATGTTCACGCGCTTGTCCGTGCACTGGGCGGAAAGAACCACGGCGACCAGGAGTTCCAGAGGGGTGCGGTAGTCCAACTCGATGCGGGCGTCCGGCATGGCCGCCTCCAGCCTGTCCAGGACCGTCACCGCACGCTGCCGCTTCTCCGCCGCCGTTTCTCGCCGAGCCACGCCGCCGTTGTATGTCACCCCTGCTGCGCGCCCAAGCCCTGGACGCAGCCCCTGGAGAACCATGAAGCCCATCGACTTCCGCTCCGACACCGTCACGAAGCCCACCCCCGCCATGCGTCGCCTCATCGCCGAAGCGGACGTGGGCGATGACGTCTATGGCGAGGACCCGACCGTGAACCGGCTGGAGGAGCGCGTGGCCGAGCGCCTGGGGCTGGAGGCGGCGGTCTTCGTCCCTTCGGGCACGCAGGCGAATCAGATCGCCATCGGCGCGCACTGCCGCGCGGGCGATGAGGTGCTCACCGAGGCGGGCAGCCACATCATCCAGTACGAAGGCGGCGCCGTTCCGGCCCTGTGGGGCGTGCAGCCCGGGCCCATCCCGGGAGAGCGCGGCCTCCTGTCGCCCGAGCAAGTGAAGGCGGCGGTCCACGAGGACAACATCCACAACCCGCGCACGCGCCTGCTCTCGCTGGAGAACACGCACAACCGAGGCGGCGGCACGGTGTGGCCCGTGGAGCGCTTCCGCGCGGTGGTGCAGGCGGGCCGAGCCGCAGGCCTCGCGGTGCACCTGGATGGCGCGCGGCTGTTCAACGCGGAGGTGGCGCTGGGCGTGCCTGCCTCGGCCTGGGCGAAGCTCACGGACACGACGTCGGTGTGCTTCTCCAAGGGCCTCGGGGCGCCGGTGGGCTCCGCGCTCGCGGGCCGGGCGGACGTCATTCGCGAGGCGCGGCGGCTGCGCAAGCGCTTGGGCGGTGGCATGCGGCAGGCGGGCATCCTGGCGGCCGCTGCCCTCTACGCCCTGGAGAACCACGTCGCGCGGCTCGCGGAGGACCACGCGAACGCGCGCCGATTGGCGGAGGGGCTCGCGAGGATTCCCGGGGTGCGCGTGGACCTGACGCTCGTGGAGACCAACATGGTCTTCGCCGAGTTCTCGAAGCCCGCGTCCGAGATGGCTCGCGTGCTCGCCGCGCGCGGGGTGCTCGCCAACGGGATGGGGGCGAGCGCGGTGCGCTTCGTCTGCCACCTGGATGTGTCCGGGGCGGACATCGACGACGCGGTGGCGCGCGTGCGAAGCGCGGTGGAGGACGGTGCACTCCGGCCGTAAACGTGAGTGCCCGCGACGGCATGGTAGGCTTCTGCCGTCGTGCGCCGACCTGCCGTCCTCTCCCTGATGCTCCTCTCCGCGTGCGCCACGCCGCGCGCCGAGAAGATGAGCTTCGACGAGCTGTATGCCACCGCGCGTGGCCGGCCCGATGACGCGACGGCCATGCCCGAGGCTCGGGAGCGAACGAACGCGCTGTCCGGAAGCGGGCGTTCCCTCCTCCTCGCGCCCGAGCCCGCGCTGGAGCTTCAGCGCACGCTGACGGACTTCGCCGAGCAGGCGAAGGCGCTCCGCAAGCAGGTGAAGCGGGGGAGCGCGATGCCCGCGGACGAGGCCCGGAACTGGGAGCGGATGAACGCCGCGCTGGACGCGTTCCTCGCGCGTCCGGTGGAGCGCACGGACTCACGAGACGTCGCGCGAGCGCGCAGCGTGCTGGAGGCCGAGCTGGAGCAGGACGCGCGGCTGTACGGCGACATGTCCTCGGCCCTGGCGGAAGGGGTCGTGCTGCGCGTGGGAGGGCTCGCGGTGCGCATGGCCGAGCTGCGGCGCCTGGAGCACCCGCCCGAGCCCGTGGGAGGCCCGCCCACGCTCGTCTGGCCCGTGGAGCCGGTGACGGTCACCAGCCTCTACGGAGAGCGCTGGCACCCCATCATCAACGAGCGTCGGCGCCACCTGGGCGTGGACCTGGCCGCGCGGCCGGGACAGGCCATCTACACCGCGGCCAAGGGTGTGGTGCTGCGCGCGGGCTGGAACGGCGACCACGGCTTGCAGGTGGAGGTGCAGCACGCGGGGCCGTGGGTGACGCGCTACAGCCACATGTCCCAGGTGCTGGTGCAGCCCGGCGAGGTCGTCGAGCGAGGGGACGCGCTCGGCCTCGCGGGGGACACCGGGCTGGCCACGGGAGTGCACTTGCACTTCGAGCTGTGGCACGGCGGCGAGTCCATGGATCCGCTGGACGCGCTGGGGACTCCGGATGCGGCGGGCTCGGAGCCCGTGGCGCATGGTGGAAGTGCGTGGCCCGCAACGCATCAGGGGCGCCACCCGACGACCTCGGGTCAGCGCCCCTGATGAGCACATCCGCCACACGCACGGCCGCTTCTTAGAGCGAGTTCTTCAGTTCCTTCGCCGGCCGGAAGCCGATGGTCTTCGACGCCTTGAGCTTCATCATCTCATTCGTCTGCGGGTTGCGGATCTTCCGGGCCTTGCGAGAGCGCATGGACCAGGTGCCGAACCCGGGGTAGCTGAAGCGCGAGTCCTTCTTCACCGCCTTGCCGATATTGGTGAAGACGATGTCGAGAATCTCGGCTGCCGACTTCTTGGTCAGCCGCGTCTGCGCTGCCACCACCTCCACGAGCTCTGCCTTGGTCATTACGCCCCTCCGTCTGTGCGTTGTCTGGCGTTGAACGAGCGGAAAGCGGAGGTAACAAATCGCGCTTTCGACTGTCAATGCAGCAGGCGCTCCCGAGCCGGAAAATCGGCCTCTGGACGAAAATTTGGCCGCTTGAAACACAAAGCGTAGACAGGAGTCTGATCGCATCTTTTGACACACCGGCGCACCCCGGACTGGCTGGAAATGGTTTGGGAATGATCGCGTTGGGATGAATGTCTTTGGAAAATCGATCACTTGGCGGGTGGGTCTGATCGCGTGGGTGGACGCCCCGTCGGGTAGACTGCGGCCCCATGTCCCGGTGGTTCTTCGTTTACGTGCCCCTCGTGCTGACGGCCTGCCGAGGGCCGGTGTCCGCGAGCCCGGGCCCGCTGGCGGAGGTTGGCGAGCGAGGGGCGGTGTGGGTGGACGTGGCGGGGCGGGAATCCGGCGACGGCTCGCGGGAGCACCCCCTGCGCTCGCTGGCCGAGGCCCTGGCGCGGCCGGGCCGTCCCCGGGTGCACCTGGCGCCGGGGCGGTACGTCGGCCCGTTCCGGGTGCCTGACGGGGCGCGGCTCATCGGCGCGGGCCAGGACACGGTGGTGTGGGCCGAAGCCGGAGCCGAGGCGGTGCTCCGCCTGGAGGGACGCGCCGAGCTATCGGGCCTGGCGTTCCAAGGTGGACAGTGGGGACTCGTCCTGGACACGGACTCCGAGGTGCGACTGAAGGGAGCGCGCTTCAGCGGCCAGTCGAACGGGGCGATCCACCTGACGGCAGGAACGCTGTGGGTGGAACGGAGCCACTTCGAGGCCCAAGGGGCGCAGTCCACCGGGCCGCACGCCGAGGCCCAGGTGAGGGACCCTCGAGGAACGAGCGCCGTGGGGATTCACGTCGAGGCCCGGGAGGGCTCCCGAAGTGAACCTCGATTGGACGTGCGAGAGACGGAGTTCGTGGGGCCCTATCGGCGCGCGGTGCGAGTGCGAGGTGGAGGCCGAGCGAGACTGCAGGACGTTCACTTCGACGGAACCCAGACTGCGGTAGGGCAGGACGGCGGGTGGGTCGAGTTGGTGAACGCAGTGGCGGAGGGAGGGCGCGGCCCAGCGTTCAGCGTCGTCGAAGGGAGCATGTCGCTCAGTCGGGTTCGAGTGCTCGGACATGAATACGGCCTCACGTCGATGCACGCGAAGGTCGCGGTGCGAGACTTCACTTCGGTGCGAGCGGAGCGCGCCGGCCTCGGCGTGTCCGGGTCGGACGTCCTGATGGAAGGCGTGGTGGTCCAGGCGAGTGGGACCCTGGGGGGCGTGCAGCTCACGGACTCGAAGGTGACGATTCGTGGGCTGCGGGTGGACGGTGCCGCGGAATACGGGCTCGTGGCGGTGCGAGGCTCGCTGCGACTTCGGGATGGCGCTGTGACGCGAGTCCGCTCGGCGACTGGAGACACGGGAGAAGGGCTGCACCTGCGAGAGGTGGCCGCGGACGTCGCGGGGCTCGAAGTGCGCGATGTGGAGGGAGCGTGCGTGTGGGCGGCGCAGGCCGCGCGGGTGTTGCTCCGTGACGCCGCGCTTCGAGGGTGCACGCAGGCGGGGCTCAGCGTGGACACCGAGGCTCACCTGGAGGCGAATGGAATTTCAGTGAGCGGAAAGGGACACGCGCTGGCGGCCATGAACGGGGGCGTGTTGTCGGTCGATGGGCTGCGAGTGGAGGAGCCCACGGAGCCCTTCCTCTGGGCGGAGTGCGAGAGCGGAACGAAGGTGATCCTCGGTCGGGTCCGCGCGCCGAATCTGGAGAAGACGCAGGTCCTGTGCCTGGAAACGCGACCCAGCGAGCCGACCACGAGTCCTCGACCCTGAACGGAACAGTCCCGTTCGCTCAGGCCCACTCGAACAGGGCACACGGAGCGCCATGCCCCTGTGCACTCATTCGCTCTCCTCCACACAGAGGATGCGTCAAGGGGGAGTCATCGCGTCGAAGGTGATCGCGTTACGCGCTCTGACCCGAGGCCGCATCGATGGCCAGCGGAGTGGCATGTCGCTCCAACCACTCCCGGATGACGGGGTACACCTCGGTGGGGGCGCCCTGACCGAAGATGAGGTCTCCGTGCCCATAGTCTTGCTGGTCGCCATGGTCGCGACCAAAGACGTGGAGGGACTTGTCGGGAGTGGTGAGGAGCGCGTACTGGGCCTCGACGTTCTGCGAGGTGGCGAGTCGGTCCGCGCTGCCACCCATGACGAGCACAGGGAGCTGGAGCCGAGAGATGCCCTCGCGCCAGTCCACGCGCCGGTCATACGAGCGGAACGCGTCGTGCTCGATCCAATCCTGGAACTGGAGCAGGACCTTGCGGCTCATCGACGACATCATGTTGGCGTAGACCTGTCGTTGGATCCGCGGCGGGATGTGCTTCGGGTTCACGACGAGATCCGACAGGGGCAGGGTGACGTATCCGAGGAAGGGCGCGAGGCTGGCGCTCATCCATTCTTGGCGAAGCTGACCGGGCCAGGCCGCACGGACGCCCAGGGAGATGAGGGTGCGGAGGAAGGGCTCGGACTTGAAGTGCACCGGTGAGCCGAGCACGAGGAGTCCCGCGAGCTGAGCGGCCACGGGGCCCTGCGCCACCGCGTAGCCCACGAGTCCGCCAAGCGAGTGCCCCAACCAGAATGCGCGCGTGGCACCGGTCTCCTTCAACGCGAGCGCGAGGAGCGCGGGGGCATCTTGGAGGACGTGATCATCGATGGAGAAGTCGGTGTAGCGCCGGCCAGGCGGAGGGCGCCGAGAGTGGCCGGTGCCGCGCCACTCGACGCTGAAGCAATCGAAGCCGGCCTCGGTGAGGGCGTGGGCGACGGAGTAGGGAGGCTCGAAGTCGAACGTGAATCGATTGGCGGCCAGCCCGTGGCACAGGAGGACGGGTTCCTGGAAGCGCCGAACGGGGGCGCGGCGGACATGGACGGCCAGCTCCCACCCGTCCGCGCAGCGAGCCCGCAAGGTCTGCGGGGGAGGTGTTCGGAGTCGGTACCAGCGCCTGACGAGCGCCACCCAGGCGACGTTCCACAGCACCAGGGCCAGCACCGCGACCAGCCCCCACATGGCCCACCGCACGGCGCCCATTTCGTCTCCTTACCGACTCGGGTCGGACGACGCAGCGAATAAAACCCTGCTAAGGTCCGTTCCCTCGCCGTTTCTGTCGCCGGGACTCACGGCCATCAGGGGAAGTCGAGGGAACGATGAAGCTGCGGAAACTGATGTTCGTGCTCCCGAACCTGTTTACCGTCACGTCGATCTTCTGTGGGTTCTACGCCATCACCCTGTGCACGGGCGAGGCGGGTCCGGTGCAGTTCTACCAGTCGGCGCTGGCCATCTTCTTCGCGATGTTCTTCGACGGGTTCGATGGTCGAGTGGCGCGACTGACGAAGACGCAGAGCGACTTCGGGATGCAACTCGACAGCCTGGCGGATGTGACCTCGTTCGGGGCGGCGCCTGCCCTGCTTGTGTACAAGTGGGCGCTTGCGCCGATGGGGTTCCTGGGGCTGTTCATCTCCTTCGCGTTCGCGGCGTGTGGGGCGATGCGTCTGGCGCGCTTCAACGTGTTGGCGCAGCGCGATCCGCATGGGGGTGGGGGCGGCTACTTCGTGGGGTTGCCCATCCCGTTGGCGGCGGGCGTGCTGGTGTCGTTGATCATCTCGCATCATGTGGCGGCGGCGGGGGAGCCCTTGACGGTGGGCGCGCGGGTGCCGGTGGCGGTGGCGGTGGTTGCGCTGTCGCTGTTGATGGTGTCGACGGTGCGCTATCGAACGTTCAAGGACGCTCGGCCGTCGAGGAAGACGGCCCTGGTCTGTGGGGTGATGGCGGTCGCGGGCGGAGTGATTGCGAGGCAGTTCCATCCCGCGTGGGTCCTCGTCGCCTACAGCTTCGTGTACTTGCTCCTGGGGTTGGTGGAGTCGGCGGCGCAGGTGGGCAATCGGCTGGTGGCGCGCAAGGTCGGAGGCGGTGCCGCAGCCGTCGCAGCGGTCATCGACGATGACGAAGACGAGGACGAAGGTCCCGGAAGCGACGGCCCGGCTTACCTCTGAAGTCCAAGGCCCAGCGCTTGTTCCAGCTCCGTGGACAGCGTGGCCCTGTAGCCAGCGCTGCCGATGGGTCGAGCCGCGCATACCCTCCGGGGCTCACGTCGCCCAGCGGGGAGCGACGGCGCCGACGGCAGCAGAGGCTCTCGATGTCCTCGAAGAGCGTGGCGAGGCCCTGTCGCGCAGTCCGCAGCGTGGACGAGCCACAGCCTCAAGGTGCTGAAGAGTCTCTCGGTCAAGGTGTTGTCCCAGCAGGTGCACTTGCGGCTCATGCTGCACTCGATTCCCCGAAGGCCAGGGGTTGCCGGTAGTCCTCGCCGGCGTACAGCGTGAAGCTCACGGGGCGTCGCAACGCGCGAAGCCGAAGAGCTGCGGTGGATGCAAGAAGTCATCGATGCGCTCTGTCGCCACAGGCGCCGCACGCCGTCCTCGGCCAAGTCAGCTCCGTCGAGGACGAGCGGAGTGCCGAGCTGAAGTCGCAGGCCGCATCAGCAAGGCCGGTGACTCTCACTCAAACGCAATCGTGGTGGCCGCTCGAGTATCCGTGTCTCATCCATGAGGTGCAGGTCCACCGAGGATTCTCGACTGCTGTGTTGGGGCGACTTGAACACACGCACCAAGAACGACTCGGTTGGATCCTGACGCGAGGGCAAGCAGGTCGACGTTGTGAGAATGAAGAGGGCGGTTCGCTCCCAAGCATGAGGCCCGACCCATTGGTCGAAGTGGGCATCGGTCTCGGCAAGGCGTGATGCCGATGGGCGCACAGCGCGCTGTTCGCTGAATCAATCAAACACAGGCGGCCCAGGATGGCGTGGCGGCGAGGCGCGGAAGACCGTATCCACCGCAAGGCCTCACGCTTCTGGTGGTGCCGCGGAGTTGCGAAGTAGATTCGGCGAATGGAGACGCCCCCTTTGATGCTCAAACGCCTGGCCCCGTCCGATGTCGAGCTGATGCACGGCATGCTGGCCGTATTCGGCGAGGCCTTTGAAGACGTCGAGACGTATGGCCGAGCGCGTCCGAGTGCCGACTACTTTGGGCGCTTGCTCTCGGGAGACTCATTCATTGCCCTCGTGGCGATGGACGAGGGGACGGTCGTGGGTGGGCTGGCGGCATACGAACTGCGGAAGTTCGAGCAAGAGCGCAGCGAAATCTACATCTACGACCTCGCAGTGGCGTCATCGCATCGTCGCCGAGGCATTGCGACAGCGTTGATTCGAGAACTCCAGCAACTCGGTGCCGAGCGAGGGGCCTATGTCGTGTTCGTCCAGGCCGACCACGGAGACGAACCGGCCATTGCGCTCTACACGAGCCTCGGCACGCGAGAAGATGTGTTGCACTTCGACATCCCGGTGGAGACGCGGACTCGTTAGCGTTCGGGTCGCCGGACCCCAAGTCCTCACTGCCAGAGTTCGTACTGGCAAAGATGCGCCAGCTGGGTTCCGCACCGTGGCTCGGCGGGTTCCACGAGGTCGCGAAGACGTTCGGTGTGGAGTTGTGAGCAGCGTCAATCGCTGAAGAACCCGCAGGAATGATGCTGAAAAGAGTCCGTTGGGCTGCCTGCTCAAAGGACGACGGGCAGGTCCTCGACAACAAAGGGGCCTGGCGTGTGGCGCGCGGCTGACCGAAGGACCCAACTGCACGGACCCAGCGCTTGGGCACGCAGAGAAAGCCCCGTGGTGCTTTCCCGGAGGGCGAGGCGCGCATCCTCGACCAATGGCCCATCCCCAACGCCCATGGAGGAACTGCGCTGAGCGATGGGATGAATCGCCCAGTAATCGGGCCCCCTCCCATTGGGACACAGAGGGGAACCCAACGGCCCCGCGCCAGCAAAGAGAGGGGAGCGCGCTCGATGGCGCAGGGACACTCCAGGCGAGTGCTTGCTCGGCGGAGTGAAGGGGACGCGTCGTCCGTGCTCTGGGCCTGTGCAGCCGGTAGGATGTCCCACCCATGCGCGTCGAACTTCTGTGCACAGGTGACGAACTGGTCACTGGCCTCGTCACGGACACGAACAGCAGCTACCTGGAGGCCCGGCTCTTCGACCTGGGCGTGAAGGTGGGGCGAGTTGTGTTGGTGGGCGACGTGCGGTCGGACATCCGGGATCGATTGGTGGAGGCCGCCGACCGGGCGGACGTCGTCATCGTCTCTGGCGGATTGGGCCCCACTGCAGATGACTTCACCTTGGAGTGCGCGGCAGAGGCGGCGGGAGTACCGCTGAAGAACGAGCCCCAGGTCGTCCGGTGGTTGGAGGAGCGATTCGCGGCACGAGGAGTGCCCTTGAATCCGAGTGCCCTGCGGATGGCGCGGATTCCCGAGGGGGCTCAGGCCATCCAGAATCCCGTGGGCTCGGCACCCCTGGTCCACCTGCGCATCCGGAACTGCGAGTTCTTCTTTCTCCCCGGTGTTCCTCGCGAGTATCGAGCGCTCGTTGATGGCGAAATCCTCCCTCGACTCCGCGCGGCCTTGGAATCCGCTCCGGGGCGCACCTTCCGAGCCTTCCGCTTGTTGCGCACGGTCTCCCTGTCTGAGTCGATGCTGGATCAGACCGTGATGCCGCTGGCACCACGGCATCCCCACGTCGTCTTCGGGTTCCGCACACACGCACCAGAGAACCATCTGAAGCTGATGTCGGAGGGCGCTTCGCAGCGCGAGGCGGATGCTGCGCTGGATGCCGCGGAGGCCGCATCTCGACACGTGCTCGGGGCGCATGTCTTCGGCGTGGACGGCGATGAGTACGCCGCGGTGCTCGTGCGGATGTTGGCGCAAGTCGGCGCGACCCTGGCCGTGGCGGAGAGCTGCACTGGCGGACTCATCGCGCAGCAGCTCACGAGCGTCCCAGGGGCAAGTAACGTCTTCCTGGGGGGGGCTGTCGTGTACTCGGAAAAGATGAAGTCCGCCTGGGTGGGCGTTCCCGCCGAGGTCCTCGAGCGGCACTCCGCCGTGTCGTCGGAGACGGCTCTGGCGATGGCCGAGGGTGTTCGCGCTGTGACTGGAGCCACGTATGGCCTGTCGGTGACAGGGTATGCGGGGCCGGGCGGTGGAACCCAAGAAGACCCGGTCGGGACGGTGTATTGCGGGATGGCCGGGCCCGGGGTGCCGGCGCGATATGAGCGCATCTTCATTCATGGCGATCGCGAGCGTGTGCGCCTCTTTGCTGCCTCTCACTCTCTGGAAATGTTGCGGCGGCACCTGCTGACCGCGTCTGCCACCCCATGAGTCGCTCCAAATCCAAACAGAATGGCCCGTCCGGGGCCGAGCCCGCGGTTCCCCCCTCTGCGGAGTCGCCTGTTGCCCCGTTGTCGTCGGCCGAGCCCACGCCGCGGTCGGTCGGCACCTCGGCCGTTCGCATCTGGCTCGGCGCATACCGTGTCGAGGTCGTCCTCTTCCTTGTGTCGTTCGCGGTGCTCGCCAGTTTCAGCTCGCAGCGGTTTCTCAGGCAGAGCGCGGCGCCTCACTTCATCTACCAGGCGCAGTCGTGGTTGGAGGGGCGTCTGGATGTGGACCCGCAGGTCTTGCCCAACTTGGAGGACTGGGCCTGCGTGCGTCAGGTGAATGGCGCGAAGGTGCGCTGTGAAGGCAGGCCCCTCGCGGAGGATCGCTGGTTCGTCAGCTTCCCCTCGTTCCCCGCCGTGGTGATGCTGCCGTTTGTTGCCTTGCACGGGTACCAGTTCAACGACACGAGCTTTGGAGTCTTCGTTGGTGCACTGGCGGTGGCGCTCTTCTATTCGCTGCTGCGCTTCCTGGCGAAGGAAGGGGAGACCTCGCGCGACCGTAATGACAACATCGCGTTGTCGCTCATCCTCGCGTTCGGAACGCTGTTCTTCTATTGCGCCATCCGGGGCGAAGTCTGGTTCAGTGCCGAGGTCATGGGGGTGGCCTGGACCTGTCTCTATGTGCGCAATGCGGTTCAGGCACGTCGCCCTGTGCTTGCGGGCCTGTTCTTCTCGATGGCGGTGCTCACGCGGACCCCGCTGTTGTTCGCGGGGCTCTTCTTCGTCCTCGAGGCACTGTGTCCTGGGCCTGATCGCCTCGCTCAGCTCAAGGCGCTTGGTGTGAACTGGAGGGCCGGGGCGCGGAAGCTGGGACTCTTCGCGGCGGGAGCTGCGCCCCTGGGCCTGCTCGCTGCCGCCTACAATGTCTATCGCTTCGGGCGTCCGGGGGAGTTCGGACACGCGTTCCTCTTCAACAATCGAGTCAACGCAGACATCGATCGTTGGGGGCTGTTCAACGTCGTCTATCTGGCACGCAACCTTCAGGCGGCGTTCCTCAATCTCCCGCGGATCTCCTGGGAGCCGCTGCGCCTTGCGTATGACCCATATGGGCTGACGCTCCTGCTGACCTTGCCGCTGATTGTCTTCCTGTTGATTCCCAAGGAGCGACCGCGCCTGCATTGGCCCATGTGGCTGACCGTGGCGGTGTGCGCACTTCCGGGCCTGTTCTACCAGAACACCGGTTACATGCAGTTCGGCTTCCGATTCAGCCTGGACTACACGCCGTATCTGCTCGTGCTGTTCGCGCTGGGCGGATGGTCGCTGCGCAACCGAGCAGTCCTGGGAGTGGTCGTACTGGGCATGCTGGTGAACTTCTGGGGGGCGGTAGCCTTTCGTGGCTACACGGAACTCGTCCGGAACTGGTAGGGCGGGACCTCCAGGCCACGAGAAGTTGCTCCGTCCCGTTCGCGGGAGCAGATAAGGAAGGTCATGGAACCCCCCAGTGGTCCGCCGCCCCCAGGCAAGCGTTGGCACACCCGCGAGGACAGTGGAATCCGCCTCGATTCCACCTTGCGCTGGTGGCACGACGACGAGTCCATCCTCCACCCGCGCATTGTCGAGTTGTTCAATGCGTCGCTCGTCTTGGACGAGCAAGGGCGCTACCAGCTCCGCATTGGGAATGACTGGTGCTACGTCCAGGTGGAGGACTCGGCCTACGAAGTCCGGACCGTGGATGTGTCTCCGTCGGACGTCGTCTCCATCCGGCTGAGTGACCGTACGGCCGAGGCCCTCGATGTCGCGACCCTGCATGTCGAGTCGGACGGGGTTCTGGGCTGCCGAGTGAAGCAGGGACGGGCCAAGGCCCGCTTCTCGCGCGACGCGCAGTACCAACTGGGCCAGCTCCTCGAAGAGGGGCCGGAGGGCGCGTTGCTCTTGTGCGCGGGGCAGCGTCGGGTGCCCGTCCCCATGTCGTTGGCAGCCGTCCAAGGTTAGGCGGCCTCGGCCGAGACAGGCGGGCAGGGGAGGGCGACGGCGCCCACCAGCTCACGGGCGAGCGACTCCAAGGTCTCGGGATGTTCGCGCAGCCACTCGATGGCTCGCTCGCGCCCCTGCCCGATTCGCTCCCCGCGGAGGCTGAAGTGGCTGCCGGACTTCTCCACCTGTCCGCTGGCGACTGCCATGTCGAGGACTTCGGCGGGACGATGGATGCCTGAGCCATACAGCACATCGAACTCTGCTTCCTGGAACGGTGGAGCGACCTTGTTCTTCACGACCTTCACCCGGGCCCTGGAGCCGACGACGGAGTCGCCCTCCTTGAGGCTGCCGGTGCGGCGGATCTCCATGCGCACCGAGGAATAGAACTTCAGTGCGTTTCCACCCGTCGTGGTTTCGGGATTCCCAAACATCACACCAATCTTCATTCGAATCTGATTGATGAAGATGATGCAGGTGCCGGAGCGGCTGACTGCCCCCGTGAGCTTGCGGAGCGCTTGGCTCATCAATCGTGCTTGCACGCCCATGTGAGCGTCTCCCATCTCGCCTTCAATCTCTGCGCGAGGAACCAAGGCCGCGACCGAGTCCACGATGATGAGGTCCACGGCGCCGGAGCGAACGAGGTGCTCGGTGATCTCGAGCGCCTGTTCCCCCGTATCGGGTTGAGAGACCAGCAGCTCTTCCACGCGAACGCCCAGCTTGCGCGCATAGGTCACGTCCAGCGCATGCTCTGCATCAATGAACGCCGCGACACCGCCAGCGGCCTGGACCTGGGCAATGGCATGAAGGGTCAGCGTGGTCTTTCCGGAGGACTCATGCCCAAACAACTCCACGACGCGGCCTCGAGGGTATCCCCCCACCCCGAGTGCTCGATCCAACCCCACGGAGCCCGTGGGAATCACCGCGACCTTCTGGACCATTGCCTCGGCCCCCAGAGGCATCACAGCCCCTCGGCCAAACTGCTTCTCGATCGCCGCCACCGCGGCCGCCACTGCCTTCAGCTTCTCCGTCAGCTTGCTCATTGAGTCCGACTCCCTCGCCGCCTTGATGGGTGATGTTCGATGCGCTCCCGGAAGTGTCGAGGTTGAGCCGGTCACGCGTCGCTGGCCCCATCGAGCAATGGCCATGCCGCTGCGCGCCCTCGGAGGCTGTCTCGTCAAGCGTCCAGAGTGACTCAGAGAGTCCGACCAACTGGAGTGACTCCGCCTCGCGAGGACGCCTGTTCTCCAGGAGGGCAAGGGACCGAGGCGCCGTGCGCACAATCGGTTCCATGCCAGTCGGGGCTTCCTGCATTTGAAATTCGAGGAGCGCTGCCCAACCTTTCCACTCGTGACCAAGAACCGCGCAGACCTGCCGCACGTGGTCATCCTCGGTGGAGGGTTCGGTGGCCTCTATGCAGCCCGGCAGCTGCGTAAGGCCCCGGTTCGGGTGACCCTGGTGGATCGACACAACCACCACCTCTTCCAACCCTTGCTCTACCAGGTGGCCACGGCGACGCTGAGCCCCAGCGAAATTGCAGCCCCTCTACGAAGCATCTTGGGTCGGCATCACATCCAGGTGCTGCTGGCGGAGGCAACCGGGGTCGACCTGGAGCACAAGCGGCTGCTGCTCGCGGACGGAGAGCTGGGCTACGACTTTCTGGTCGTGGCCACGGGTGCAACGCATTCCTACTTCGGCCATGACGAGTGGGCGCGACACGCCATGGGCCTGAAGACCATTGAGGACGCAGTCGAGATCCGCCGCCGGGTCCTGCTTGCCTTCGAGATGGCCGAGCGAGAGCCCGATCCCGATGTTCGGCGAGCGCTGCTGACTTTCGTCATCATTGGCGCGGGACCTACGGGCGTGGAGCTTGCCGGAGCGCTCGCGGAGATCAGTCGCAACTCACTGCCTGGCGAATTTCAGAACATCGATCCGAACCAAGCGCGAATCCTGCTCATCGAGGGTCTGGGCCATGTTCTCCCTACTTACCCCGAAGCGCTCTCGATTCGCGCGCGCAAGGCATTGGAGCGTCTCGGGGTGGAGGTCCTGACGGGGGCGCGGGTGACGAGCATCGATGCGACTGGGGTCTTCATTGGCTCGGAGCATCTGCCGGCGCGGACAGTACTTTGGGCCGCGGGAGTTTCTGCCTCACCCGTGGCGCGCTCGCTGCGTGCGCCGCTGGATCGCGCCGGAAGGGTGTTGGTGTCCCCTGCGTTGACAGTGCCCGGGAGAACGGATGTCTTTGTCATTGGCGACTTGTCATTCGTGAAGCAGGACGATGGAACTCCTGTCCCCGGCGTAGCTCCTGCGGCCATGCAGGAAGGGAAGCATGCTGCGCTCAACATCCTCCGACAGGTTCAGGGGCAGCCCATGCTGCCGTTCCGTTACTGGGACCGAGGAACGTACGCGGTGATTGGTCGCGGACAGGCCGTGGGAGTGGCCTTCCGTCGCATCAAACAGGCAGGTGTCTCCGCGTGGTTTGCCTGGCTGTTCATCCACATCACCTTCCTCATCGGCTTCCGCAGCAAGCTGGCGGTGCTCCTCAACTGGTCCTATTCGTATCTGACGTTTGGCCGTTCTGCGCGCATCATCACGGGTGCTGTGCCGCGTCTGGATAAACTTGAGGAGAGTTTTCATCCAACGGCACTTCCTGCACCGCCGCAACACGACGCACGCCCAGCCGAGTCCGAGCCGCTTCAATCGCCTCGCTGAGAGCGAGGCTCAAGAAGGCTCGAGGAGGCGGGAGAATGTGTCGCTCCTGGAGGAGCGGCTGCCCTGTGCGTTGGCATGCAACCAGGTTCGTCTGTCCAGCATCCGGCAGTCGACCGCGAGTTGCATGTCGACGTCCTCGATGCGCGCATGCCCCTCCAGGTCGGAACGCGTCAGGGCCAGCTTGAGGATGCGGTCATGCGCACGAGCTGAGAGTCCATGGTGGCGCACGGCGAGTTCGAGTGTTCGTTCCGCGCGGGGCGCGAGGACACAATACCGACGTAGCAAGTGAGCCGGCATCTGGGCGTTGCAGTGCACGCCAGTCTCGGATTTGAACCGTTCGCGCTGGCGCTCCCTCGCGGCGGCGACGCGCAGTCGATAGTGAAGGCTGGGGAGTTCCGGTGGGGCTGTCGATGAGAGCTGGTGGTACTCCACGGCACGGGTCTGCACCGTGATGTCGATGCGGTCGAGAAGGGGGCCGCTCACCTTGGAGTGGTAGTCGAAGACGCGGTGCTCCGAGCACGTGCATGTCCGGCTGGGGACGTTGAAGTAGCCACAGGGGCACGGATTCATGGCGGCAACCAGCATGACCCGACATGGGTACGTCACGTGCTGATTGGCACGTGCGAGATGGATGGCCCCCTCTTCAAGCGGCTGTCGGAGCACTTCCAAGACGTTCTTCCGGAACTCGGGAAGCTCATCGAGAAACAGGACACCATGATGGGCGAGGGACAACTCTCCGGGTCTCGCAGTAGGGCCTCCTCCAACGAGTCCCGCATCCGAGAGGGTGTGGTGTGGAGCGCGGAACGGTCGCTCACACATCAACGCCTGTTCTTCTCCAAGGAGCCCCAGGACTGAGTATATCTTTGTGACCTCAAGGGCCTCGCTGAATGCCATCTCTGGGAGAGTTCCTGGCAGCCTTCTCGCAAGCATGGTCTTGCCAGAGCCAGGAGGCCCGCACATGAGCAGGTTGTGGCCTCCTGCTGCGGCAAGTTCCAGCGCGAGCTTCAGCTCAGGTTGCCCACGCACATCCGCCATGTCAGGCATGGCTTCCCGCTCCTTCGCCCGAGGTCTCATGTCTCTGGCGTAGGCCGGCAAGATCGAGGTGCCGGTGAGGTGTTCGACCGCGCTGCGCAGATGCGGCACGGGAAGGATCTGGATTCCCTCGACCAGCGCGGCTTCGGCAGCGTTCGCTGTGGGGACCATGACGCCTGCGTAGCCGTGGTCACGTGCAGCTGCCGCGAGCGCGAGGACGCCCTTGATGGGCTTCACGGTGCCGTCGAGCGATAGCTCGCCCCCAAACAGGAAGGGCTCAAGGCTCTGCGCCTCGATGATGCGCGCAGCGGCGAGCACACCCAGCGCGATGGGGAGTTCGAAGGCAGCGCCTTCTTTCCGCAGCTCAGCGGGAGCCAGGTTCACCGTGATGCGCTTCTGGGGAAGCTCGAACCCCGCGTTCTTCAGTGCGGAGATGACGCGAACTTTGGACTCGCGGACCGCGCCTTCCGGAAGCCCTACGACGTTGAAGTAGGGCAGGCCCAGCGCCATATCGACCTCACACTCCACCACGACCGCGTCGACGCCCATCAAGGCTCCCGACCGCACCCTTGCCAGCATTGCGCTCCCCTCCCTTTCTTGTGAGGAAAGGAGAGCAAACGTCGTACCTGATATGCCCCAAGCAGAAACGCAGGGCAGGGCGTCCATCAGGTCGGATGCTGGTCCAGTTCAACGAGACGTCCAGAATGGCGTCATGGGCGTCGCGGAAGCGCGGAGTTTCGGAGCACACGGTGTGAGGCCTTGGCGCTGTCCAGCGAGGCTCCCAGAGGCCATAAAAGCGAATGCCCGCCGGCCATATGGAGGAGTACTCCGGCCGACGGGCATTCTTTCATCTCGGCTCGCTTGGGACACGAGCCAGCAATGCTTTGGACTACGGCGTGGCGGGAGGCGTCTCCGGCTGGCCGGACTGGGTGCCCTGGACGACCGCGTTCTCAGGCAGCTCCGTAGCCATGCCGAGGATCTTGGCCCCTGCGGCACGGGCGCCATCTAGCGCACCCACGAGCTTCCCGTAGTTGGTCGAGTCATCCGCCATGAAGAAGACGATGCGGTCGTCCGGCTTCTTGGCGTTCAGCATCCGCTTGAGGCGCGCGACGTAGTCGGACGCGGGAATCTGCTCCGTGTTGATGGAGTAGCCGCCGTTCTTGTCGACCTGGACAACGAGCTGATCGTCGCTGGGATCCGGAGGCGTGTTCTCCTGCATCTCCGTGTCGGGGACGCGGACAACGATGTCCTTCTCCATCAGCGGAGTCACCACCATGAAGATGATGAGGAGCACCAACACCACGTCCACGAGCGGCGTGACGTTGATGTCCGAATTAGGGGCGCTCTGCGGTTGCACCCACTGGCGCGACTTGTGTCCGCGGGCCATTACTTCTTCTCCTCGACGCCGAGCGCGATCTGCTTCGCCTTCGCCTTACGGGCGATGTCCAGCACCTTGCGCACGTCGCCCACGTTGAGCGCGTTGTCACCTTTGAGCAGGATCTTCTTGCTCGGATCCTTCACGAGCTCCGCGGCGAGCTTCTCCTGCAACCCCTGCTCGTTCACCTCGTCGTTTTCGACGAAGACCTTCTTGTCAGGGGTAATGGACAGGATGATCGGCTCGGAGGTGTCTTTCTTGTCCTTGTCAATCTCCGTGGCCTTGGGCAGCTCCACGGACTTTCCGCGCTGGAGCATGGGGGTAATGACCATGAAGATGATGAGGAGCACCAGCACCACGTCGACAAGGGGCGTGACGTTGATCTCGCTCTTGATGCCCCCTTTGGGGCCTGCTGACATTCCCATGCGTGCACCTGGATCTGGATGGAGAGGCCCGCCTCTCGGAGATTCCGCCGAGGCGGGCCCTGACTCCCCCGCGTGCGCGGGGAACTAGGCCGCGTGCGAGGACTGCGTCCCGCCGCCGGCCATGTGCCGGGCGACCACGTCCAGGAACTCGTTGGAGGACTCAGAGATGTCCACCGCACGAGCATCCACCCAGCCCTGCAGGAAGTTGTATGCCATCACGGCGGGGATGGCCACGAGCAGACCAAACGCGGTGGTGATGAGCGCCTCCGAGATACCGCCGGAGATGGTGCCCAAACCGCCGGCGCCAGACTCGGCCATCATCGAGAAGGCGTTGATGATGCCCATCGTGGTGCCGAGCAGACCGACGAAGGGGGCCGTGGAGCCGACCGTCGCCAGCACGCCCAGACCGCGCTTGAGGCTCTGAACCTCACGCTGCGCCTGGCGCTCGAGTGCACGAGCCACCGACTCGACCGCGACTTCCTTGTTCCCAGGGCTGATGCGGTAGGCCGTCAGACCCGAGTTGATGACGCGGCCCAGGTGGCCCACGTCCTTGCCCAGGTTGGTGTTCGCGGCGGTGGTCAGGTCGCCCTTCGCGAGGATGGCGCCCATCTTGGACGCGAAGTTGCGGCTGTCGGAACGCGTCTTGCGGAAGACGAAGATGCGCTCCGCCATCACAACCAGCGAAGAGACTGACATGATCGCCAGGGTGATGATGATAAGGCGGGCAAAGAGGCCCGTCTGCGCCCAGATTTCAGTAAGGGTAAAGTGCATGGCTTTCGAGCGCTCCTCCTCACGAGCGCGGGGGAAAATCGTCGCTGCTACTTATTTTCGTGACGCGTTCTTCAACGCGGCATGGCAAGCTTGATATTGAAGGTGTAATCAACCTGGACAGCGCGCCCCTGGAACATGACCGGCTTGTAGCGTGAGGCCGCCAGCGCGTCCAGGACCGCCTTCTCCATGTGAGGGAGCGGCTTGATGACTCGGCAGCGCTCGACCTTTCCCTCGGTTGTGATGACGCACTTCACGATCATCAAACCCTGGACGTGTGCCTCGAGCGCCTCGCGCGTATAGGTGATCTCTGGGCCGCCGACCTTCTCGGGGCGCGACATGCCTGAACCAAACGGGAGGACATCTGTTCCCGTGCCGCCCAGCTGGCCGCCCACCACACCGCCGATCACACCGCCGACAACACCGCCGACGACGCCTCCAGCGACGCCACCTTCGACACCGCCCTCGACCTCTTCCTCAGTAGCAGCCTCCTCAGGTTCAGCCTCCTGCTGAGGCTCGGCCTCGGGCGGCTTCTCCTTCGGGATCTCCTTGGGCTGCACGATCACGTCCTTCGGCTTCTTGGGCGTGACCTTCTTCTCGGTCTTGGGCTTCGACGCGGGAGGAGGAGGCGGCGGAGGGGGAGGCGGCGGGGCCATGGTGGCCTTCAGCGTCACCTCGACCTCCTTCTCCTCAACGGGAGGCGGCCGCGTTGACAGGTAGACCGCCAGGACAAACAGGCCGAGGTGGAGCAACGCCGAGACGACGGCTCCAACGCCGAAGCGCGACCTGGGTCCTTGCCCGCGGTCAAGGACTGAATCGAACATGCACTTTACTCCTCTTCACCAGTGGACACCCGTCACGCCCTGCCCGGATTGAAGGGCGTGCTACCATACAGAAACGTGGACCGGGTTCAAGCGACCCTGCCGGGAAGCCTCCAGCGTGATCGCGCAATGCCCCACTGGTCACCAAAAAGCAACGGTCTATTGACAACTGGCCGACCTCAGATATTTTCCGCAGTCATTTTCGGTTGCAGCCCACCTTGGAGGGGTTTGGTATGCAAGTGAGCCGAGTGCTCCGGGAAACCGGAGTTGTCCTGGCTGCAGGTCTGCTTTATGGATCTGCGGCTTTCGCACAGTCCAGCGTCATCATCGGTACGGTTCTCAATACCGAAAGCAAGCAGCCTGCTGCTGATGTCGTTGTGACTGCTACCTCGCCCAATCTTCAGGGCGAGCAGACCGTGGTTACTGACGCACAGGGTAACTATCGTATTCCTCAGCTGCCGCCGGGTACGTACACCCTGCGGTTCGAGAAGGAGTCGTTCAAGCCGTTCGCTCGGTCGGATGTTCAGCTGCGGCTCAACCGTACGATCCGCGTGAACGTGGAGTTGCTGCCTGACTCCTTCACGCAGGACGTGACGGTCATCGGCACCCCGCCGACGATCGACGTTGGGTCGACCAACACGGGCGTGAACGTCGATCAGGAGTTCATCAACCGCATCGCGGTGGCCCGTCCGGGTGGCAAGGGTGGCGCGGCGCGCTCCTTCGAGTCCCTGGCCGAGCTGGCGCCTGGCGCGCAGGCGGACGCCTACGGTGTCTCGATCAACGGCACGACCTCGCCTGAGAACGGCTACGTGGTGGACGGCCTGTCCACGAACGACCCGGCCTACGGCGTGAACGCGAGCCCGATGAGCATCGAGTTCGTGCAGGACGTGAACATCATCACCGGCGGCTACATGCCGGAGTTCGGTCGCTCCACGGGCGGCGTCGTCAACGCGGTGACCCGCTCGGGCTCGAACGAGTTCCACGGTTCCGTGTTCGGCAACTGGACCCCGGGCGCTTTCGAAGGCAACCGGAAGCTGGTCGTCGAGGACGGCACCACGGTCACGGGCAACAACGCCCTGAAGAACATGGGCGACTTCGGCGCCACCCTCGGTGGTCCGATCCTGAAGGACAAGCTGTGGTTCTTCGCCGGCTTCGCGCCGTCGTTCACCCGCTACACCCACACCCGCGCTCTGAACTCGTTCGAGCTGGATGACACGGGCGCGGTGAAGAAGGACGCGAACGGCTTCAGCGTCGTCAACGAGATCCCTGGGTCCCAGAGCAAGTACTTCGCCGATGCTCGGACGATCCAGTACATGGGTAAGTTGACGTACCTCATCAACCAGGACCACAACGTGTCGCTGTCCCTCAACGGGACGCCGTCGACGACGGGTGGTTTGGGCAAGCTGCAGATCAACCCCCAGACGGGTGGTCTGCCGGTGGCCCAGGTGGCGCGCCCCGGAGACTTCGGTCTCATCTCGCGTGACACCAACACGACGGCGCTCGGCCTGAAGTACGCCGGTGCCTTCATGGAGAAGAAGGTCCTGGTCGACGCGAACCTCGGCTGGTTCCACCAGACCGACTCGCGACTCCCGGCGGACGGCTCCAAGATCGGTTCCGATCAGGGTCTGGCGGGTCTGTCCCAGGCGCAGTACGTGGCCGAGCGCCCGCTCTCCCTCTTCGAGCATGTGCCGAATGAGGATCAGTACTGCGGCGACTCGCCTGAGCAGAGGCTGCTGCGCTGCCCGGTGACGAACTACACGGTCGGAGGTCCCGCGTTCCTCTCGGACGCGAAGCTGGATCGTTACCAGATCAACGCTAAGGCCACGTACATCCTGAACAACGCGTTGGGTAACCACGTGTTCAAGGGCGGCGTGGACACCGAGTTCCTCGTCTATGATCAGACGAAGGCCTACGGCGGTGGCGTGTTCTGGCAGGAGAACTCCAATGGCAACTGGAGCGACTCGCGTCGCTACGGCTATCAGACGGCGCCGGACAGCCCGGTGACCGAGCTGACGCAGCAGTCCCACACCAAGAGCAACACGGTGGGCGGCTTCCTGCAGGACAGCTGGTCCATCGCGAACATGGTCACGCTGAACTTGGGCGTGCGCTATGACATGCAGATGATGTACGGCGGCAATGGCCAGAAGGCCCTCGTGCTTGGCAACCAGTGGTCGCCTCGCCTGGGTGCCATCGTGGACCCGCTCCGTAACGGCCGCGCGAAGCTGTTCGTGAACTTCGCTCGCTACTACGAGCAGGTCGCACTGGACATGATGGACCGGGCCTTCCCGGGCGAGCGCCGCTATAGCGCTCAGCGCCGTCTGGCCGAGCCGGGCAAGACCGGTGGCTGCGATCCCACGACGCGTGAGGGGCAGCGCAACGAGTGCGCCGATCCGAACTTCATTGTTCCGCGCGCCGAGAGCAGCCTGAACGCGAACCAGCTGTACTCCGGTGGTAAGGTGGAGAGCGAGCCGGTTGACCCGGACATCAAGCCGCAGTCGTCGGATGAGTTCGTGGTTGGCGGCGAGTATGAACTTCTCGCGAACACCCGCGCGGGTGCCACGTACACCCACCGCGACATGAACTCGGTCATCGAGGACATGAGCCGCGATGAGGGCAACACCTACTTCCTCGGCAACCCGGGCTCGGGCTTCGCCAAGGAGTTCCCGAAGCCGGTTCGTAACTACGACGCCGTCACCGTCTACCTGAACCGCACGTTCTCTGACGGCTGGCTGGCCCAGGCGAGCTACACGTGGTCGCGTCTGTACGGTAACTACCCCGGTCTGTTCCGCCCGGAGAACAACCAGCTCGATCCGAACATCCTCTCGGACTTCGACCTGATCCGCCTCCTGGACAACCGCACGGGTCTGCTCCCGTTCGACCGTACGCACGCCATCAAGGTGTTCGGCGCGAAGGAGTTCAACCTCACCAACGCGCTCTCCGCGAACATCGGTCTGTCGTACCGCGGCAACTCCGGTACGCCGATCAACTACATGGGCGCTTACCCCGGTTACGGCCAGGACGAGACGTTCATCCTGCCCCGTGGCACGGGTGGCCGCACCCCGTGGATCAACAGCATCGACTCCAACCTGGGTGTGAACTACCGCGTCAGCAAGGACAGCGTGGTGTCCGTGACCCTTGATGTCTTCAACCTGTTCAACTTCCAGGGAGTGGACAGCGTCGACGAATCCTACACGTTCGCCGAGGTTCTTCCGGTCAAGGGCGGCAGCGCCAGCGACCTGCCGACCAAGGAGAATCCGAACGGTGGCTCGGTTACGCTTGCTGAGGACGGCAGCAACCTCACCTACGACGACGTCAACAAGAACTACAAGAACCCGGATCGTTACCAGCCGCCGCGTCAGATTCGTCTCGGTGTGCGGTACACGTTCTAGTCACCAGACCACGTGAGGAAGATGAGTATCATGCGCAAGAACATTCTTTCGACGGTGGTCATGCTCGGCATCGGAATGGCCGTGTCCGCTTGTGACTCGGACCAGCCGACGCCGGGTTGCGTGGTCCAGGACTCGGCCTCCGCCCCCTGGTTCGGGAAGTACGACCTGGTGGAAGGGCCTGTCCCGGTTGAAGCGGGCGTCACCTGCACTGCCGCGTCGCAGGCTCCGGCGGGTGAGGACCTTGGCGTCTGGAAGTTCTACGACGTCAGCACGAACAAGGCGGCACTGACCATTCGCCCCCGCGGGCTCGCCTCGCTGGGCTCCAAGGATCCGAACAACAAGTACTCGGATCTGCAGGGCACGGGCGGCATCACCAATGACGTCGACGCGAACCAGTTCTGCAACGCGACCGACTTCAACCTGGCGAAGGTCAATGCTGTTGATGGGGCGTCGACCACGGCGATTTCGTACCAGTTCAGCAACGTGCGGGTTTACTCCGCTCCGAGCGCCCCTGGTACGCAGCTGACGGGCGAGTTGACCTACATCAAGAACGGGTGCAAGTCGACGTACGTCGTGCGCGCCATCTGGCCGTCGACGCCCTGCGATCCGACGGCGGATGCGTCTGACCCGGCGAATGCGATCGATACGTGCGGTGAGGGCTCGGGCGTGAACCCGGACTTCGACGTGGTCTGCGACGCGACCGTCAAGAAGTGCGTGGCGGCCAAGGCGATCCCGTCGTTCAAGAAGTAGACTGAACGGGCATCGCTTGCCTGCTGCGGCCCCGGCGGCCCTCCCTCATGGGAGTGGCGGTCCGGGGCCGCAGTGTTTATGGAGCTTTGGGTCGACCTGGTTGGGAGGATCATTGGAGGGCCGCTACGCGCTGATTGAACGTGTCCGTTTGCTGCTCGCGGATGAGCAAGGCACGCTTCACAAGGAGGCGCCCTACCGGGTGGCTCTCTGCTACCCGAGCCCCTACCACGTGGGGATGAGCTCACTGGGCTACCAGGCGATCTACCGGGAGATTCATTCTCGGCCGGGCGCCACGGCTGAGCGGGTTTTCCTCCCTGATGATGTGGAGGCATTCCGCCGAACGCGAACGCCGCTGTTCACATGGGAGTCGCAGGCGTCAGTGTCGGAGTTCCCGATGCTGGCCTTCTCGGTCGCCTACGAACTGGAACTCACCGGCCTGTTCACGATGTTGGAGCTGTCGGGCATCCCCCTGCTCCGAGAGCAGCGAGGCGCCCACCATTCGCTGGTGGTCGCGGGCGGTCCTCTCACTTTCTCCAATCCGGATCCCCTCGAGCCCTTCGTCGATGTCCTGGTTCAGGGGGAGGCGGACGACCTCATCCATGTGCTGTTGGATGCGGCGCAGTCGATGGAGCGCGAGCCTCTGTTGGAGTTCTTGGCACGCACTCCCGGATTCCTCGTGCCTGGGCGAGGCGGTGCCCGGTATCACGTCGCGAAGGCGACGGATGCTCGGCTCCCCGCTCGTACGCAGATCATCACGCCCCATACCGAGCTGCGCTCGATGTTCCTCATCGAGCCAGAGCGGGGGTGTTCGCGCGGATGCCATTACTGCGTCATGCGGCGCACCACGAACGGCGGGATGCGAACAGTGCCTCCCGAGCGAGTGCTGTCGTTGATTCCCGACCATGCTCGGCGGGTGGGGCTCGTGGGCGCGGCGGTGACGGATCACCCGAAAATTGTCGAACTGCTGAGGACGCTCGCGGACTCGGGACGCGAAGTGGGTGTCTCGTCATTGCGTGCGGACCGGTTGACCCAGGAACTGGTGGACCAACTGCGTCGAGGTGGCGCGACGAACCTCACCGTTGCGGCGGATGGTGCGTCTCAGCGCATGCGGGACCTCGTGGACCGGAAGCACTCGGAGGAGCAGATCGTCCGGGCCGCTCAGTACGCTCGCTCGGCGGGCATGCGGCAGCTCAAGGTCTACAACGTTGTTGGTCTGCCTTTCGAAGAGGACGTCGATGTGGATGAGCTGATCCGTTTCACCACGGAGCTCTCCCGCATCCTTCCTGTGGCCTTGGGTGTGGCGCCCTTTGTCGCGAAGCGCAACACGCCCCTGGATGGAGCTCCCTTCGCGGGGGTGCGCGAGGTCGAGAATCGGCTGGAGCGCCTGCGGCGAGGCTTGCGAGGCCGGGCCGAGGTGCGGCCAACATCCGCTCGCTGGGCCTGGGTGGAGTACATGCTGGCCCAGTGCGGCCCCGAGGCGGGGCTCGCCGCGATGGATGCCTGGCGAGCAGGGGGGAGCTTCGCGGCCTGGAAGAAGGCCTTCGATGCGCGAGGCTGTGTCCCCTACCTTGCTCGGCGGGTGGAGGACGGACGGCGCAACCCGACGAAGTGGCCGGTCGTGCCTTCCTCTGGGCCGCCTGCGTCGGCCGCCTGACGAGGGAGTTCACCCTGCCCGTGCATGCTGGCCCCGTCTTCCGCTAGAAGGCGCCCTGCGGCGCCGATGGCGGCGTCCCTGGCATCGGAGAGCGAGCGGTGAGCACGCAACGCGTGGACAAGGGCTGGCAGCAGAAGGGCCTGGGGGGCTACTCGACGGAGGCCCTGCAGGGCACGCTCGGGCACTACGGCATCCCCATGAGCGAGGCTGACTTTCGCAAACTGGCGGAGTCGGCCTATCCCCTGGGCATTGCCCAGCAGTGGAGTGCCCAATGGAAGGGGACCGGTCCCTTCAAGGATTTCGTGGTGGCCGCGGCGGTGGAACTGTGGCGGCGGTGGACGCCGGACTTGGTGTCGCCCATTGAGTTGACCGAGGGAATCGCGGGGCTCATGGCGGTGCTGAGCCAGCGGCTCGCGGGTGTTGCCGATGCGCCGGTCGCGCCTGCGTTCGAGCGCATGAAGGCGCTGCGGACCAAGCTTCCCGTGGACGAGAAGGGTGGCCTGAAGGGGAACTTCCTCCAGGAGGCGCTGGCCCCGTTCTCGGAGCGGGACGCGGAGCTGTTCGATGGGCTCGCCGAGTCCCTTGCGGCGAAGGGCTATGCGGAGGACGCGGAGTCCTTCGCCGACCTCGAGGAGTTCCTCCTTCCCGACCGGAAGGGTATCTCCCGCGCGGTGGCTCGTGCGGCTCGGGGAGAGCGGGAGCCCGCGGTGCAGGACCTGGTGAACATCACCCTCGACACTGCTCGCGCTCCCATCACTCGCCTGCTTGCGGTGGATGGGCTCATCCACCTCCAGGCCAACGAGCAGGCTGCTGCTCGGGCGAAGGAGTTGTTGGCGGCGGCCGAGAAGGAGGGCGATCTGCACCTCGCTCTGGACCTGGTTCCTCGCCTGGAGCACATCTTCAAGCAGCAGAATGATCGCGCCGCGCTCCTGGACCTGGTCCGCACCGCGGAGCGTCTGGAAGCGACCCACGACAAGATGCACCCTGGGCATCGGAGGCACCGCCACTCGCACTGAGTTCGGCGCGGCTGTACTCGCGGCGCCCGTGGTGGCGCCGCGATGTCATGGTTGAGCCTGGGCTGGGCTCTGCGGAGCGCTCTTGCCCTACTCGGAGCGGCGGAGCTTTTCGGTGGGCTCGGGGGTTGTTTGGACGGCGGGCTCCGGGGCGGTTGCCGTGGCGTCGTCACTCACTGCGGCGGCTCGCTTGAGGGGCACGTGCTTGACGCCGCTCACTCCCTCGGCGACGTCGCGCACGGGCACCACGGCGCCCACCGTGGTGTAGCGAATGGCGCCTGTCTGGGTGAAGGCGTGCTTCAGCGCGTAGTCCTTCGCCCGAGGCAGGAACCACTCTCGCACCGCCCGGAGGGGCAGGGCGTGGAGCACTCCCTGGGTGAGGAAGACGTACACCATCAGGTCCGCGCCGCTGTAGAGGAAGCACCCCGGCGTGTCCTTCTCCAGGTTGGATACCAGCTCGAAGAAGTAGCGGCGGCGGCTCGCGTTGCGGTCGCCCTTCACCTCGATGCCGCGGACCTCTCCCGTGGGGAGTTCCCAGAGCAGGTCCACGCCCCGGTGCTGGAAGCGTGGATCGAGCTGCACGTCGTGAACCCGTGAACCGGGTTCCGTCTCCAACAACCAGGCGCGGGCGTGCTGCACGGCGCGATCGGCCGCGCCCTGCACGCCGCGCATGCTGAAACTGCGAGCCATGGGTTACCGGCGCAGCTCGACGCCCGTCGCCACGAGCTGGATTTCGCGGGGCTTGCCGTCCGCGCCGCGCGGGACGACCGCGCCTTCCTCTTCGTAGTGCTTCGCGCGAGCGTCGGTGAGTTCCGCCACCTTCACCACGCCCTCCACGCGCGCCTGCGAGCCCGCCGAGTCCAGCGGAACGAAGAAGCCGTAGTCCTTGAAGGTCACCCGCACGCCCGGGTTCTTGTCGTTCGCGGAGGCCAGCTCCATCCAGCAGCCCTTGCGCTCGCACGCCTTGCGGACGAGCCCCTCGACGCGGACGGTCTTCCCGTCATGGGCCTGGGGCTTGGCGAGCAGGTCCGCCAGCTTCACGACCGGCGCGCCCTTGAGGGCCTCGCCACGGGTGAGCGTCCAGCCTGCCGCCGCCGGAGCGGGGGCAGGGGCCGCGGCTGCTTGCGCGGGGTGGTGGCAGTCTTGCTCGGCGGAGGCGGCCTTGGCGGGCGCCTTGTCTTCCGCGAGCGCGACCAGGGGGACCACGGCCAGGGCCAGCAGGGCAGTGCGGAGCGTTCTCATGAGCTGTTCGCTTAGCCCAATCGTCTCGGCCACGGCAAGGCACCCTTCCATCCGAGCGGCGCATCCCGCACACTTCCCGCCCGGCGCGCATGAAGGTCACCCTGTCTCCTCCGAATCGGCGTTTCGGCAACCTGGACTGGATCGGTCTCACCGGTCTGCTGGGGCTGCTCATCGCCCGGTACATCCCGGTCGCGAAGCTCATTCCGTTCTGGGGCTGTGTGCTGCGGCAGCGGACCGGATGGCCCTGTCTGGGATGTGGGTTGACCCGGGTCGCGGACCGCGTGGCCCATCTCAATTTCGCCGGCGCGTGGGAGGCCAACCCACTCGGGACGGTGTGTGCCGTGCTGTTCGGGCTCGCGGCCGTGGCGATGGTGCTGCACATGGCCTTCAAGCTGCCCATCCCGGAGGTCCGACTGACCGAGCGCGAGTGGATCGCCGCGCGCATCGCGCTTCCCGTCGTCGTCCTCGTCAACTACGCGTATGTCGTGGTGCACACGCGCTTCCCCCACTGGTTGATGTAGAGCCTCCTCTCGTGACTCTCGCGCTCGTCCTGCTGGGCTACCTCGCCGGCTCCATTCCTTTTGGCGTGCTGCTCACGCGCTGGTTTCGCGGCGTGGACGTGCGCGACAGCGGGAGCGGCAACATCGGGGCTACCAACGTCACTCGCGTGGCTGGCAAGAAGCTGGGCCTGGTGGTGCTGCTGCTCGACGCAATCAAGGGGGCGCTGCCCGTGGTGCTCGCGCTGGCCCTTGTGCCGGGCGAGCCGCTCGTGCACGCGGGCGTGGGGTTGGCCGCGGTGCTCGGCCATGTCTATCCCGTGTGGCTCAAGCTGCGCGGCGGGAAGGGCGTGGCCACCGCGCTCGGCGTGTTGTGTGTGCTGATTCCGACCGCGGCGCTCGCGGGCGCGGCCGTCTACGTGCTTGTCGTCGCGAAGTGGCGAGTCAGCTCTCTGGGCTCGCTCACCGCGGGCATCGTCGCCATCCTGACGGCGGTGTTCACCGCGCGCGCTCAGGAGTACGCCATCCTGTCAGGCGTCCTCTTCACCCTCATGCTGTGGACGCATCGGAGCAACATCGGACGGCTCATGCGCCGGACCGAGCGCCGCTTCTGAGCGCGCGGGCCGCGTCACCGGGCCCCTCGTGGGGCTCGTGTGCGAGCGCGACTCGTCCCGCTCCATGGCCCACTGCGGTCCCTGGGCGCGATAGCCGAGCAGCTCGCACTCGATGGGTCCATTCCACAGCTCTCGGCGTGCGATGGGGCGCAGGTGGAACGCGCTCTCGAACGCGGGGTTGCCCGAGAGGACCCACAGGCGCCAGCCCTGGAGCGAGCGGAGGGACTCGCCGAGCTTGAAGTAGAAGGTCTTCATGCCCTTCTGTCCGCCGGAGCCCAGTCGGTCTCCGTACGGCGGGTTGGTGACGAGCAGGCCGCCTCCCTCGGGAATGGGAAGGGAATGGGTGGCGTCGCCCTCGGCCAGGCGAATCTCCTCGAAGAGCTTCGCGGCCTTGACGTTGCGGCTGGCGGCCTCCAGGGCCTCATCGCTCTTGTCGAAGCCCAGGAGGGGGACCTCGACCTTGCGCTCGTTGCGGCGGGCGTCCGCGCGCATGTCGGTGAGCAGCTCGCGCGCTCGGGGGCCGATTCCGGGCCAGCGCTCGACGGCGAAGCTGCGCGCGATGCCTGGGGCTCGGCGGCGTGCGATGAGGCCCGCTTCAATCAGCAGCGTGCCCGAGCCGCACATGGGATCCACCACGGCCTCTTCGCCCGTGTAGCTGGCCGCGCGCAGGATGGCGGCTGCGAGGGTCTCCTTCATGGGCGCGGCGGTGGGCCGCACGCGATAGCCCCGGCGGTGGAGGGGATCGCCGCAGAGGTCGAGGGAGAGCGACAGCTTGTCTCGGACGAGGTGCGCCACCACGCTCACGTCCGGGTCGCGCGTGTTCACGTCGGGACGGGCCCCGAGCTTCTCGCGCAGGCGGTCCACGATGGCGTCCTTGACCTTGAGCGCCACGAAGCCCGAGTGCGCGTGCGTGGTGTCCTTCAGCGTGGCGTCCACGGCGAAGGTGTGGTTCGTGGTGAGGTGCTCCTCCCAGGCCACGCTCGCGGCAGCTTCGTAGAGCCCGTCCGCGCCCGGAGCGTTGAACTCTCCCAGCGGGTAGAGGACTCGCATGGCGATGCGCGACCACAGGCAGACTTGCAGCGCCTCGTCGAGGGACGCGAGGAAGCGGACCCCGCCGCGGTCCTGACGGATGCGCTTCGCGCCGAGGTCTTTCAGCTCGGCGGCGAGCAGGTCCTCGGTACCGCGGGCGGTGGTGGCGAAAAGGAGAAGGCGTTCAGCCATGGTTTCTCGCCCTTACGCGACCCTGGGCCGCTTGGGAACCTGCAAGGTGGGATCGGCTGTTCGGCTGGCCGCACGGAGCCACTTCGAGGTGACGAGGTCGGGGGATGCTCGGAGCCTGGTTCCCGGGCTGTCGTGATGCCGAGCGGTCCCAGGATGGGTGCTGGGCTCGCTTGGACTCGGTGCTGGGCGTGGCCCATGCCATGGCGCATCGCGCGCTGACTGCGGCGTTCGTCGGGAGGCGATGGTCGTCGTGCACCGCCACTCGCACGTAGGGCGGGCGAGTCTTTCGCGCCAGGGGACAGTGGCTTCGCAAGGAGCTTGGGGGCGGTATCGATGGGGGAGCCGCTGCCTCCGGCGTTTCCATCAAATGAAACGGGGGTGACCCAGACTTGCGTCTGGAGCACCCCCGTGGGGACCGCTTCGGGTGCGGCGGCTACATGGCTCCCGCGCCGGGCATGTCTCCCAGGCCTCGGATGAGGACCTCTCGCGGCTTGGCTCCGTCCGCAGCCCCCACGATTCCGTCTCGCTCCATCCGCTCAATCATGCGCGCCGCTCGGTTGTAGCCGATGCGCATCTTTCGCTGGAGCATCGAGATGGACACCGAGCGCATCTCGCTGACCGCCGCGAGCGCCTGGTCGTAGAGCTCGTCGGACAGCTCGTCCTCCTCGCCTCCGCCCTCCACGTCCTCGTCGCGCGGCTTGAGGATGGACTCGTCGTAGACGGGCTTGCCCTGCGCGCGGAGGTGGTCCACCGCCTTCTTGATTTCGTTCTCCGACACGAAGGCGCCGTGCACGCGCTGCAGGTGCGCGCTCGTGGGCGGCATGATGAGCATGTCGCCCATGCCGAGCAGCGCCTCCGCGCCCACCGTACCCAGAATCGTCATCGAGTCCGGCTTCGAGCGCAGCATGAAGCTGATGCGCGTGGGGAAGTTCGCCTTGATGATGCCGGTGACGACGTCCGTGGACGGGCGCTGGGTGGCGACCATCAGGTGGATGCCGGCCGCGCGCGCCATCTGAGCGAGCCGCGCCACGTAGGTCTCCACCTCGCGGCTGGCGACCATCATCAGGTCCGCCAACTCGTCGATGATGACCACGATGTACGGCAGCTTCTTCAGCTCCTTCTTCTCCGGCGTCGCAGCGGAGGCATCCGTCGCGGGGGCGACGTGCAGCGCTCCGTCCTCCTCGAACTCCGCGTCGACCTCGGACGGGTCGGCGGACATCACCGCCTCGCGCAGATCTTCCTCATCCTCGCGCGGTGCCGCCACGCCCATTCCCTCGCTGGAGATGCCCGCGGGGACGGGCTGCTCGGCGCCCTCCACGTCGAGCACCAGCATCTTCTTGGGCTTGCCCTTCTTCGCGGGCTCGGGCGAGAGCGCGGCCTTCACCTCCGAGGCGCTGCTCTCCACCAGCTTGTTGTAGCCGGCGATGTTGCGCACGCCTGCCTCGGACAGGAGCTGGTAGCGGCGCTCCATCTCCTCCACGGCCCAGCGCAGCGCGAGCGCCGCCTTCTTCGGATCCGTCACCACGGGCAGGAGCAGGTGCGGGATGCCCTCGTAGACGGACAACTCCAGCATCTTCGGGTCCACCATGATGAAGCGGACCTCCTCGGGCGTGGCCTTGAGGAGGATGCTCATGATCATGGAGTTCACCGCCACGGACTTACCCGAGCCGGTGGTGCCTGCGATGAGCAGGTGGGGCGCCTTCGCGAGGTCGAAGACGTAGGGCATGCCCTCGATGTCCTTGCCCACGCACATGGTGAGCTTGCTCGTCCCCTTCTGGAAGGTGTCCTGCTCGGCGATCTCCTTGAGGAAGACCGTCTCGCGGTCGCGGTTGGGGACCTCGATGCCCACCACGCCCTTGCCGGGGATGGGCGCGACGATGCGCACGCGCATGGCCTCCATCGCCATGGCGAGGTCGTCCTGGAGCGCGGCGATCTTGCTGACCTTGATGCCCGGGCCCGGGAGGAACTCGTACATGGTGACGACAGGGCCGGGGCGGATCTCCACCACCTCGCCCACGATGCCGAAGTCCGCCAGCTTCGCGCGCAGCTTCTCCGCCGTGACGAGGAAGGCGTCCTTGTCGAGCGCCGAGCGCTCCTTCTTGTCGCACTCGAGCACGTCGAGCGGCGGCAGCGAGAAGCTCTTGCGGTCTCCGATGAACTCGAACTGATCCTGGTTCTTGCGCGGTGCCGTGGGCTTGGGCGGGGCCTTGGGCTCCACGATGAGCGGCATGCGCGCCAGCTCCGACTTCGGCGCCGGCACGATGGCTCCCGCCGTGGGCGCGGCGGCCTGCGGCAGCTGCGGCTCCGCGACCATGGGCGCGACTGGCGCGGGGGCGGCAGGCGGCGGCGTGGAAGCAGCCGTGGGCGCGGTGACGATCTGCGGACCCTTGCGGCCTTTGCGAGGCGGCTCGCCAGCGTCGGTCGCAACGGGGTTCGGCTGCGGCGCGAGGAACGACGCGGCCCACGCGGGGTCGGCACCCGGGGCAGGGCGCTTCTCCACCGGACGGGTCTCGACCGGGGGCGTGGACAGCTCGGCGTCCGTCTCCTCGGGCGAGTCCTCGCCTCGGCCGAGCTTCTTCTCCAGCTTGGCGCGCTCGCGGCCCTCCTTGAGTGCCTGCTTCGCGGCGGCGGCCTGCTCCTTCTCGGACTGACGCGCGAGGCGCACGGCCTCCTCGGCCATGGCCTCGGCCTCGGCGGCCTCTGCTTCTTCGACCAGACGCTCGGCCTCGGCGAGTTCCTCTTCGTCCGCTTCAATCTGCGCGAGGAAGGCCGCCTCCTCCAGCTTCTCCTGCGCCACGCGCTCCTGGCGCTCCTTGTACGCAACCTTCTGGGCCTCCCAGAAGGTGTGGCTGGACTCGGCGATGCGGCGGCCGAGGACGCTCATCCCGGCCCACACGAGCGAGCACAGCTTGAAGAACGTGTACTGCGTGCCGACGATGAGGGCCGCGGCGCTCACCGCCGTCACGATGATGACGGTGCCCACGGTGGAGAAGAGGCCCTCCATCACGCCGCCCAGGCCCGCGCCCAGCGCTCCGCCCGGGGGATGCGCCCAGCCCGGGTCCTTGGCGAAGAGGAGCTGCGCGAGCACCGCCACGCTGCAGGTGAGCAGTGCCAGCGAGATGATCTGCGGCAGCCGCTTGCGGTCCCGATTGCCCACGAAGAGCACGACGGCGGCGTAGAGGCCGGCGAGGGGGACCAGATAGGCGCACACGCCCAGCATCCCGCGGAGCGTCTCGGCGATGAGGTGCCCCATGGGGCCCACCGCGTTGCGGAAGCCGGGGCCCACGCGGTCGTGCGCGTCGAACGTCGCGACCGACAGGAGGGAGAGCAGCGAGCCGGTCAGGAGGACGACTCCCACCAGGGCGCGCCTGGCGGGACTTCCGCCCCCGGAAGCCTTCATCCGCTTGTCTTGCAGCGCGCGTTTGCGCGTCGCGATTTCCTGGCGGGACAGGACCGCCTTCTCCGCCCGTCCGCCCTTCTTGGCCGCAGTCATGTCCCCGTTCCCTCTGCGCGATTCCAGCCGCGTAGCGGGCTGTAGCAATGCCCGCCGCGAGTGTAGGGAGAGAGGGGGGGCGGTCAATTTTCCAGCAGTTGCCGCGCGCGCCTCCCCAGCGGCCTACATTTCGGCTGCGCCCTCCGGGGGAGAGGGTATGGTGCCGCTCGCAAGGAGAATGCCTACATGTCCAACCACCTGGACAAGCCGTCGAACACCGAAGACGAGTACTTCGCCCGCGAGGAGATCGAGGCCAAGCGCAAGCTGGCGCTCCAGCAGGCCACGGCGCTTGCCGCCCGTCAGCGCGAGGAACTCAAGGCGCTGCATTACATGAAGTGCCCCAAGTGCGGCATGGACCTGCAGACGCTGAAGCAGGGCAACGTGGAGCTGGAGAGCTGCTTCAACTGCCACGGCGTCTGGCTGGACGCGGGCGAGCTGGACCAGCTCATCGCGCAGCACGGGCACGAGGGAAGCGGCAAGGTGATGGGCGCCATCCTCAACCTCTTCAAGAAGAAGTAGTCGCCCCCAGGGGACGCGAGTCATGGCCCTCACGCTCGAGCAGGTGCGCCACGTGGCCACGCTGGCGCGGCTCACGCTGACGCCGGAGGAGGAGCAGCGCTACGCCACGCAGCTGTCCGCCGTATTGGACGCGGTGGCGCAGTTGCAGTCGCTCGACGTGAGCCAGGTGGAGCCCACCTCGCATGCCACGCTCGCGTCCTCGCTCTTGCGCGAGGACGTGATGCGGCCGTCGCTGCCGCCCGAGAAGGCGCTGGCGAACGCGCCGGCGAGCGTGGGGACCTGCTTCTCCGTCCCGAAGATTCTGGAGTAGCCCGCCATGTCGCAGCCGCTCACGGACCTGACGATGCTGGAGCTGGCGGCGGCGCTGGCGGCCGGGAAGGTCTCCTCGGTGGAGGCCACCCGCGCCAGCCTGGCGCGCATCGCCGAGGTGGACTCGAAGGTGCGCGCGTTCCTTCGCGTGGATGAGGAGGGGGCGCTGCGAGCGGCGGAGGCCAGCGACGCGCGCCGCCGAACCTCGGGGCCCGCCAGCCCGTTGGAGGGAGTGCCGCTCGGCCTCAAGGACATCTTCCTCACGGAGGGGCTGGAGACGACGTGCGGCTCGCGCATCCTGCAGGGCTTCGTCCCGCCGTATGACGCCACCGTCGTGCGGCTCTTGCGCGAGGCGGGACTGCCGCTGCTCGGCAAGCTGAACATGGATGAGTTCGCGATGGGCTCGTCCAACGAGTCCAGCGCCTACTTCCCCACGCACAACCCTTGGGACCTGACGCGCACGCCGGGCGGCTCGTCGGGTGGCTCGGCCGCGGCGGTGGCGGCGCGCGAGGTGTTCGGCGCGCTGGGCACGGACACGGGTGGCTCCATCCGCCAGCCGGCCGCGCTCACGAACACCGTGGGGCTCAAGCCCACGTATGGCCGGGTGTCGCGCTTCGGCGTCATCGCGTTCGCTTCGTCGCTGGACCAGGTGGGGCCGATGACGCGCTCCGTGGCGGATGCCGCGGCGCTGCTGCAAGTGATTGCGCGCCACGACCCGCGGGACTCCACGTCCGCCCAGGTGGAGACGCCGGACTACCTGGCGGACCTGGAGGGCGGGGGGCGCGGCCTCAAGCTGGGCGTGCCGCGCGAATACTTCACCGAGGGCATGGACCCCGAGGTGGAGGCGAGCGTGCTCGCCGCGCTGAAGGAGTACGAGCGGCTGGGCGCGACGTTGGTGGACGTGTCGCTGCCACACACGTCCCATGCGCTGGCCACGTACTACCTGCTCGCGCCCGCCGAGGCGTCCAGCAACCTGGCTCGCTACGACGGCGTGCGCTACGGCCTGCGCGCCAAGGACGTCCGCGGGCTCCAAGAGCTGTATGGACTGACGCGAGGGCAGGGCTTCGGCGCCGAGGTGAAGCGCCGCATCATGCTGGGGACGTACGCACTGTCCGCTGGCTACTACGACGCCTACTACCTGCGCGCACAGAAGGTCCGCACCCTCATCCGCGAGGACTTCACGCGCGCCTTCCAGCAGGTGGACGCCATCCTGTCCCCGACCTCGCCCGTGCCGGCCTTCCGGCTCGGAGAGAAGGTGGATGACCCGCTGTCGATGTACCTCACGGACATCCTCACCCTGCCGTGCAACCTCGCGGGCCTGCCCGGCCTGTCAGTGCCCTGTGGCTTCACGAAGGCGGGGCTGCCGGTGGGCCTCCAGGTGCTGGGCCGCCCCTTCGACGAAGCGGGGGTGCTGCGAATCGGCCGGGCCTTCGAGCGCGAGCACGACTTCTTCCGCCGGACCCCGCCATGCCCCTGAGTGACTTCCAGCCGGTGATTGGCCTCGAGGTGCACGCGCAGCTGCTGACGCAGTCGAAGATTTTCTGCGGCTGCTCCACCGCGTTTGGCGCCGAACCCAACCATCACACGTGTCCCGTGTGTCTGGGCATGCCCGGTGTGCTGCCGGTGCTCAACCAGCGCGTGGTCGAGTTCGCGGTGCGCACGGGGCTCGCGCTCGAGTGCACGGTGAAGGGCACGAGCGTGTGGAGCCGGAAGAACTACTTCTATCCGGACCTGCCCAAGGGCTACCAAATCACGCAGTTCGATCAGCCCATCTGCGAGTGGGGCCGGCTGGTCATCGACACGCCCGCGGGTGAGAAGGGGGTGCGCGTGCGGCGCATCCACATGGAGGAGGACGCGGGCAAGAGCGTGCATGACGCGACGGCGTCCGCGGGCCAGAGCCTGGTGGACCTGAACCGCGCGGGCGTGCCCCTGCTGGAGATCGTCAGCGAGCCGGACCTGCGCGACGCCGACGAGGCGGTGGAGTACCTCAAGTCGCTGCGCGACGTGCTGATGTACCTGGGCGTCAACGACGGCAACCTGGAGGAAGGCAGCTTCCGCTGTGACGCCAACGTGTCGGTGATGCCCAAGGGCTCCACCGTCTATGGGCAGCGCTGCGAGCTGAAGAACCTCAACTCGTTCCGCTTCCTCAAGCAGGCCATCGACTACGAGATTGCCCGGCAGGTGGACGTCATCGAGTCCGGCGGCAAGGTGTCGCAAGAGACGCGCCTGTGGGACGTGAACAAGGGCGTCACGCGTTCGATGCGCTCGAAGGAAGAGGCGCACGACTACCGCTACTTCCCGGAGCCCGACTTGCCGCCGCTGCATGTGGCGGACGCGCTCATCGAGGGGACGCGCGGCGCGTTGCCCGAGCTGCCCCGGGCGAAGCGGCAGCGCTTCATGTCGCAGTACGGCCTGCCCGCCTACGACGCGAAGATCCTCACGTCCGAGCGCCCGCTGGCGGACTTCTTCGAGGCATGCGCGCCGCATGCGCCGGATGCGAAGAAGCTCTCCAACTGGTTCCTCGGCGAGCTGAGCCGGCTGCTGAAGGAGGAGGGGACGACCGTGTCCTCCGTGCGCTTCACGCCGGCGCAGCTCGGTGAGCTGCTGGGCGCGGTGGAGCAGGGGGCGGTGTCCATCAACGCCGCGAAGGACGTCTTCGGCGAGATGTTCCGCACTGGCGCGGCGCCCGCGGAGATCATCGCGAGCAAGGGACTCGCTCAGGTGAGCGACGTGGGCGCGGTGGAGGCGGTGGTGGACGAGGTGCTCGCGAAGAGCGCGTCCGAGGTGGAGAAGTACCGGGCGGGGAAGAAGAATATGTATGGCTTCTTCGTGGGCCAGGTGATGAAGGCCATGAAGGGCAAGGGCAACCCCACCCTCGTCAACGAGCTGCTGAAGAAGAAGCTCGGAGACTAGCGCCCCGAGGGATGCTCTCTCGGGGCACGCCGTCGCGGGGCTACTTCAAGAAGCCCAGCTCGCGCAGGCGCTGCTTGAGGAACGCGTCCGCGGTGATGGGCGGGTGGCGCGCGGGGTTGTCCGGCGTCTCCATGCTGGGCAGCGGCTTGAGGCTGCATTCCGAGTACGGGTGCACGAAGAAGGGCATCGAGTAGCGCACGGTGTCCTCCGCGGGGCTCGGCGGATTGACGACCCGGTGCGTGGTGGCGGGGATGACGTTGTTCGTCACGCGGCTGAGCATGTCGCCCGAGTCCACGACAATCTGCCCGCGCAGCGTGTCCACGGGGATCCACTCGCCATCGCGGGTGAGCAGCTCCAGTCCGCCCGAGGTCCCCTCGCACAGCAGCGTGATGAAGTTGATGTCCTCGTGCTCGGCGGCGCGCACGGCGCCGGGGATGAAGCGGTCCTTGAGCGGCGGATAGTGGATGACCCGCAGCACCGAGTTGCCGTCCACGGTCATGTCGCTGAAGGTGGTGCGCGGCAGCTCGAAGTACTCGGCCAGCGCCTGGAGCATCACCGTCGCGGCGCCATCCAGCTCGCGGTAGAGCGAGAGGGTGTGCTCGCGGAAGGAGGGCACTTCCTTCGGCCACACGTTGGCGCCGTAGTCCGCCAGGTACGGGTGGCCCGCGTCGAGCTCACGGCCCACGTGCCAGAACTCCTTCAGGTCGCCCACCTTGCGGTTCTTGGCGTGCTCCTGGCCAAAGGCCATGAAGCCGCGCTGGCCGGGGCGCTCGGGGACGGCGTAGCGGGTCTTCACGTCCTCGGGGAGCTGGAAGAACTTCTCCACGTCCGAGTACGTGCGGCGGATGAGCCCGTCCTCGATGCCGTGGCCTTCGACGGTGACGAAGCCGAACTCCTTGATGGCGTCGCCAAAGACCTGGACGAAGCGCGCCCGCTCCTGCGGCGTTCCGGAGCGATAGTGGGACAGGTTCACGGTAGGGATGCGTCGTGCGGAGCGGGACATGGCCGCACACTCTAGCCTCGTGACACCTTCCCGACACAGGCCCGTCTTGTGCCGGACCCCCACCCGGGACTTGAGGCCTGGGCTCAGCCGCACTTTGCGACATCTGCCCTGCCCGCCCAGTGGCCCCTGGCTCCGTCGCTCCCCAGATTGAACGGATAGGCCGGGGGAACAGACATGGCCGAGGTGGTGAGCAGCGACCGCGCGTGTGCGGCGTGCGGCTGGCGACACGGGTTGGACACGTCATGTGACACCCTGGTGCGGCCAGAGGGCGAGCGAGGCGCAGGAACGCCCCGGGAGCCCGTGCTCCCCGAGGCGGATCCGTTGTTGGGCACCCAGCTTGGGAGCTTCCGGCTGACACGTCGCGTTGGGCGCGGCGGGATGGGGTCCGTGTACCTGGGGGAGCACGTCTCCATTGGCAGCCGGGTGGCGGTGAAGGTGCTGCACGAGCACCTGGCCCGCTATCCGGAGCTGGTGTCGCGCTTCCACGCGGAGGCGCGGGCGGTGAATCTGATCGGCCACGAGAACATCGTCAGCATCTTCGACCTGAACGCGCAGCCGCCGCGCCCATACCTCATCATGGAGTACCTGGAGGGTGCGCCCCTGTCCGCGTGGGTGGGCACGCCCTTGCCGTGCGCGGCGGTGGTGCCGGTGCTGGCGCAGGTCTGTGATGCGCTGCACGCGGCCCACGCGCGGGGAATCGTCCACCGCGACCTCAAGCCGGACAACGTCTTCATGGCGCGACGAGGGCGGGGGACGCCGTTCGTGAAGGTGTTGGACTTCGGCATCGCCAAGCTGGCGGACGCGGGTGGCCCGGAGACGCACGCGGGCATCATCGTGGGCACGCCGGAGTACATGGCACCGGAGCAGGCCTCCAGCCGGCGGTTGGATGGGCGCGCGGACCTGTACTCGCTGGGGGTCATCGCGTACCAACTCGTCACGGGGCAGTTGCCCTTTCCGGACGAGGGGCTCGCGGCCCAGCTCGTGGCCCATCAGGTGCGGTCTCCCCCGTCTCCGCGCGAGCTGTGTCCCAGCGTCCCCATCGCGCTGGAGCGGGTCATCCTGCGCACGCTGGCCAAGGCCCCCGAGGATCGCTACCCCACGGCCTCCGCCTTGCGCGCGGCCTTGCAGCAGGCGCTCTCCGACGCGGGACCGCCCGCCGCGCGGCCCTCCCAGGCGATTCCCTCCGCACCGCCCGCGCAGCCTCGTCCATCGCCTGCCCAGGCCCCTGGGGCGTTCTCGGATGGCCCCGCGCGAGCGCGCCCGCCCCTGCCTGTGCTGCGTGGTGTGTCCGGGCCGGCGTCGCCGCTGGCGGGCTTGATGGCGGCGCGAGATGCCTCCCTGGTGCCCTGGAACAAGCCCGAGGAGGCCCAGGCAATGGCCTCCACGCCCGCGCGGGCCCGGGCCACGGAGATGTCGCTGCGGGTGGTGCTGCGCCCTGGGGAGACCCCCATGGTGCTGACGGGCTCGGACCTGTCGCGGGGCGGGTTGTTCCTCCACACGGGTGGGGCGCTGCCGGCGATGTTCTCGCGGGTGGAGGTGCTGCTGCCGCTGGGGGGCGAGCCGGTTCCGGTGCTGTGCGAGGTGGTGCGCCACGTGTCCTCGGAGCAGGCGCGAGCGTGGAGCATGCCGCCGGGATTCGGAGTCCAGTTCACCGCGCCCTCGCCGGGGCTGCGGGCTGGAGTGGAGCGGCTCCTGAGGGGAGACGAGTCAGGCCCCGCGCTCCAGTTGCCCGGGGACGATGGCGATGCGGACCGCGTGTTGGCGATCCACGAGCGGCGGTTGTCGGGAGACCACTACACCGTGCTGGGGCTCGCCCCGGACGCGGACATGGATGCCACCCGGGCCCGGGCGCGCGGAGCGTGGGCCTCCCTGGAGGCCCTCCGCCATCGGCCGTTGTCGCGCACGCAGCTCACCCGGCTGGCGACCATCCAGACGCGTGTCCGGGAGGCCGGGGAGACCTTGGGGCTGCCGGTCCGGCGGGCGCTGTACGACGCGCGGCTGGGGAACCCCCGAGGCGTGGCGCGCTGCCTGGAAGCCGGGCTGACCGCCACGCAGCTGGAGGCGCTGAGGCGCGAGCACCTGGCCCAGTACCCCCACGCGGCGGGCGCCGCCCGGGTCCACTTCCTCATCGGGAGCGCGCTGGAGCGCGATGGCCAGCTGGCGCGGGCGCTGGAGGCCTATGAGCGCGGGCTGGCGCGTGATCCGCTCGAGTTGGAGCTGCATCAGCGCTACCGCGTCGTCCGGCGGGCCCTGGCCGCGAAGAAGGACGCGAAGGGCGAAAATGAAGAAGCCCGACCCCCTGGACAGGGAGCCGGGCTTCGCAAGCCCACGGGGTGAGCTTGGGGCGAGACTAGCTGCCGCTGTCGACGATGCCCTTGCAGGCGTCGCTCAGGTCCTTGAGCTTGGTCGTGCACGCCACGAGCTTCAGCGTGTAGGCATCCTGCTCAGAGGCCTTGCACACGCCCAGATCGTTGGTGCAGTCGATGAACGCCTGGAGCTTGTCCTTGTCGGAGTCCGAGCACTTGTCGAGGTTCGTCTTACAAGAGTCCTTCTCCGCCTGGGTGGGCTCCTGGTAGTCGTGGTGGAGCATGCTGCACTCCTTGGTGTTGTCGGCGAAGTCCTTGCCCGCGTCCTCGGACTTGTCGCAGAGGTTGCCACCACAGCCCACGAGCATCGCCGCCGCAGCCAGACCCATCAGGATGTTCTTCATGATGTTATGTTCCCCCTCGTTTCGAGGTGCAGGTGTTAAACGGGGGCGCATCCTACTGATCGGGCGGACGGTTTCCAGCTTCCTTTCCTTTCCTGGATCACGGAATGTGGGTGTCGGGGCGGGATGATCCGCCATCAGTCTTGACTCCCCACCTTGTTTCTCGTAAGTCCCGCCGTCCTTTAGCGCGCCGGGCGGTCCGCCGTCCGAAATGCGCGTTGGAATCCACGGGTTGACCCAAACCCGAAGCTGACAGGGGTTCGACGATGTACGCAGTCATTCGCACGGGCGGGAAGCAGTACCGCGTCGCCGAGGGCGATGTGCTCCGGATCGAGAAGATCGCGGGCGACATCGGCGCCGAGGTCACCTTCAACGAGATCCTCATGCTGGGCGGCTCCGAGTCCCCCAAGGTGGGGAAGCCGACGGTGTCGGGCGCCAAGGTCGTGGGCAAGGTCCTTGCCCAGGACAAGCACCGCCGCGTCCTCCATTTCCGCAAGGAGAAGGAGGGTTGGACGCGCCGCCGCGGCCACCGTCAGCCGTACACCGAGGTGAAGGTCACCTCCATCTCCGGCTAGTCCGGTCCACTTTCGCTGTAGGCAATTTCAGGAGCAGGTGTCATGGCCCATAAAAAGGGACAGGGTTCTTCGCGCAACGGGCGTGATTCCAACCCGCAGTACCGTGGCGTGAAGGTGTATGGCGGCGAGGCTGTTTCCGCCGGCAGCATCCTGGTTCGCCAGGTCGGCACGGTCATCCACGCCGGTACGAACGTGAAGCTCGGTCGCGACTTCACGCTGTACTCGGTGGTGGACGGCGTCGTGAAGTACGAGCGCCTTGGCCGCGACAAGAAGAAGGTCTCGGTCTACCCGGCCGAGCAGCCGAGCGCCTAGGTGGTTGCTCCGGGGCCTCGGCTCCGGACTCACCAGGCCGTCATGAGCGGGTCGCTCCCAGTCCAACCGTCCTCTTCGGCGGTTGGATTTGAGGGCGGCCCGCTTTGCGTTTCCAGGAGGATTCTCCCGCCATGAAGTTCGTTGACGAGGTTCGCATCTTTGTGAAGGCCGGGGACGGCGGCAACGGCTCCGTCTCCTTCCGGCGGGAGAAGTACATCGAGCGCGGAGGGCCCAACGGGGGCGACGGCGGCAATGGTGGCTCCGTCATCTTCGTGGCGGATCCGCAGCTCACCACGCTGCTCGACTACCGGTACCAGCAGCACCACCGGGCGAAGAACGGCGAGCACGGGATGGGCAACGACTGCAACGGTCGGGCGTCCGAGGACATGATCCTCAAGGTTCCCGTGGGCACGCTGATCCGCGACGAGCACACCGGGGAGCTGCTCAAGGACCTGAGCGAGCCCGGCGAGCAGTTCGTCGCGGCGCAGGGTGGCCGAGGCGGCCTGGGCAACATGAACTTCGCCACCTCCACCCGGCAGACGCCGCGCTTCGCCCAGGAAGGCACGAAGGGCGAGGAGCACACGCTGCGCCTGGAGCTGAAGCTGCTGGCGGACGTGGGGCTTCTGGGCTTCCCCAACGCGGGCAAGAGCACGTTCATCTCTCGCGTGAGCCGCGCTCGGCCGAAGATCGCGGACTATCCCTTCACCACGCTCGTGCCGAACCTGGGCATGGTCCAGTACAAGGATCACCTGTCCTTCGTGATGGCGGACATCCCCGGCATCATCGAGGGGGCCAGCGAGGGCGTGGGCCTGGGGCACCAGTTCCTCCGGCACGTGGAGCGGTGCAAGGTGCTGGTGCACCTCATCGACATGGGCGTGGAGGGCGAGGGCCGCTCGCCGCTGCACGACTTCGACGTCCTCAACGAGGAGCTGGCGAAGTACAGCGCGGAGCTGTCCTCGAAGCCCCAGGTCGTGGCCGCCAACAAGTTGGATCTCCCGGATGCGCAGGCGCGCCTGGCGGAGTTCACCGAGGCCCTCCGTGCGCGCGGCATCCGCGTGTATCCGGTGTCGTGCGCCACGGGTGAGGGGATGCAGTCCCTGATGGACTCGGTGGCCGAGGTGCTCTTCACGGGACGGACGGACAAGCTCCACGTCGAGCCGCCGCCCCAGGCGAAGTCCACGCGCAAGCCCAACCCGAGCGCGAAGCCCGCCGCGAAGAAGGCGAGCGCTGCGTCCGAGGCGAAGCCGTCGACCACGAAGTCGCCCGCCAAGAAGATGCCTGCCGCGAAGACGGCACCGGTGAAGAAGGCCGGCGCGAAGAAGCCTGCGGCCAAGGCGCCGGTGAAGAAGGCCGGCGCGAAGAAGCCTGTGGCCAAGGCGCCGGTGAAGAAGGTCGCCGCGAAGAAGGCCTCGGCCAAGGCTGCGCTGAAGAAGGCGCCCGCGAAGAAGGCCGCGGCGAAGAAGACACCCGCGAAGAAGGCCGCGGCGAAGAAGACGCCCGTGAAGAAGGCCGCGGCGAAGAAGGCCACCCGGTCTCGGTCTGGCGGGAGGCGCTGATCCGATGTCGGGTGGTGGATCTCGATACGAGCGCTTCGAACGTGAGCCCCTCGCCGCCGAGCAGTTCCTGCTCGATGTGCGCAAGGAGAAGATCGACCGCGTCGTCAGTCAGCGCACGCGCAACTTCACGGTGGTGCTCGACCGACTCGAGGACAGCTTCAACATGGCCGCGGTGCTCCGCACCTGCGAGTCCATGGGCGTCCAAGAGGTCCACGTCGTCATCAACCCCGAGGCGCCGTTCCTGCCCAACTCCCGCGTGGCCCAAGGCTGCGACAAGTGGCTGGACGTGCACCAGTACAAGTCGTTCGGCGAGTGCCGCGAGCACCTCAAGGCTCGCGGCTTCAGCATCTACGCCTCGGCCCTTCGCGAGGGCGCGACCAGCCTCTACAGCCTGCGCTTCGACACGAAGTTCGCCATGGTGTTCGGCAACGAGCGCCAGGGCGTGAGCGACGACGTGCTCGCCGCCGTGGACGGGACGTTCTGGGTGCCCATGCGCGGGTTCAGCCAGAGCCTCAACATCTCCGCGGCTGCCTCGGCGTGCGTCAGCCGGGCGATCGCCTGGCGGGATGAGCACCTGGGGGCCTCGGGTGACCTGCCCGCCGAGGATGCGGCGGCGCTGCGAGACCGCTTCTACCAACTGGCCATCAAGCAGCGGAAGCGGCTGTTCAAGGCCACGCAACGGTGAATGCCGCACCCCCGGCCCGCGTCGGGATGCGCTAGATGGTCGCTGGCGGGGACCGTTGCCCCCGCCTCTCGGAGGCCGCACGCCATGCTGCTGGAATCCCTGCTCGTCTCGCTCCTCGCCGCGCCCCCGACGGCCGCCACGACCCCTGCGGCACCGCAGCCCCCCGCGGCCGTGGCCGATGCGAAGGCCGGCGCGACGGTGGCCACGCCGATGGATGCGGGCACCCCGGCCACTCCCGCGGCTCGCCCCGCCCCGAAGATGGCCCCCGAGGTGAAGTCGCTCGTGGACCGCATGCAGGCGTTCTACGAGAAGACGGGCGACTTCAAGGCCAACTTCAAGCAGGACTACAAGTACAAGGCCTTCCGCCGCACGCAGACTTCCACGGGCACGGTCACCTACAAGAAGCCGGGGCTGATGCGCTGGGAGTACCTGGTGCCCTCGGAGCGCACGTTCGTGCTCGCGGGCAACAAGGTGTACTCGTACGAGCCTGCCGCGCAGACGCTCACCGTGGCGGCGATCGACACCAGCCAGCTCTCCGCGTCGGTGACGTTCCTCTTCGGGCAGGGCAAGTTGGCCGACGAGTTCGCCATCACCAAGGGCGAGTGCAAGGACTGCAAGGGCACGCTGCTGGTGTTGGATCCGCTCAAGACCGAGCCGCGCTTCCGGCAGGTCCGCTTGGAGGTAGACCCCGCTACGGCGCAGGTCCTCAAGAGCACCGTGGTGGATCCGGATGGCAGCGAGAACACCGTCGCGTTCCTCGACCTGAAGACGAACGTGGGCGTGTCCGCGGACAGCTTCAAGCTGAACCCTCCCGAGGGCACGCGCGTGGACGACTTCACCAAGGCCGCGAAGAAGCCTTAGGGAGGGAGTAGGTTCGGCGCATGCGACGTTCGCTGTTCGCGATGCTCCTGTTGAGCGGCGCGGCGTGCCAGCACGCACCCGCCGCGCCCCCGCGTCCCACCAGCCTGAACGGTCAGACGCTGCCGTTGCTCGCCTCGCCGGCGCTGCGCCTCACCGTGGCGGGGCGACTGAGTGGACGCTCCGTACCCGTGGTGCTGGATGTGTCTCGGCCCCTCTCCATGGTGTCGGTGGGCTGCTTCGACGGGGGCCTTCCCGAGGCGCGAGGCACGGCGCGCGTGCCTGAGCCCTCGGGGGGCTTTCGTGCGTGGCCGGAGATTCCCGCGCCGCCGCTCACCATGGGCGCCATCACTCCTCCGCTGCGCACCGTGACGTTGTCCGGGGAGAAGGCGTGCGCGGTGACGCTGGGGCAGGACGCGCTCGCGCCCTATGCCCTCACGGTGGATCCGCTGCTCCGCGAGGTGACCTTCTCCGCGACGCGGCCCCTCGCGACCCATGAAGCGGAGGTGCGTGGCAGCAGCACCGCGCAGGAGGTTCGCGTGCTGGAGCTGAGCCGAGAGCCCGTGGGCGACTGGCCCCTGCTCGCGGCGCGTGTGACGCAGGGCGAGGCGAGCCTCACCGGGCCCTTCGTGCTGGGGACTCGCGAGCCCTTCTCGCGCCTCGCGGTGGAGCCTGCGATGGGCGTGGGTCTGCAGCCGCTGGAGACCGCGGCGGGACTGCCCCCTCGGACCTTCGCGGTGGATGCGATGGACGTGGCGGAAGGGTTGGGCGCGCGCCCGCTGGTGCTGGAGGCCGCGGGGCGCTGGTCCTCGCAGAGCAGCCTGGGTCGTCTGGGGCCGGACGTGTGGGGCCGCTTCTCGGCGACGGTGGACGCGCAGGGCGGGGCGCTGGTGCTGCGCCGTCCGCGCGTGCGCGCGCCCGAGGGCGGCGGACGACAGCAGTGCGCCGATGCGAGCGGCGCGTTCAGCGAGGAGGCCTGCTACGGCTTCTTCGTGCGCCGCGAGCCTGACCAGGGCGTGGCCATCTCTGGCGCGGTGTACCGCGACGTGCCCGAGGGCGTGCGGTTGTACGCGGAGCCGCTGGGCGAGGACGGCAAGCGCCTGGAGACGGGCTGCCAGGTGGGGCTGAGCTTCCCCACCACGAGCCGCGGCGCGAACACGCAGCACCGCCTGCCGTGGCCCTCGCTGGCGCAGTCCCTGCCCGCGTGCCACGCGGCCCTGGGCGCGGCGCGCGGGTATGCGCTGTCGCTGGTGGAGGAGGGCCGTCAGCCCGAGTGCCCCACCACCTGCGCCTTCGTCACCGAGACGGCCTCCCGCCGCACGGCGTGCGAGTGCCAGCCCACTCCGCTGGGCGAGGGCGTGGCGGCGCCCACAAAAGGTTCGGGCCCGCAGCCGCCTCCCGTCGAGGAGCGCGAGCTGGAGCCCGAGGATCCACGCTAGTCGTCGCGACTACTCGGGCCGCGGCTCCGGGGGGCGGACCATTGCCTTCGCCGGCACGGGCGCGGGGTGCGCCTCACGGGCGATGTGCTCCCGCTGCTTGGGGTCCGGGCGCTCCACCACGCGCGCCACCAGGTCGTAGTCGTGCGCCTCCGTCACCTCCACGGTGACGAACTCGCCCGGGTACGCCAGGCCGTCGTTGATGTAGACCTGCCCGTCGATTTCCGGGGCCTGGCCCTCGTGGCGGCCCACCAGCAGGTGCTCGGACTCCGCGCTGGGGCCCTCGACGAGCACCGTCAGCCGCTGCCCGATGAGCTGCTTGTTCTGCTCGCGGTTGATGCGCTTCTGGATGGCCATCACCTCGCGCCAGCGGCGCTCGATGGTCTTCTGCGGCACCTTGTTCGGCAGGTCGTACGCGGCCGTGTTCTCCTCGTCCGAGTACTGGAAGACGCCGAGCCGCTGGAAGCGCTGCTCCTTCACGAACTCCTTCAGCAGCTCGAAGTCCTCTTCCGTCTCGCCCGGCAGGCCCACGATGAGCGAGGTGCGCATCACCAGGCCCGGCACGCGCGCGCGCAGCTTCGTCAGCAGCTCCTTGAGGAACTGCGAGTTGCGGCCGCGCTTCATGGACAGCAGCAGCTTGTCGCTCGCGTGCTGCACCGGCATGTCCAGGTACTTGGCGATGCGCGGCTCGGTGGCAATCACGTCGATGAGCTCGTCGGGGAACACGCGCGGGTAGGCGTAGTGGAGGCGGATCCACTTCACGTCCACCTTCACCAGCTCCTTGAGCAGCTCGTGCAGCTTGGGCTTCCCCGGCAGATCATGCCCGTACGCCGTGAGGTCCTGCGCGACGAGGTTCAGCTCCTGCACGCCGCTGTCCGCGAGCTGCCGCGCCTCGGCGACGATGTCCGCCACTGGCCGCGAGCGCTGTCCGCCGCGCAGCGTGGGGATGATGCAGAAGGCGCAGGCGTTGTCGCAGCCCTCGGAAATCTTGAGGTACGCCGTGTACTTCGGCATCGAGTTGATGCGCGGCGTGTTCGCGTCGTGGATGTAGTCCGGATCCGGAATGACCTGCCGGGGCGAGGCCTCGGCGGCGAGCAGGTCGCCAATCTGGGCGTAGGCGCTGGTGCCCAGGAAGTGGTCCACCTCGGGCATTTCCTTGGACAGCTCCGCGCCATAGCGCTGGGACAGGCAGCCCGTCACGACGAGCGTCTGGCACGCTCCGGACTTCTTCAGCTCGGCCATCTCCAGGATGGAGTCCACGGACTCCTGCTTGGCGGGCCCGATGAACGCGCACGTGTTGACGACGATGACCTGGGCCGCGGCGGGGTCCTGCACCAGCGAGTAGCCGCGGTTCTTCAGCGTGCCCAGCATCACCTCGGAGTCCACCCGGTTCTTCGGGCAGCCGAGGGTCATCATGTAGAGGCTCTTGGTGTCTTCCACTGCGTCCTACCGCTTTCCGAGTTCGGTCCGCTCGAAGTGGTCTCCACTCCAGGCGAAGTTCATGGTGGCGCCGTTCGAGTAACCGATGGTCAGCGCGCCTTCATCTTCGAGAACCACCGAGCTGGCGCGTCCCAGGGCGCAGGTGGCAACCGGCCACTCGAGCGCCCGCAGCGCCGTCTTCCCGGTCACGACATACAGCGCGACCCGCAGCTCGTCGTCCGAATCGCATTGACCGGCGACGGCATACGGATTCTTCCCGGACACCACGAGGACGATGGGGCGCCCGTCCGGCAGGCTGAGCGTCTCGGGCACGTTGAGGTCCGCCTTGGCGGGGTCCACCGCGCCCGGGGCGACCAGGGGCTTCAGCGTGCTGGGCGTCAGCGGCTCATCCGCCTGCACCCAGGCCGGGTAGCTGAGCAGGTCCCACCCCAGCCAGCCTCCCGCGGCGGACTCCAGCGCGGTGACGGCCTCGGGGGGCTTGAGCTTCAGGTTCTTGCGCAGCTCGTCCGGCAGGCGGAGCGCGTCCCCCACCATGGTCGTGCCGCCCTTGCAGTTGGACACCGGCACGGCCTTGCTGCCCACCTGGTCCTGGTCCTCGAAGGTGAGGCACAGCTCCATCACCATCGGGTCGTGCGCGGGGAAGCGGGGCAGGGCGCGCACGGGGATGGCCGCCATGACCATGAGCGTGTCGCCGCGGCGCTGCACGCCCGCGTTCACCAGGTCCTGGGCGAAGCGCGGCGTCCCGCTGTCCGAGCCCGAGGCGCGCTTGCCATCGAACGCGAAGCGGTACGTGTAGCCGGTGGCGGTGGTGCCCGCGCCGGGGAAGAAGAGCGTCAGGTTGAGGACGTCGCCTGCGAGGAGCTGATCATCCGTGGCCTCCACGCCCACGAACAGCATGTCCTTGCGCCAGCCCACCTTGGCCGTGAAGGCCGCCGAGGCGCCCGGGACGGGCTCGGGCTTGATGATGAGCGGGGGGACGAAGTCCTTGAGGCCGGCCTCGAGGCGAGGCGCCTTCTTCAGCGTGGGGACGGGGCGGCTGGCCCGGTCATCCTGCGCCGAGGCGGGCAGGGCGAGCAGCAGCAGGCACAGCGGCGTCAGGACAGTGCGCATGTTCGAAGGTGTCAGTCCCGGAAGTTGGTGAACTGCATGTCCAGCTTCAGGCGGTCCTGCTCGCGGCGGAACAGGGCCATGGCCTCCTGGAGGTCATCCCGGTTCTTGCCGGTGACGCGGAGCTGATCCGCCTGGATGGAGGCCTGCACCTTCAGCTTCGAGTCCTTGAGCAGCTTGATCAGCTCCTTGGACTTCTCCACCGGGATGCCCTGCTGCAGCTTGATGGGCTGCTTCACGTTGTGCAGGCCGGTCTTCTCCACCGTGCCGTACTCCAGCGTGTGCAGGCTGATGCCGCGCTTGGCCAGCCGGGTGAGCAGGACTTCTTTGGCTGCCTGGACGCGGTCCTCACTGTTGGCCTTCACGGTGAGGGAAGTCTGGTCCGGGGCCAGGACGATGTCCGCCTGGGTGCCCTGGAAGTCGTAGCGCGTGCTGAGCTCCTTCTTGGCCTGGTTGACCGCGTTATCGAGCTCGGCGAGGTCGATTTTCGAGACGACGTCGAAGGATGGCATGGGGGGCTTCGCGCGCCCTTACCACACCTACACCCGGACGACCATGGGCAGCACGAGGGGGCGCCGGGCGGTGTACGGTTTGAAGGCGCGCCGCACCGCCCGTGTCAGTTCCTCGCGCACCAGCGCATCGTCGCCCCGGAGCTGGGGGGACAGCTCGGAGAAGAAGGCGCGGGCCTCCTCGGCCACGCGGGGCAGGGCGGCCTGTTCCTCGGCGGACAGTCCCTGGCCGGAGAGCTGCGGCCCGCCGGCAATCTTGAGCGTGTCGCGCTGGATGACGATCACCGCCACCACCAGGCCCGTCTCGGCCAGCCGGGTGCGCTCCAGCAGGGTGTCCGGCGTCACCATGCCCCCGCCGAAGCGGTCCCGGAGGATGCGGCCCGCCGGCACGCTGCCCGTGAAGCGGCCGTGGCCGTCCTCGAAGGTCACCACGTCGCCGTCGTGGGCGAGCAGGAGCCGCGCGGGCTCGAGTCCCGCCTCGCGCGCCGTGGCCAGGTGGCGGTGGAGCATGCGCACCTCGCCGTGCACCGGGATGAAGTGGCGAGGCCGCACGATGTCCAGCACGCGCTTCTGCTGCGGCCGGCTGGCGTGTCCCGAGACGTGCACCCCGGGCTCCACCTGCGCGTAGACGACGCGCGCCCCGCGCCAGTGGAGCTGGTCGATGAGCGCGCCCACCGAGCGCTCGTTGCCGGGGATGGGGCGGGAGCTGAGGATGACCAGGTCGCCGGACTCCAGGCGCAAGGCGCCCTCGTTGCTGGCGAGCTGCGAGAGGCCCGCGCGCGGCTCTCCCTGCGCGCCCGTGGTGAGCACCAGCACCCGGTTGGCGGGGAGCTGCGACACCGAGTCGAGGTGGATGAAGAGCGTGTCTGGGAAGTCCAGGTAGCCCAGCTCGCGGCCCAGCTCCACGTTGCGAATCATGCTGCGGCCCATGAGCGCGACCTTGCGTCCCAGCTTCTCGCAGAGGGTCAGCGCGTGCCGCACGCGGTGGACGTTGGAGGAGAACATCGCCACGACGATGCGGCCGGTGGCCTCGCGGAACAGGCGCTCGAAGGTCTGCTCCACCACGCGCTCGCTGCCCGTCTCCTCCATCACCTCGGAGTTGGTGGAGTCCGACAGCAGGCACAAAACGCCCTCGTCGCCGGCCTCGCCCCAGCGCTCCAGGTCGGTGCGCAGCCCGTCGATGGGGTCGGGATCCAACTTGAAGTCACCCGTGTGGATGACGGTGCCCTCGGGCGTGCGGACGATGTAGCCCACCGCGTCCGGCACGGTGTGCGTGACGCGGCTGGCCTCCACGGTGAACTGGGTGCCCACGGTGAAGGGCGTGCGCGGTTCGATCTCCCGAAAGTCCGCGGCGATGCCCAGCTCGTTGAGCCGCTGGCGCGCCATGGCCAGGGTGAAGCGCGTGCCGTAGACGGGTACGGGCACCTCTCCCAGCAGGAAGGGGAGCGCGCCGACGTGGTCCTCATGGCCGTGCGTGAGCAGGATGCCCTTGAGCTGCGAGGCGTTCTGCTTCAGGTGGGTGAAGTCCGGAATGATGATGTCGACGCCCGGCATCCCCTCCGAGGGGAACATCAGTCCGGCGTCGATGAGCAGCATCTCCCCGCGACAAGCGAGCACCATGGCGTTGAGGCCAATCTCGCCGAGGCCACCCAGGGGTATGACGTGGAGCATGTGGGGGCAGTCTAGGGACTCAGCCCGTGGGGTGCGTGAGAAAGTTCACCCTCCTGGTACGTCCGGCGAGCGGCCCTGCACCCTCGCGCCCGCCCGCCCGCCGTGGGTGCGGCGAAGGCCTACAGCCCATCCTGTCAGCTGACGGGTGCTCGGACCCGGTACGCGTGGGCGACTTGACGCGGTTCAACTAAGGGTTTAGTTCTGTGAGAACTAAATTCTTAGTTGTTCGCGGCCAGGAGGTCTCACCCGTGTCCAAGTCATTGCCCGCCGAGGAGTCGCGGCAGCTCACGCCCGTGGAGCTGGAGCTGATGCACATCGTCTGGAGGTTGGGCGAGGTGAGTGTCGCGGACGTCCTGGCGGCGCTGCCTCCGGAGCGCAAGCTGGCGTACACCTCGGTGTCCACGGTGCTGCGCATCCTGGAGCAGAAGGAGGTGGTGCGCAGCCGCAAGGAGGGGCGCGGCCACCTGTACTCGGCGCTCCTGCCTCGAGAGTCGTACGAGGCGCACAGCGTGCGCCACCTCGTGGACACGCTCTTTGACGGCACGGCGTCCGCGCTCGTGGCGCGCCTGGTGGAAGCCGTGCCGATGTCGGCCGAGGAAGTGGAGCAGCTGCGCAAGCTGCTGGGTCGCAAGGGGACGAAGTCGTGAGCGCGCTGTGGCGTGAGCTGTTCGCGACCTACGCCATCGTGGCGCTGCTCGTCACGTTGGGGCTCGGACTGCTGCGCGCTGGACTGTGGTTGAGCGAGCGAGGCCGGTTGCCGCTCTCCTCACGGCAGGCCTTGCGAGCGGGGCGGCTGACCTTGGCAGTGGCGGTGGGCTTGCCGCTGGCATGTCTGGCATTACGAGGGCTCGTGCCCGTGGGACCGCTGTTTTCCTTTGAGCGGTCCGTCGTGCGGCACACCGCGAGATTGCCTGAGCCCTCGCGCGAGCCTGTTGGCGGCGGTCGCATTGCTCAAGCGCAAGACTCCACGCCGGTGCTCCCCTGGGGTGCTCTGGCGGGGCTCACGGTAGGGATTGGCGTGGCGGGGTGTCTGGTCTGGCGTCTGGCGCAGCAGCGCCGGCTGTTGCGACGACTGGGGTCGTTGCCTCTCGCGCGCAGGGTGGGCCGCGTGGCCATCGCGGTGGATGACTCGGATGGCTCCGCGTACTCCGTCTGGTTTCCCTTTCGTGGAACTCAACCCGGGGCCTGGGTGGTGGTGCCCGCGAGCCTGCTCGTGCAGCCGGAGTCGCTCCGGATGACGGTGCTGCACGAGCTTCAACACCATCGACAGCGTGACACGGTGTTTGCCTATGCCCGCGTCGTGCTCGACAGCGTCTTCTTCTGGAACCCCGCCATGCTCGCCGCGAGCCGGTGGCTGGCCTCGCTGCAGGAAATGGCCTGCGACGAGGCGCTCGTGACGACAGGCAAGGCGCAACCCGGCCCCTATGCCGAGTGCCTGTTGCAGGCCTCGCTCCGCATCCCTCACTCGCGCCCGCTCGCCGCGGGTGTCACCGGAATGTCTCACCCCACCGTCAGGAGGATTCACATGCTGTTCCAGTCGCGTCCCGTTCGTCCCTTCCGCGCCACCGCGCTCGTCGCGAGCGTGGCCCTGGTGCTCACGCCGCTGGCGCTGTGGGCACAGAGCGCCTCGCGTGGCCGAGCCCTGAACCTGGAAGAGGCTCGAGCGCTCGCGAAGTCCTCCGCGCGTGAGGGAGACCTGCCGGTGGTGGTGGACGAGCAGGTATTGGAGAAGCTCAATGCCTTCGTGACGGTGCCCAAGGGGCGCGACTTCATGCGCAAGGCGCTGACCAACCTGGGCCCGCGCCGGGAGACGCTCACCCGCACACTGCGCCAGCATTCGCTGCCCGAGGGGCTCGTGGCGGTGGCGATGGTCGAGTCCGCGGTGAGCAACCTGCCCGAGACGTCCCGCGAGCCGTCGATGGCCCGCGGACCGCGCGGAGCCGGCGTGTGGATGTTCATCGCCGAGACCGCGCGCCAGTACGGCCTCACGGTGGACGCGACGAAGGATGAGCGACTGGACGTGGAGCGCGAGACAGAGGCCGCTGCGGCCCTCTTCACCAGCCTCCATGCGCGGTATGGCGACTGGCGGCTGGCCCTGGCGGCCTACAACCAGGGCGAGGCGCTGGTGGACGGCGTGCTGGCCAAGTCCGGGACGCGCGACGCGAGCGAGCTGGCGCGCACCGGTCGGTTCAACGACTACGTCAGCACCGTGCAGGCCGGGCTCCTCATCCTGCGCAATCCCCACCTGTTGGATTGAGCGAGCGCAGGGCGCGCGCGAACGCCCGTGTTTTCAGCGAGAATGCGGGCGCGGTCGCACGAAGGGGTGGGATGCCATGAAGATCGTCGCGCTCGTCCGTCCCGTGAGTGATGTCTCTTCCGCGGCGGCATTGCTCGCCTCCGCCGCGGGCATGGCGCCCGCCGAGGCCCGCATGCGACTGGCTCCCGAGCCGCCCGCCCTGTTGGCCCGCCTCGCCCCCGACGCCGCGGACACGCTGGTCGCGAAGCTGCGCGGGGCGGGGCTCGCGGCCCTCTCCGTGGACGAGCACTCGGTCGAGGAAGGACGCACGCTGGTGCGCACCGTGACCTTCGCGGACGCCTCGGTGACGTTCTCTCCTCGCTCGGGTCCTTCGCTGGAGATGGCATGGGAGGACGTGGTCGCCATCTTCCGCGGACTCAGTCTGGTCCGGACGCAGAGCGAGCACACGGAGAAGTCGCGTCAGCTCGCTCTCGGCACGGCGCTCGTCACGGGCGGCTTGAAGATGACTCGGACCGCGCAGACCCAGGTCCGCTCGACGGAGGAGGACACGTCCCAGGTCATCTTCGTCTTCGCTCGGGACGGACGTGGCGCGGTGTTGCGCGAGCACGCGTTGGACTTTTCGTGCCTGGGTTCCGCGCTCCAACCGGTGCGCACCGCGAACATGGTGATGCTCACGCGCATGTTGCGGGAGCGCGCGCCTCAGGCCTTCCACGACGAGCGCCTCATGCGGTTGGGCAAGCGGCCCGTGCCGTTCGTCATGGGTGGCTCGGTGCAGGTGACGAGCGGCGGCACTTCGCACTCCCGCGTCAACACGGCGCAAGGCCTGGACTTGCTGGCGGAGGTGATGCGGCTGGGGCTCGCCCAGGGACTGATGCCCTGAGCGAGCGCGAAGCCGTCAGCTCCCCGTGGCGGGCGGCTCGGCGGGAGGGCGGGAGATCCAAGCCGCGATGAACACGTCCAGCTCGCCGCGCAGGACATCCTTCACCCGAGGCGTGCCGGCACCCGTGCGAGGGTCTTCCACCCGCGCGCCTCGGCCGAGGTAGTAGCGCCGCACCTCTTCGGTGCTGCCGCCCTGGCCCGACACGACGCGGGCCGCGATGCCCTTGAGTTCATCCAACTCACTGGAGCCCGCCAGCGTGATGACCCGGCCGGTGGACTCATCGCGCGCTGTCACTTCGGTGCGCACGCGCTGGAGATAGGCCCCTTCGTGGCTCTTGATGGGGCGCCCTCCCAAGTCGAGCAGCTCCTCCTCCTCGGCCTCCAAGGGACCGCCGCGGTGCACGCGGACATAGGCGCGCTGCCGCTTCTCCTCCTCGATGCGCCGGTGCATGCCGGCCTCGCCGGACAGGAACCCGAACGCGCCCGGACCGGCGATGCGCACCACCACGCGCGCGGGGGCCTCTGCCTCGGCCACCGCCATGGCCTCGTAGCCTCGGCGCTGGGCCCAGCCCAGGTACATGCTGGCCAGCTCCTGCACCCACAGCTCCTGCGCCTCCGCCGAGTCACTGGCGCAGATGTCCACCAGCGCCTCGTTGTCGCGCGCGGTGGCGCCCGAGGCGTGCATGGCCTCGGCCATCTGGACCTCGCGCGCCACGTCCTCCACCTGCTTCGCGGCGGAGGCGAGCTGCACCTCGTTCTTCGCCTCGCGCACCAGTCGCCGCGCGAAGAGACACGCGGCCTCCAGGCGCTCCAGTTCGTTGATCTGCGCTTCCACCGCGCGGAAGGCGCGGATGACCTCGGCCGCGTGCGTGGGGTCGTCCCAGAGGTCCGGGGCCTGCGTCTCCGCGAGGAGGGCCGAGCGACGAACCTCCAGCTCCGGTCGCCCCGAGGACGTCGCGAGTTCGCGCGCGCGGCCCACCATCCGGTCCATCTCGCTGAGGACGGACTTGCGGTCCAGGCGGCGCTTGACCGCCGCGGCCTTGGCGGTGGGCAGGAGCAATTGCGCCGTCACTTCGCGGGGGGCGGGGATGGGCTCGGCCACCGCGACCACCTTGCCCTGGACCCGGGCCTCCACGCGCACGGGCGTTCCGGGCGGCAGGGGACGGCGCGCAATCTCCACCGCGAGCGCGGCGGTGAGCGTCTTCTCAATCTCTCGCTGCAGGTAGCGAGCACCGAACTGCGGCGAGTAGCCACGCTCCACCAGCAGGTCGACGACCTCGGGTGTCACCTCGACGTCCAGGGCGCGTGCTCGGATGCCCTCGCGCTCCAGCACGCGTCCCACTTCGCGCTGGGCAATCTTCCGGATGTCCACCTTGGAGAGCGGACGGAAGTGGCAGAGGGCGTCGAAGCGGTTGAGGAACTCAGGGCGGAACGCCTCGGCGATGCGTCGATCCACCTCGTGGACCTGCTCCTCGGCGCGCTTGGGGCTGGAGAAGCCCAGACCGGGTTCTCGGTAGACCTCCGCGCCCACGTTGGACGTGGCCACGATGAGCGTGTTGTTGCACGACACCGTCTCGCCCGCGCCATTGACGAAGGTGCCCTCGTCGAAGAGCTGGAGGAAGCGGTCGTGCACGCTGCGCGCGGCCTTCTCGAACTCGTCGAGCAGCAGCACGGAGAACACCTTGCCGTCGAGCAGCGCGGACAGCTCCCCTCGCCGCGTCTCCAGCGCCGGCGCCCACGCCGCGCCGAAGGGAACGCTCTCGTCGCCGTCGTTGGGGTAGTCCGCCATGTTGAGGCGCACGAGGCGGTCCGCCGAACCGAACAGGTACTCGGCGAGCAGCTTGGCCAACTGCGTCTTGCCCACGCCGGTGGGGCCCGCGAACAGGAACACGCCGAGCGGTCGGCGCGGGTCGTTCAGTCCGGCCTTGAGCAACGCCACCGAGCGCAGCACCGCGCCCACCGCATCGGTCTGGCCCAGCAGCCGCTCCCCGAAGAAGCGCTCCGTCTCCTCCAGGTCCAGCGGCAGGGCGTCATCCACCACGAAGCGAGGCAGGCGCGTGGCGGCGCAGAAGCGCGTGAGCACGTCCTCGGGCCCGACGTGGTCGCGCGCGGCGCCGGCCGCCTCCGCGGCGGTCTCCTTGAGCAGCTCAATGGCCTTGCGCGGCATGCGCTGGGCCAGGAGGAACTTGGCGGACAGGCGCAGTGCCATGTCGCACGCGGCGGGATCGATGGGCAGCCGCAGCTCTCGCTCCAGCTCCTCCGCCACGCGTCCCACCACCCACCGCGCCTTCTCGAGCGGTGGTTCGTGCATGGGCAACAGGTGGAGGCGCTCGGCCAAGGCCTCATCGGCGCGCAGCAGCTCCTGGACGCGCTTGGGCTCGGTCTCGAAGATGAAGCGCAGTCCGCCGGTGCGCAGGGCGCGGACCGCGACGGGCGCCAAGGGGCCACCCAGCGCGGCGGGCAGGTCGCGGATGTAGACGATGGGGCAGGGGTGCCGGCCCAGGTGTGAGAGCAGCTCCTCGAAGCTCTCGGCCGCCTGACGCTGGGTGCTCCGCGCCAGGATGTTGGCGACGGAGACCTCCACCAGCCGAGCCTGGGTCAGCTCGGCGTCCACGCGCCCCTCGGCGATGCGCCGGGCCACTTCCTGCACGAGCGCGCTCTTTCCGACCCCGGCCTCACCCGCGAGCAGGGGATGCTTGCCGCCCCGGGTGAGCAGGGCGAGCACTTCCGTCACGGCCGCATCCACGCCGTGCGCGGCCGGCAGCTTGCCGTCGCGCGCCTGCGCGGTGAGGTCGCGGTCGATGAGTCTCTCCTGGTCCTCGCTCTTCCTCGTCGCCATGTCGGTCAGGGCGCCCCCAAGCGCCGCGATACTCTACCCCCACTGAACCGTGGTGGTGAGCTGGCAATCCCGAGAACCTTCGAGCGCTGCCAGGACCGTCGACGAGGAAGGTGTGTGTCAGGGCATGGTGCTGGCGCCTGGCTCGGCGTGAGGAATGGCGCGCAGGTACTCGTAGATGGCGCGCATGTCGTGCTCGCTCATGTTGGAGAAGATGGGCCAGGGCATCACTTGCAGCAGGGTGCCTCCCACCTTGCCGGTGCGCAGGACGCCCAGGAACTCATCCACGGTGAGCCCCGCCGGCATCCCCATGCTGTCCGGCGTGATGTTTCTCGACGTGATGCCACCCGGGAAGACCATTCCGCCCGCGAGGTAGTTCGCGGCATTGATTTGCGTGGGCTCGCCGTGAAAGGGATCGCCACCGGCCACATAGGGCGGATTGGTGTGGCAGTCATTGCAGCCCCCCTGGGCGTTGACGATGTAGCTGCCCAGGCCCACCAGGTCGCGATCCAACCCGGTCAGGTTGACGGTGACCGGTGCCACGGCGAGGCCCTTCTCGATGCGCTCTCGCTCCGCGTCTGTCGGGAGGGGGACGTCCTGGGGATGCGTCGCCGGGTCGGGGTCGGGGTCCGACGCGCCGCAGCCGACGCCCAGCGGGACGAGGGAGGCGAGGAGGAGGAAGCCCGCGAGGGCACGAGGACGGGTGCGGAACAGCGGCATGCGTGTGGCCTTTCTCAGCGCCGAGTCCGCAAGGGCCCGGCTCGCCAGACGCTAAGGATTCCGTGCACGCGAACCATTCCGCTTCGAGGGACGGGGCTGCCGTCGCGTGGAACACCTTGGGCGTCCCACGCGACGTCAGTCCGCCAGCAGCTCGATGTGCCAGTACTCGATGTCCCGGAGGAACTTGCGCCACGAGACGGGCACACCCTTCTCGTAGAGGAACGTCAGGTGCACCGAGTCCGGCAGCTTCCTCGGCTTGCCCGGCACCGTTCGCAGCGCCATATCGGCCTGCGTGGGCGTCCGGTTCCCCTTGCGCTGATTGCAGCGCACGCACGCGATGACGATGTTCTCCCAGTTCGTGCGCCCACCCTGCGCGCGCGGCACCACGTGGTCATACGTGGCCTCGGCGCGGGAGACACGACGGCCGCAGTACTGGCACTTGCAGCCGTCGCGCATGTAGACGTTCTCGCGGCTGAACTTGATGCCTCGGGGGCCCCGGCGCAGGCCCCGCACGAAGCGGATGACCGACGGCATGCGGATGGCCACGGTCACCGAGCGGACGACGCGGTCCTCGTACTCTTCGACCACTTCGACCTTCCCCTGGAAGATGAGCATCACAGCGCGTTGCCAGGGGACTCGGGCAACGGGCTCGTAGGATGAACTGAGGACCAAGGTCTCCATGTCACGACGTCCTTGGCGCAAGGGAGGGTGTCCACATGCGCCGGAGTCTGGGTGGCAGGAATTGAACCTGCGCCCTCACGGATCCGAACCGTGCGCTCTAGCCAAGCTGAGCTACACCCAGGTGGGGAACTGCGCGGAGGAGGCGGGAGACCCTGGAACGACAGAGGCCGGGTCTCCGCGCGGGAGCCCGGCCTCTGGCGAAGCACGCCCGCCACTCGACGGGACGTGAATCGTCAGGAACCGGGCGGAGGGTCAGGCAGGGGGACGGAATCCCAGCCACACCCATGAGGAGCGGCGGACCGCTGCAGTCGCTGCGTGCCGATGCCAGTGTCAGCGTACGGTGGATGGGTTGGATTCATCGGGCTCTGTGCTGTCGAGGACTTCATGGTCGCCGCTCCTTTCGCGCGAGAGCGACGAACCTGGAATTTCCGCCCTGACACGCGGAGAGGCTGAGGCAGCACCTCCGCGTGGGGCTGGTGGCACAACTCAGGCGGCGTGGCGACGCCTGCCGAGGAGGGCGCCGAGCAGCAACAACGCGACGCCTCCCGACGCACCGGACTCATTGCAGCCACAGCCCTTGTCCTGCGTCGTGCTTGGGACACCGGGTGCCGCGGGCGCCTTCTTGAGGACCTCCATCTCCACGGTGGGGCTCACGCTCCCGCCGAAGCGCGTGTCTCCGCTGTAGATGCTGGTGAACGCGGAGTGCCCAGGCTGGAGCCCCGTGACGGTGTGGCGTGCCTGGCGCCCCTGGAGCGCGACCGTGGAGAGCACCTGATTGCCCATCATCAGGGTGGTGTTCCAGTGGGCTCTCCGGTGCCGCCCTGGACCTGGACGGTGAAGGTCAGCGACTCGTCCTCATGGACGGGGTTGGCGGAGGCCGTGAGCTGCGCCTGCGTCTCCTGGAAGTCGGCCGACCGGATGACCTTCAGCGTGTAGGCGAGGCTCGCCGAGCAGCGGCCCTCATCCGTCGCGCTCACCGTGAGCGGATACTCGCCGAACTGCGTGGGCATGCCCGTGAGCGTGCCGTTCTTGAACGCCAGGCCCACGGGGAGCTTCCCCTCGAGGCTGAAGGTGCTGGTGCCAACGCCGCCGGAGAGGGTGAGTACGGGGACCGTGTAAGGCTGTCCCGTCGTGGCCTCGGGCAGCGTGTCCGGAGTGAGGGTCATGGGCGGGCAGGTGACCGTGAGGGTGCTGGCGCGGGACACGGTGCATCCGTTGCCGTCGGTGGCGCTGAGCGTCAGGGGAAAGTCACCGCCCTCCTCGGGGGTCCCGGAGAGCACGCCTCCCGTCAGCGTGAGGCCTCTTGGGAGCGCCCCCGTCACGGAGACGCGCGCGCTGCCCAGGGCGCCGAGCGTCGCGAACTCCACGGGCGCGAAGGGGCTGCCTCGCAGGGGGGGCGCCAGTGAGGAGGGCTCCAGCGACAAGGTGCCCGCCGCGCAGGCCGGGGTGGTGGTGCCCTCCATCCGGTTGTTTCCGAACGAGAGGATGGCCCCCGTGCCGAGGAGGCGCGTGCTGGCATTGGTATTGGCCTGCACCACGGCTTTCGACAAGCGGACGAGGGCGCGGCTGTCCGTGCCGAGCGAGGCCACATGGATTCCCACGCCATTGCCCGTCAACTGGAGGCTCTCCACGTTGAGCTCCGCGGCGGTGCCCGTCTCGGCGCGAACCCAGAGCCCTGCCTCCGTGTTTCCGGAGACCGTGTCGTCATAGAGGGTGGCGAACGCACCTCCGCTCATTGCGAGGCCGCGCTGGTTCCGCGACAGGGTGCTGCGAGAGAGCACAGCGGAGGCTCTCGACGTTGTCGAGCCCAGGGACAGCCCCGCGCCACCGTTGGCGAAGATCGAGGACTGGTCGAGGTAGAGCTGGCCTCCCTCCACGGGTGAGAAGCGGATGCCATCCTGGGCGAAGCCGTGGATTCGAGAGCGCTCCACGTAGAGCGCGCGGCCACTGTTGAATTGGATGCCCGTGGCTCCAGAAGCGCCCGTGACTCCGCCGTTGAGGTTCAGCCGGCGAAGAATCACGACGTCCAGCGGGCCGGCGTTCACGGTGATGCCCGCGGTGCTCGAGGCGAGCACTCCGCCCGTCTGCGGGCCACCGTCAATCGTGATGGCGTGGGTGATGGTGAGCGGGCCAAAGCCCCCAGGGTCGAGCGCGTCGATTTCTCCACCCGGGGCGGTCTTGGCGTACGCGCCCGCGAACGTCTTGCAGGGCGCGGTGCGGACGCATGGGTTCGCGTCATCGCCCAGGCCCGAGACCCAGGTGCGACTCGCCTGGGCGAGCGCGGGAGCCGAGGCGAACATGAAAGCGGTGAGAATGAGTCGGTGCAAGGCAGCGGACATCGCTCGCCTCAGTTCTGCGGCAGGAGGGTGGCGGGCGAGCCGTCGGTCCCGTTCCCGGCGGCGACGCGGTTGTTCCCATAGGACGCCACGTTGCCATCCAGGCCCTTGCCCTGGTTGTGTCCCACCATCACATCCGAGATGCGCACGAGCGCGGGGGCATCTGCCTTGATGCCTGTGCCGTTCTGAGCGACCACGCCACGCTCGAGGGTGACCTTCGCGCTGCCCGTCGCGTGAATGCCCTCGCCGGTGTTGCCCGCCAGCGTCAGGTCATGTGCGGTTACCTGCGCGGTGCCCAGCACGCCCACACCGGTGATGGCCGAGGCGGCCTGCACATGGTCGATGACCGCTGATCCACTCTCGATATGGATTCCCGCCGTCATGTCCGTGGGGGCGGCGGGCGGCTTGGAAGAGGCGCCGTTGATGGAGCTGTTCCGCACGAAGAGCTGCACGGCCCCCGCATCCGGCAGCACGTGGATGCCCGAGCCGGTGAAGCCCATGAGCGTGCAGTTCTCCACGTGCACCTGGCTCGCGGCAAAGATGCGGATGCCATCGAGCCCCGTGCCCGCGCCCTGGATGACCAGGTTGCGCAGGATGACGACTGCACCGGGAGCATTCACGAAGATGCCGTGAACCCCCGCGCTCAGGATGCCACCCGCGTTGGGGCCGCCATCCACTGTGATGGACCGGGTGACGTTCAGCCCGCCGAAGCCACCGGGATCGAGCACGTCCATCTCTCCGCCCGTGGCCGTCTTGACGAAGGTCCCCGCGAAGGTCTTGCAGGGCGCGCTGCGGCTGCAGGGGTTGATGTCATCTCCACCGCTGGAGACCCAAGTGCGTGAGGCCTGGCCCCACGCGGCGGAACTCGCGAGCAGGCTCAGCAGCGCGGGGAGAAGGGAGAGGCCGACGCGAGGACGGGGGGAGAGTCTTCCAGTGGACATGGGCTGGCACCCTATGTGTCCGCTGAGTGGACGACCACTCGCACCCTGTTTGCCAAAGCCCCACTCAGACACACTTTGGCTCAGGAAATGCGCTTACGTTGAACTCACTGCAAGCGAGGAAGCATCGGAAGAGTCTTCGAAATCGTGTCTGTAAAAACGACCGACTTTCTCCCTTAGGCATGAGTGGGGTTCGGCGCAAGTCTCCGGAGTCACTTGGAAATGCCAGTTCTCGGGGTTGGCGTGCGGGTTGCTAATGGTCCCAGGCATACCGCCTCCGTGGTCCCAGCGTCCTCTTCCCCCGAGAACCACCATGCCGGCTTCCTCTTCGTTCTCTTCTGCTGATTCCCTCTCCACCTACCTGTCGGAGATCAACCAGCACCCCCTGCTGACGCAGCAGGAGGAGCAATCCCTGTCACGGCTCTATCGGCAGGGTGACCTCGCGGCGGGGCACCAGCTGGTGACGTGCAACCTTCGCTTCGTCGTGAAGGTTGCCTACGAGTACCGCTCCTACGGGCTCAAGATGTCCGACCTCATCCAGGAGGCGAACATCGGCCTGATGAAGGCGGTGCAGAAGTTCGATCCGGACAAGGGCATTCGCCTCATCTCGTACGCGGTCTGGTGGATCCGCGCGTACATCCAGAACTACATCCTGCGCAGCTGGAGCCTCGTGAAGCTGGGCACGACGCAGGCCCAGCGCCGGTTGTTCTTCAGCCTGTCGCGCACGCGGCGCGAGCTGGAGAAGCTGGGCGCGGGAGACGCGAGCCTCGTCAACGCGGAGGAGATTGCCCGCAAGCTGAACGTGAAGGCGTCCGAGGTGCGGGAGATGGAGCAGCGCATGGGCGGCCGGGACTTGTCCCTGGATGCCCCCATGGGCGAGGACGGCGATGCCACCCACCTGGACTTCGTGGAGTCACAGGCCGCGTCCCAGGCGGATGAGGTGGCGGACCGCCAGCAGGCGGACCTCACCCGCGCGCTCGTTCAGCAGGCGCTGATGCGGTTGGATCCGCGCGAGCGCTTCATCATCGAGCAGCGCGTGATGAGCGACTCCGAGATGACCCTCAGCGAGTTGGGGGACCACTTCGGGTTCTCGCGGGAGCGCGCCCGCCAGCTCGAGATTCGCGCCAAGGACAAGCTCAAGGCCGAGTTGGCCGCGCTCATGTCCGAGGCGGGCTTGGATCAAGTCGAGCTGGCGGCGTAGGGCGTCGGCGTCACCGCGCCCAACGTGACGAAGGAGTCTCGCTTCACGCCATGCTTCAGGAAGTCTTGAATGGCGCGGGCGAGCGTGGCGGAGAGCAGGCCGAGCAACGGCAGATGCACGCCCCCTTCACAGGTGGGCTGCCCGGGAGTGTCCTCCGCGTCCGGGACGAAGTGCTCATCCCAGCGCACCAGCCCGAAGGTTCCGTCCGCGGCCACGGCGCCATGGACGAGCGGCTTGTTCGCCTGGCGCGCGAAGTCGCTCAGCAATCGGCGGCTGTCCTGGTTGTCGAACGCGTCGACCAGCAGGTCCGCGCCCCCGCAGAGCGTCGCGACGTTGTCGCGCGTGAGTCGGACGCCGAAGGACTCGGTCTTCACGCCATGGAGATTGAGGAACTGGAGCTTCAGCGCCTCGGCCTTGTTCTTTCCCACCGAAGGCTTCACGTAGGCTTGTGCCAGCAGGTTCTTGGACTCGACGCGGTCGAAGTCCACGAACACGAGCGAGCCCTCGAGGTTGCGGCAGAGCACGGCAGTCGTGGAGCCGATGGCGCCCACGCCACAGAAGATGATTCGCATGCGAGACCTCAGCGCGCGCCGAAGGGAACCTTCGGACGGAGATAGATGCGCTCCTCGCCACGGGGACCGCGGAAGCGGTCGACCACGTAGTGCTGGAACGCGTCCGGGCGCATCTGGGTGAGCTGCATTCCCGGGACCTCGCCAGAGCGGACCAACTCCACCGCGATGCGCCGCAGGTCGCCGTCGGATACCGGTCGGTCCAGCTCCAGCGACACGTCCGCGGACATGCCGTCATAGGTGATGTTGAGGATGGCCATGGTTCGCGTCTCCTTGTGCGGGATTCCCACCATCCGCCGTGAGGGCAGGGCGGTAGGGCCCGGGGCGGGACGCGAGCCCCGACCTCATCCTGACCGAAGGCGGCGTGCCCCCGTGTGGGAGGTCAGCGCTTCACCTGAAGGTCCGCGAAGCGGCCCTCGCGCTCCAGGCGCCAGAGGTCCTCGTCGGTGACGAACTCCTGATGGAGCAGCTCCCGCGCTCGCTTGATCTTCGCCAGCAGCAGGGGATCCGTGACCGGAGTGCTGTTGTCTTTCGTGGGGCGTGGCGGCGGTCGCATCACGGAGAAGGTGCCGCGAGCCGGGCGTCCATCCGCGCTCGTGCCTTCCAGCACATACGTGACGGACACCACCTGAGGGTCCGCCTTCGTGTCGAGCTTCACGGGGACCTCGACTCCGCGCCCCTCGGGGATGGAGCTGACTCCCAGCGAGACTTCGTCCGACTGCTCTGGGAGGGGAGGCGCGTCTCCGGGCGCGGCGAGGGCGCGCAGCGCGGTGACCTTGTCCACCCGCACCGAGCCCTTCCAGCGGTGAAACAGGCGGAAGGTCTGCCGCACCACGCCGTCATCGCCTTGCACGGGGAATCGGGGCGTCCCGGTGGCGAACACCGTGACGATGCCCTTCTTGTCGAAGTTCTCGAAGGCGGGGTTGAGCAGTTGGAGGGACGAGCGTCCCATCAGTTTGCGTCCCGCCCCGTCCGAGACTTCCACGCGCACCAGGTGCTGCTCATACATGGCCCAGGGGCGACCCGGCACGGACGTGAGCGGATGGGACACCACCGGCACGGTCGTCGTCACCGTCTCCGCATCATCAAACGTCCAGACAAACCGAGCCGGGACGAAGGGCTTGCGCGCGCCCTGGGTCTCGCTTCCGGGAAGCTCGATGAGCCTCGCGAGGAACTCGTAGTCCTCCTCGCTGTTGGGGAGCTGCCTCGAGAACACCTCCACGATGCGCTGGGGCTGACAGTCCTTGACGGTGTAGTGCGGCACCTCCACCGAGGTGGCGACGTTGTTCTTTCCAAACACGGTCACGTGCTGGGGTTCAAACGTGCCGTCGGGATTGAGCCACACGCGCAAGGGCACTCGCGCGCCCGATCCGTTGCCGATGGTGCTGTGCAGGTAGGCGTCATTCCCATCCGGGGAGTGGGCCTTCACGCTGATGAGATTGTCTTCGCCGGAGCAGACCTCGGACTTCTCCACGCTCACCGAGTCGATGACGGGTGGCGGAATCTCCGCCTCGGGTGCCGCAGGCGTGGCGACCGGCGCACCGGTGGGAAGTGCGGCTTGCGCACCCGGTGGTGGCGCGTCGCTTCGCGCGGGCTCACGCGTGAGCGCCGCGACAGGTGGCGGCGCGGTGTGGGGCGACTCGGGGCCGGAGGCATAGAGCCATCCCAACCCCAGAACCACCGCGAGGAATCCCACCACGAGGCCGCCGAGGCGGGCTCGGCGCCGGGTTCGGTCCGTCTCGGACATGCGTGACTTTCCCTGGGGGTGGGCCTACTGCCAGCAGCCGTACACGTTGCCGCCGGAGTTCCACTGGACCTGGTGCGAATAGTCCGTGGCCCAGAGCGTGGTGTTGACGGGGTGCACGCCCCATCCGCCGATTCGGTCCGGGCTGATGGACGTGGCGGTGGCGTTGCCGTCGTTCTTCGTCGCGCGCCAGATGACGCTGGTGCTGGTGTCGCAGCGGTTGCTCGTCATGCAGTTGGCCACCTGGTTGCCGGCGTTACCGCAGACGTTCCAGAAGACAGGGCAGATGACCGTCAGCGCCGCGTTCTCGAACCAGCCCAGCGACTCTTTGCAGTGGTTGTAGATGCCCGTGTAGAGCGAATCCGCCGCGGAGGCGATGCGGTCGTGGGGATAGGTATACGCGCTCACGAAGCCGCGCCCCGCGTAGTTGTGGGCATAGGCGAGGAACGTCGAGCACACCATGCCGTTGTTCACCGAGTTTCCGGGCAGGGACGCGACCGACTCCAGGTCTCGGTATTGATAGAGGGAGTAGCTGACGCGATCGCCATTGCGGAGCGGCCGGTCGATGATCTGACTGGAATCCACCTGTGAGGCATCGCTCGTGTAGGGGTGGTTGAACCACATCGTGTCCGCCACGGTGGCGGCACCCGTGGCATCACCCAACTGCCAGGCGATGAACTCGGGGCCAGAGCCGTCCGGGTCATAGAGATAATGATAGATGCCACCCTGGTTGATCTGCTCCAGGCCCGGATAGCCATACTGGAGTTGTGTGGCATTGAGCGGCGTTCCACAGACCGTGGGCCACCCGTTCTGCGCGGGATCCTTCATCGTCGCGTGCGTCACGCCGCCGTTGGCGCCATGCGAGAGCATGGAGTGTGTGCGGTACTCGCCGACGGCGTTGAGCACGTCCTTGATGGGCCCGTCGCTCCGAGAGAGCACGACGGCGCCGTTGGGTGCGTTCCAACCCGCGCTGGTGGAGCCGCACTCGGATGCGGCAGCGGGCGCCGCGAACCCCAGCGCGGATACCGCGAGACAGCCTGCAAGGACACGACGCATCACGACCTCCCCCCAACGGGCACCGCTCGGGTCCCGGCCCCTTCCGCGAAGACTCCCAGGCGCGGCCATGGTGGCGCGGGCTCGAGCGTGAATCGACACTGCTGCCTGGGCCGCGAGACTCTACTCCCGCCCCCGCGAGAATTCAGGTCGGGGCCCGGCATCGCCCTACCCAGAGCGTCGTGTGCCCGACGGAGGCTTGTCTCGCATGCGACGCGCGAGGTCCCTGGCTCGCACCCGGTGCACACTTGTTTCCGCGTCGCCGCGTCGCGCCACGGAGGATGGGGATGACTCCCTCCACACACGAGCTGTTCCGCTGGGATGTGACTCCCACCGAAGCGGTGGAGCTTCAGCGCAAGCTCCGCGAGCGGCTCGTCCTGCATCCTCCTCCCGGCCTGCGCGTCCAGCGTGTGGGCGGCGCGGACATCTCGACCGAGAAGGGAAACGACACGGGCTATGGCGGAGTCGTCGTGTTGGAGGTGCCATCCCTGGAGCCCGTGACTCAATCGTGTGCCGCGGTCCCGCTGCGCTTCCCGTATGTGCCAGGGCTGTTGTCCTTTCGTGAGCTGCCCATCGTGGCGGAAGCGTGGGCAAGGCTCGACCCGAAGCCAGAGCTGCTCGTGTTCGATGGGCAAGGGACGGCCCATCCGCGCCGCGTGGGCCTTGCTTGCCATGGCGGGCTGCTCTTCGACATCCCTTCCATCGGCTGCGCCAAGTCCTTGCTGGTGGGCAGCTTCGGGAAGTTGAAGGAGTCTCGGGGCGCAACCTCGCCCATCACCCACAAGGGCGAGGTCGTGGGCACGGCCGTGCGCACCCGCGCGTCCGTCCAGCCGGTCTATGTCTCCCCCGGTCACTTGATGGACCTGGAGACCGCAGTGGAGTGGGTGTTGAAGCTGAGTCCGCGCTATCGCGAGCCGGAGACGACACGCCACGCCCATCGCCTGGTCAATGCGTTCCGCCGTGCGCGCGGGGAGGCGGCCGAGGCGGAGCCTTCTGGGCGGAAGTCGGGCGCCTCCGGGCCCACTACAGCAACCGACGCACCACGTAGGCGACGAGGCTGAAGACCAGGGAGAGCAGCAGCATGGATGTAAGCGGGATGTATACCCGCGTGTGCTCGGTCTCGAACCGCAGGTCGCCGGGCAGGCGCCCGAACCATGACAGCGCACCGGTACCTACCAGCAGGCCGATGAGCATCAGCACCGCGCCTGCGACCACGAGCAGTCCTCCCGTGGATCTCACGTGTCCTCCTCTCCGGCGGATCTAGCCCCTGCCCTCGGGGTGTGCTGGCCCACCCCGGGGTCGGACTCAAGGATTCGGAATCCGGACGTTCTGCCTGAGCGATGGAGATCCCGCCCTCGCGGGGCCTGGCTCAGATGACGTCCTTTCACTCTCGCTCCCGTGGGCCTGCCCACGCCGTGGCCGCCCGGTGCAAGGTCTACCGGCCACGCACCCTCGATGAGGTGGTGGCGGCGGTGCGCGAGGCCCATTCCCTGGCGCAGCCTCTGACCCTCCGGGGGGGCGAGTCGAATGGGGAGGAACGTGTTCCTCCGGGTGGGGCCGTGCTGTCCCTGGCAGGTCTGGAGCGCGTCGTGGCGCTCGATGAAGGGGCGCGCACCGTGACGGTGGAGGCGGGCGCGCGGCTGGAGCGCGTGGACGCCTACTTGCTGGCGCGTGGCTTCGGGCTGCCCATCGGAAGTGGGGATGCGCAAACCACCGCGGGGGGCTGGGCGTCGATGGGCGGAGCGGGCCCGGCTTCGCTGCGCCAGGGGTTGTTCATCGACAACGTGCGCGAGCTTGAATACGTGACGTGGGAAGGGGTCCTGCGTCGCTGCGGGCGTGCACACGAGCCCCGCGTGTTCCAGCGGCTCCTGGGCGGAGCGGGTCGTTACGGCGTGCTCGTCCGGCTGATGCTCGACATCCAGCCTGGGGACAAGCAGGAGGCGCGGTTGCTGCGAACCTCTGTGAGCGCGCGCGGCCTGGAGGCTTTCGTACGCGGAACGCTCGCGCGAGTCCAAGAGCCAGGTGACGCGCGCATGGCCCTGGGCGTGTACGCGGAGGGCGGCACCGCGACGCGCCGCTGGGGGTGGGGCCGCTTCTCGACGTACCGAGACGTGCCGCCGCGCTCCTTGGGGTTGCTGACGCGTGCCTGGGCTCAACGCGCGTGGACGGGAGCCCGTCGCCTCGCGGGTTGGGGCTCGCGCGGGGAGGGGCGGGTTCGCGCGGGCCTGTGGCTCGCGGGTGGGTTGCTACATCCCTGGCTGGCATCCATTCATGACGTGGAGCAGGTGCCCGTGGGGGCGTGTGATGGCGTGGGGCTCCTCGTGCCCGCGGAGCGTTATGGCGAGCTGTTGTCGGCGGTCTTTCCCCTGCTGCGGCGGGCTTGCGCGGACCGGGGGGACTCGGTCTTGCGCGTGACGGTGCTGCCCGTTCGCTCGGGCATGTTGGGGCAGGGCGACTCCTCACGGCGCTATTGCGAGCTGGTGTTCCAGTCCGGCGAGGGGCTGGCGTCCCAGGTGGCGGAGCGCACGGCGGGCGTGGGTGCCGAGCTGGACGTGGCATGCGCTCGGTACGAGGCGCGGCGCTTCCCGGAGCCGACGGCGCCTCGGGAGCCTTCCCCGCTTCATGAAGTGGATCTCCTTCCGCGGGACGCGCAGCATCCTCCCGCGCCAGCGGCGCCACGTGGCCTGCGGCTGGTGGACTAGAAACAGGAGTAACGCGCGATGCAGAAGTTGTCTTCACCGTGGAATGAACTGGAACCGCACTACCCGGTGGTGGTGGTGGGGTCCGGTTATGGCGGCGCCATCGCGGCCAGCCGCCTGTCGCGCGCCGGTCAGCAGGTCTGCGTGCTGGAGCGAGGCAAGGAGCTTCGTCCGGGCGACTACCCGACCACGGCCACGCAGGCGCTGGGCGAGTTCCAGCTCCACCTGCCTCCGGGTTCGGGGGACATGGACGTGGGGTCTCCGACCGGGATGTTCGAGCTGCACCGCAACGGTGACTTGTCTGTCATCACGGGCTGCGGTCTGGGTGGCACGTCCCTCATCAACGCGAACGTGGTGCTGCGGCCGGATCCTCGCGTCTTCGAGGACGCGAAGTGGCCTGCCGCGGTGCGCGCGGATGTGTCGGGGCTGCTGGAGGATGGGTTCCACCATGCCGAGCAGATGCTCCGGCCCACGCCGTATCCGCATGACGCGCCCGCGCTGCCCAAGCTGCGGACATTGGCTCGGTCGGCGGAGCATCTGGGCGGCCGGCTCGTGCGTCCGCCCCTGGCCGTGACCTTCGAGGAGGGAGTGAATCCCGCGGGCGTGAGGCAGGCCGCGTGCAACCTGTGCGGGGACTGCTCGACGGGCTGCAACACCGGCGCGAAGAACACGGTGTTGATGAACTATCTCCCGGACGCTCAGCGCCACGGGGCTCGCATCTTCACCGAGGTGGCGGTCCGCTACGTCGCGCGGGATGGCGAGCGCTGGCGCATCTACTACCGCCCCTTGAATGCGGGGCGAGAGAAGTTCGGCGCGCCGGACCTGTCGCTCACCGCGGACCGGGTGGTCCTCTCGGCGGGGACCATGGGCACGGCGGAGATCCTCCTGCGCTCCCATGCGCTGGGCCTGGGCATGTCCAAGCGCCTGGGGCAGCACTTCAGCGCGAACGGCGACGTGATGGGGTTTGGCTACAACCTCGACGAGCGCGTGCACGCCGTGGGGCATGGCGCGCGCGACCCCTCGACGCGCGAGCCCGTGGGCCCTTGCATCGCGGGCATCATCGACCAGCGGGACACGGTGCGGCAGGAAGACGGGATGGTCATCGAGGATGGCGTCATCCCCGGTGCGTTCGCGTCGCTCATGCCTGGGCTGCTCGCGGGAGTGGCCGCGCTGGTGGGCGAGGACACCGACAGCGGCATGGTGGACTGGGTGAAGGAGCGGCTGCGCCAGGTGGACAGCCTGGTTCGCGGCGCGGACCACGGCGCGGTGGAGAACACGCAGACGTTGTTGGTCATGTCGCACGATGACGGCTCGGGCGAGCTGCGTTTGGAGGGAGACAAGGTTCGTGTGCACTGGCCGCGCGTGGGCGAGCAGCCTGTCTTCACGCGCGTGGACGAGCGGCTGCGGCGCGCCACGGAGGCGCTCGGTGGGACGTTCGTGCGCTATCCGCTCTGGTCCAAGCTGACTGGCAATGAGCTGTTGTGCACCCATCCGCTGGGCGGCTGCGTGATGGCGGACCGCGCGGAAGAGGGCGTGGTGGACCACGAGGGGCGCTTGTTCTCCGGCGACTCCGGTGTCGGCGTCCACGAGGGGCTCTATGTGTGCGACGGCTCGGTGATTCCCCGCGCGTTGGGGACGAATCCGCTGCTCACCATCTCCGCGGTCGCTGAGCGCGCGTGCGCGCTGATGGCTCGGCGCAATGGCTGGCACATCGACTACACGCCGCTGGCCGAGGCCCCGGCACCGGCGAGGGTCCTGCCCGTGGGCGTGCAGTTCACGGAGACCATGCACGGCTATGTGTCTCCAGCCATCTCCGCGGACTACCGCGAGGCGGGAGACCCCGAGCGCTCGGACGCGGCGCCGTTCCGGTTCATCCTCACGGTGCGCACCGACGACCTGGACGCGACGTTGCGCGAGCCGCGCCACGCATTGCGACTCGCGGGCACCGTCAGCGCTCCGGGCCTGGACTCCCGTCCGCTCATGGTGACGGGCGGCGAGCTGCAATTGATGACGCGCGAGGATGCGCAGCCCGGCGGACGGCGCATGGTGTACCTGCTGCATCTGCAGTCCGAGGCGGGCGCGCGCTACTACCTCCAGGGCTTCAAGGACGTGCACGACGACCCGGGCCTCGACCTGTGGTCGGACACCACGACGCTGTTCGTCACGCTTCATCGCGGCGAAGGGCCCTCGGCGCCTTGCATCGGTAAGGGCTATCTGCGGCTCACGGCGGAGGAGTTCGCCCGCCAGCTCACCACCCTGCGCGTGACGAACGCGCGGGACACGTCGCAGCGGTTGGCGGCGGTGGCTCGCTTCGGGAGCTTCTTCTTCGGTGCGCTCTACGAAACGTACGTGCGCGTGGCCGCGTAGCGGGCGGGACTCCGAGGGCCTGGCGGGCGGCTCGGCCCGACGTGCCCTCGGGGGAGGCCATGGGCAACCTGATGCCCACAGAGGGCAAACACAGGAGCGGATTCCATGGCCGACCATCGCGAGGATTCACGTCCGGACATCGAATCGGGCGAGGAGCGCACGGAGACGCGGCGCGAGCCGACTCTGGAGGAGCGCCGAGCGCGTCGCAGTCAGATGCGGTCGAGCCAGACGTACGCCGCCTTCCTCAAGCGCTTGTGCGAGCGCGGTGGCATGTCCCCCAGCGTGGCCCAGCAGGCGGCGGTGTCCGTGTTGTGCGCGCTCGAACAGCGCATCTACAGCGAAGAGGCGAGCGACCTGGAGGCGCAGCTCCCGCGCCGCCTGACGGAGTTGCTCCATCGCTGCGAGCGCCATGAGGGCGAGGCGCGTCCGGCGAAGTTCGGTCGCGAAGAGATGCTGCGCTGGGTGGGGGAGGATCTCGCCCTGAATCCTGATGCGGTGGAGCCCGTGGTCCGCGCAGTGCTGGACTCGCTGCGACATCAAATCAGCGAAGGCGAGGCCGAGGACGTGATGGCCCAGCTCCCTGAGGACCTGCGCCACCTGTGGCAGCGCGAGGTCTGAGTCGCGACCTCAAGCGGCTGGCGTCACCTGCGCGGGTGTCGCCTCGCTCACCGTCTCCGGGAGGGCATCGGGGAGTTCGTCCTCGAGGTTCCGGATGTGCGGCGACAGGTACGACAGCACGCTCTGCACCATCATCCCCAGACTCATCAACAGGAAGAGCAGGGCGATGCCACGGCCGGGGCCGGTGCCAATCACCCGCCCCACGCTGTTCGCCAGCAAGCCCGTGGGCGCGAGCCAGGGCTCGAACAGCTTGTCCGCGATGGGGCCTCCCAGCAGCGCGGCGAGAGGCGGCGCGCTGAGGCTGATCATCCGCCGGACAGAGAACACGCGCCCCTGGAGCGCGGGCGGCACCTTGCTCTGCCAGAGCGAGGACAGGCACCCCACGATGATGGGCGAGCAGGACAGATAGAAGAACGCCGCGGTCGCGATGACGACCGCCGTGGGCGGCATGGCGGCGGCGAGCAGCACGAACGAAGACAACAGGTAGAAGCCCAGGATGCCGTGGATGCGGCGCTTGGGGCCTCCCCACACGCTCATGGCGATTCCACCCGCGACCATGCCCAGGCCGGAGAAGGACATGACGCGACCCAAGGTCGAGACGTCGGAGAAGGCCAGCACGAGCGGCGTGATGAGCGAGGCGACCATCCCCACGTTGAGGTTGAGGAAGAGGACGAACACCACGAGCTGGAACAGGCCGCGCCGCTGCCGGATGAAGTGCCAGCCCTCGCCGATGTCACGTCGGAGGCTGTGCGTACCGACCTGATCCGAAGCGAGCGGGGGAGGCCGAGGCAGGCGGACGATGAGCAGGGTGGCGATGGAGAACGCGAAGGACATCACGTCCATGAACACGATGCCCTTCAACCCGATGCGCCCTACCAACGAGCCCGCGACGATGGGCGAGAGGATCTGCCCGGCGCCGAACGCCAGCTCGATGAGGCCGTTCGCGCGGCCGAGCTGGTTCTTCGGAACGAGCAGCGACGTCGTCGCGTAATACGCCGGGCCGTGCAGGGCGACGAAGGCGGAACTCAGCGCGATGAGGACGTAGAAGTGCCAGGTCTCCAACTTCCAGTGCCCCGCGTCGCTGGCCACGAGCATCGCCCAGATGAGCGCGGAGGAGAGCCCCGCGCCCACGTCGCTCAACAGGATGGCGCTGCGCCGGTCCCACCGGTCGACCAGTGCTCCGGCGATGGGGGATACGAGCGCCAGGGGCACGAAGTAGAAGAAGCTGAAGAGGGAGTACTCGGTGATGGAGCCCGTGCGCTGGTAGACGACGGTGCCGATGGCGAAGCTCATCAGCCCCGAGCCGAACCACGACACCGCGAGCCCCGCCCAGGTGATGAAGAAGACGCTCGAGGGGTGGGTGATGCCGCGCGTGCCGGAGGTCGATGCCGCCGTCACGTGAGGTCACCTGCACGCGAGCGGGACGCCAGGGCTCGCGCCACCGCTTCCACCTGGGGGGACCGCAGGATGCTGAAATGATCTCCAGGCACGTCCACCACCTCGACTTGGGAGGCGAGCTTGCTCCACCCCCGGGTTCGGTCCGCTCCCTCGTCCACGTCTGCTTCGGTCCCTCGGAGCAGGGTGACGGGGAGGTTCAGCGGACGAAGGGTGTGCTGATAGAGCGCGGTTGCGCAAGTCGTGAAGGCTCGCTGGAGCGTCCGAAGATGGTCGATTCCCTCGTCGGGGCCGAAGACGCCCGTGCGGCGTCCATCCTCCAGCAAGTGTGTGAGCAGCGCGTCGGAGTCCTCGGGCGAGACGTGGGCGGGGAGCTCCAACGAGAGTCCGGTGGTCTGCGCGAGGTTGGCCGCGAAGAGGCTGCCCAGCGTCGCCGCGTCCTCGATGCGGATGCCTTGCGCGTAGGCGCTTGGACTCGGCTCGATGAAGAGGAGGGGTTCCACGCGCTCACCTCGGGCCTGGAGCAATCGAGCCATCTCGAAGGCAACGATGGCGCCCATGGACCAGCCTCCCAGGTGGTAGGGCCCCACGGGCTGCACGGCTTGGAGGGCCTGCACGTAGTGCGCTGCCATGGCCTCGACCGTGTCGAGCGGCGGATGCCCCCCTTCGAGCCCGCGGGCTTGCAGCGCGTAGAAGGGACGCTCGGGCTCGAGCTGACGCGCCAGCTCCGTGTAGCCCAGCACGGTGCCTCCGATGGCATGGACGAAGAAGCGTGGCGGCTTCGAGCCTTGCGGGCGCAGGGGAACGAGCACCTCGGACTGCACCGCGCCAAGGTGGAACGCCGAGAGCGGCTGCTCGGGATTCGCCACGCCCCAGGCCAGCAGCGCGCGCAGTTGCTCCGCCATGCGTGATGCCGAGGACGGTGCGAAGAGGTCGCTGTTGTATTCGAGCACGCCGGTGAGGCCGCCGGGCTCGTCCCACAGCGCGAGCGTCAGGTCGAACTTCGCCGAGTGGCGCTCCACGTCCACGAAGTCGAGCGAGAGCCCCGGGCCCATGGGCTGTGACACCGGGGCGTTCTCCAGGACGAAGAGCACCTGGAAGAGGGGAGAGCGGCTCGCGTCGCGCATGGGCAACACGGCCTCCACGACGCGCTCGAAGGGGACGTCTTGGTGCGCGTACGCGCCCAGCGTGACGTCGCGCACCCGCTTCAGCAGCGCGCGGAAGTCGAGCGCGACGTCCATCCGAGTGCGCAGCGCGAGCGTGTTCACGAAGCAGCCAATCAGGCCCTCCAGCTCCGCGTCTCCGCGCCCCGCGATGGGAGACCCGACCACCACGTCGGGCTGTCCCGAGAGGCGTGAGAGCAATGCCTGGAGTCCCGTCAGCAACGCCATGAACGGCGTGACGCCCTCGCGTGCGCACAGCGCCGAGATGCCTCGCGTGAGTTCTGCGCCCAACTTCACCGGCACGCGTCCGCCTCGGAAGGTCTGGACGGCGGGCCGGGGCTTGTCGGTGGGAAGGTTCAGGGCCGTGGGGGCTCCCGCGAGCTGCCGGCGCCAGTAGTCGACTTGGGAGTCCAGCACGTCGCCGCGCAACCATTGGCGCTGCCACAGTGCGTAGTCCGCATATTGCGACGACAGCGCAGGCAGGCGTGCGTCCTGCCCGGCGGTGAACGCCGCGTACAGCGAGGACAGCTCGCGGATGAGCACGGCGGAGGACCAGCCGTCGGAGATGATGTGGTGCATCGTCACGACGAGCAGGTGATGTGTGTCGTCGCGACGGATGAGCAGTCCACGCACGAGCGGGCCGCGCGTGAGGTCGAAGGGCCGCTCCGCCTCGTCGCTCGCCAGGGCAAGCGACTCGCGCTCCTGTTCCGACTCAGGCAGGTCGTGCAGGTCGATGAGCCGCATGTCCGGTGCAGCGTCTTCGTGAATGACCTGATGCGGCCCCGCCTCGTCCGCGAGGAACCGGGTCCGCAGGCTCTCATGTCGCTGGAGGAGGGCCTGGAAGGCACGGACGAGCGCGCGGGGATTGAGAGGACCTCGCAGGCGCAGCGCCGCGAGGATGGTGTAGGCGGTGCTGCCAGGTTCGAGCTGGTCGAGCAGCCACAGGCGCTGCTGCGCGAAGGACAGCGGCACCCTGGAGCCACGCGGCACGGGAAGCAGGGGCGGCACGATGGGGCGCGCGTCGCCTTGCTCCCGAACCGCCTCCACTCGCCGCGCGAGAGCCCCGAGCGTGGGTGCTTCAAAGAAGGCGCTCAGGGGCAGCTCGACATGCAGCGACGCGCGCAGTCGGGAGGCCACCTGGGTGGCCATCAAGGAGTGACCACCCAGCTCGAAGAAGTGGTCCTGGAGTCCCGCGCGCTCCAAGCCCAACACCTGTCTCCAGAGGCCCGAGAGCAACTCCTCGGTGGGTGTGCTCGGGGCCTCATACGGACGCGTGCTCGCGCGCTCCGCGACGGGGGCGGGCAGGGCCTTGCGGTCGACCTTGCCATTGGGGTTCAGCGGGAGTGCGTCCATCACGACGAGCGCCGAGGGGACCATGAACTCAGGGAGCCGCTGGCGCAGGCTCTGCCGCAGCGTCGTGACGTCCAGCGTCTGTCCCTCGCGCGCGACGACATAGGCCACGAGCCGCTTGTCGCCGGCGTGGTCCTCGCGCGCCATCACCACGGCCTCGCGCACGACGGGCTGTGCTTGAACCGCGGTCTCCACTTCGCCCAACTCGATGCGGAAGCCGCGAATCTTTACTTGGAAGTCATTGCGGCCCAGGTACTCGAGCGCACCGTCCTCGCGATACCGCACGCGGTCGCCTGTCTTGTACATGCGAGAGCCGGCGGGCTCGAAGGGCGCGGGGATGAAGCGCTCCGCGGTGAGGTCAGGCCGGTGGAGGTAGCCGCGCGCCAGGCCATCTCCCGCGAGGTACAGCTCGCCTGTGGCACCAATGGGCACGGGCTGGAGCTGTGCGTCCAACACATAGGCGCGGGTGTTGGTGATGGTCCGGCCGATGTTGGGCACCTCGCCGCGCTGCACGTGGGCATAGGTGGAGTAGGTGGTGTCCTCGGAGGGGCCGTAGAGGTTGTACAGGTGCTCGACGGTGGGGACTTCGAAGACCTGTCGTGCGAGGGGCGCGGGCAGCGCCTCGCCCGCGAGGTTGACGGTGCGGACCGACGGCGGCAACGCCCCGAGCCTCAGGAGCTGGGCCATGGCGGAGGGCACCGTGTTGAGCAGGGTGACCTCGGAGGCCTCGGGCAGCTCAGCCAGATGCAAGGCATTGCGCGCGACGATGACGGTGCCGCCTCGGCTTAATGGGGCGAAGACCTCGAACACGGAGAGGTCGAAGTTGACGGACGTGCAGGCCAGCACGCCGCGCAGCTCGTCGGCCGAGTAGATGGCGTGGGCCCAGGAGAGGAAGGCCACCGCGCTGTGGTGTGTGATGGCGACGCCCTTGGGGCGTCCCGTGCTGCCCGACGTGTAGATGAGATAGGCGAGGTTCTGCGACGTCGCGTTGGATTCGAGCGGTCCGCTGGGTTCGCGAGCCAGGACTTCCCGCTCCGTATCCAGGCAGACCACTCGCGCGTCGTACGGAGGCAGCGACGCGAGCAGATGCGAGTGCGCGACGAGCGCTGGGCCCCGCGCATCCTCCAGCAGATACGCCAGTCGCTCGCGAGGATACGTGGGGTCGAGCGGGACGTACGCGGCTCCCGCCTTGAGGATGCCGAGCATCCCCACGACCATGTCCACCCCGCGCTCGACACACAGCCCGACTCGGACCTCGGGCCCCACGCCCATCGAGCGCAGGTGTCGCGCGAGCTGGTTGGCGCGAGCATCGAGCTGCCGATAGGAGATCCGAGCCCCGCCCGCGACCACCGCCACGGCGTTGGGAGTCCGCTGGACCTGGGCCTCCACGAGCTGGTGCATGCAGACGCCACGAGGGAAGTCCGCGGAGGTGTCGTTCCACTCCACGAGGACGCGATGCCTTTCCTCTGGAGAGATCTCGGCGGCAGGCCCTTCCTCAGGTGCTGTCGTGGAGGCGAGCGCGGTGCCCTCGGGCGCGTCATCCACGCTCAAGGGAATGGCCGGGCGCCGCTCGCGCTTGTCAGATATGGCGGTGGGCGTTGCGTGCTCGGTCCCCATCGCGCGGGTGTCATCCACCAGCTTCGCGAGCTGCTGGACGGTGGAGTGTTGGAAGAGAACGCGCAAGGGCAGCTCGACGCCGAAGCGGGTCCGCAGTCGAGCGAGGACGCGGGTCGCGAGCAGTGAGTTGCCGCCCAAGCGGAACAGGTCATCCTTCGCGCCCACGTCCCGCACGCTGAGCAGTTCTTCAAACAGCGCGGCGACCTCGCGCTCCGTGGGCGTGCTCGGCGCCACGCGGGCTTCCTCGGTGCGCTCGAATGAGGGAGCGGGGAGGGCCTTGCGCTCGACCTTGCCATTGGGATTGAGCGGCAGCGCCTCCAGCACCACGAAGGCGGCGGGCACCATGTACTCAGGCAGCCGCGCCGCGAGGGCGGTGCGCACGGCTTCGGCATCCACGGCGCTCGGCCCACCCCGGCCCGTGACGTACGCCACGAGTCGCTTGTCTCCGGGGATGTCCTCGCGCGCGAGCACCACGGCCTGTTGCACGCCCGGCTGTTGCTCCAGCGCGGCTTCAATCTCTCCCAGTTCGATGCGCAGACCGCGCACCTTCACCTGGAAGTCAGCGCGGCCCAGGTACTCGATGTTGCCATCGGGCAGCCAGCGCGCCACGTCTCCGGTGCGATACAGCCGCGTGCCCGGAGTCTCGCTGAACGGGTCGGGGATGAATCGCTCGGCGGTGAGGTCCGGGCGCGATTGATAGCCACGCCCCACCTGGATGCCGCCGATGAACAGCTCGCCGGCGACTCCCACGGGCACAGGCCCCATGCGCGAATCGAGCAGTCGAATAGAGGTGTTCGCCACCGGTCGACCGATGGGCACCGAGCGTCGTCCATCGGCGGGCTTGCAGGCGAAGGCGGTGACGTCCACGGCGGCCTCGGTGGGGCCGTAGAGGTTGTGCAGCTCCACATGCGGGAGTCGTTGGAGACAGCGCTCCTTCAACTCCAGGGGCAGCGCCTCGCCACTGCACACGATTCGCTTCACGGGATGACAGCGCGCCTCGCCAGGCTCCTCGAGGAACACCTGGAGCATGGACGGGACGAAGTGCAGCGTGGTGACTCGCGCCTCTTCGATGATCCGCGTGAGATAGGTGGGCTCCTGGTGTCCACCGGGGCGAGCCACCACCAGCCGCGCGCCGACCATGAGCGGCCAGAAGAACTCCCAGACCGACACGTCGAAGCTGAACGGCGTCTTCTGAAGGACCACGTCCTCCGAGCCCAGGCGGTACTCGTTCTGCATCCACCAGAGGCGGTTCACGACGGGGCGATGCGCATTCATCGCGCCCTTGGGACGGCCAGTGCTGCCCGACGTGAAGATGATGTACGCGAGGTGATCGGCCGTGGCCCAGGGCTCGGGCGCGCGACTCGGGTGGCGCGCGATGGCCTCTACCTCGGTGTCCACGCACACCACGCGGGCGTCGTGCGGAGGGAGTACGGCCAGCAGGTGCTGTTGCGCCACCAGGACGGTGGGCCGGGCATCCTCGAGCATCCAGGTCAGGCGCTGCGCCGGGTAGCCGGGGTCCATCGGCACGTAGGCGCCGCCGGCCTTGAGCGTGGCGAGCAGGGAGATGACCAGCTCCAGCGACCGCTCCAAGCACAGGCCCACGCGCGACTCTGGGCCCACGCCGTGCTCGCGCAGATGGTGCGCCAACTGATTGGCACGTTGGTCAAGCTGTTGGTACGTGAGGGATTGGCCCTCGAAGGTGAGCGCCACGGCATCCGGGGTGCGCTGGGCCTGGGCCTCGATGAGCGTGTGGATGCACGCGTCACGAGGGAATGCGTCCCGCGCGCCATGCCACTCCACGAGGACCTGCTGTCGCTCGGCCTCGGACATCAGAGGCAGGTCCGCGATGCGCGCGTCCGGATTCGCGAGCGCGCCTTCGAGGAGCAGGCGCAGGTGCCCGAGGAGGCGGACCATCGTCGGCGCCTCGAAGAGGTCCGTGTTGTATTCGGCGCTGAGCTGGAGGTTGTCGGGCAGCTCCATCGCGTACAGCGTCAGGTCGTGCTTGGTCGTCTCGGTGGTGACGGGCAGCGGCTCCATGCGCAGCCCTTGTGCCTGGAGCGGCGAGGCGGGCGCGTTCTGGTGGATCAGCATCACCTGGACGATGGGCAGGTGGCTGGAGCTGCGCTCGGGCTTGAGGGCCTCCACCAGCTTCTCGAAGGGCACGTCCTGGTGGTCGTAGGCCTTGAGCGTCGTGTCCTGCACGCGCTCCAGCAGCTCGCGGAACGTGAGGCTGCCGGACAGTGCGGTGCGCAAGGGAAGGGCGTTGATGAACAGGCCGATGAGACCCTCTACCTCGGCCCGGCCGCGACCGGAGACGAGTGTCCCGACCGTCAGGTCCGTCTGTCCGGTATAGCGATGGAGCAGGACGTCGAACGCCGCGAGCAAGATGACAAACAGCGTCCTGCCTTCGTGCTGGCTGAAGTCCCGCAGGGCCTGCGTGAGCGAGGGCGAGAGCAGCGACACCTGCCGTGTGCCTCGGTTTCCGAGCGTCGCGGGGCGCGGCTTGTCGGCGGGAAGCTCGATGCGGGAGTGTGGATCCAACCGAGCACGCCAGAAGGCGAGCTGCGCCTCCAGCACGCCACCGAGCAACCACTGTCGCTGCCACGCGGCGAAGTCCGCGTACTGGAGCGGCAGTGCAGGCAGGGTCGCGGGGCGCTCCTCGAGAAAGGCGACGTAGAACGCCGCCAGCTCCCGGACGAGCACGCCCATGGACCAGCCGTCCGCGATGATGTGATGCAGGTTGAGCAGCAGCAGGTGCTCATGCGCATGCGCCGGATACAGCGTGGCGCGCATGAGGGGACCTTGGGCCAGCGCGAAGGGCCGCCGTGCTTCGGCGGCGATGTGCTCCCAGGCGCGGGCTTCCCGTTCGGCGGGCGGGTAATCCTGTAGCTCCACCACGGTGAGCGACAGCGGTTGCGTGGTCGCGATGATCTGGATGGGCTGGCCATCCTGCTCCGGGAGCACCGTTCGCAGGGGCTCGTGGCGATCCACCAACTGCTGGAGGCTCGCCTTGAGCGCGTCCAGGTGGAGCGCGCCCGTGAGGCGCACCACCGCGGGCATGTTGAACAGCGCGCTGCCGGGGCTCCACTGATCCAGGAACCACATGCGCTCCTGGGAGAACGAGGGCGGCGCGTGCCGATGAGGTTGTGTCTTGTCGCGCAGGAGCCTCGCCAGCCGCGCCCGCTTGTCTTCTTGCGTCGGAGCCATCGTGGAACACACCTCTCTGCAGAGCCGGCGCAGCCAGCGGCTCTGTCGCGGGTTGAAGGATGGGGTGGAGCTGTCAGGTCGGAGGGTTCAGCCGGGCCTGGAGGAAGGCGTGGGTGGCGTCCAGCGCCGCCGCGATGCCCTCCGGTCGAGGCCCCTCTGCCCACGCAATCTCAGGGCTTCCCTCGCCCGTGCCGCCCACCGAGGGCGCGGCCTGTGCGAGCAGGATGCCCGCGTTCACTCCGCGCTCGATGAGGTCCCGAGTCGCGGCCGTGACGAGCGCGACGGTGGAGCCCTGGGTCGCCGCGAGGACGACCGCGGCGTTTGGAGCCGACTTGCGCAGCAGCTCCGCCAACGTGCGCAGGTGATGCAGCGGGGCCTCGCCCAGGTGCTTCGCGACGAGCGTGGTGTCGCCCAGCTTCGAAGCCTGCTCCAGGAGTTGACGCGCCTGTTCCGCGCGCTGCGCTCGCCCCGCGGACTTTCGCGCGCGCTTGTCTTTCTGCATCGCCGACGCGAGCGACTCGCAGCGCTGGCGAAGCTCCGCGACCCGGGCGCGGGGGAGTTGCTCGTTCTCCAGGCGCTTCGACAGTTCGGAGAGCCGGTGGACGCGCTCCAGTCCCTCCAGCGCGGCGGCCTCGTCGAGCGCCTTCTCCAGCGCGTCCAACTCCTGACGCAGCAGCTGGACAGACTCGCGCGGACTCAGGAACGGGGGCGCGAAGGTCTCGGGGATGCCGTCGAAGCCGGCGACATTCTCGTCTCCGTCCACCTGCTTGAGCCGGGCGCGGCTCACGTTCAGGAGGGACTCATTGGCCAGTCGCTGCACCAGCCTCCATCCGCCCCTGCGGCGGGCGGAGAGGTGCTTCAGGTACACCGCGTTGTAGCGAGGAAGAGGCCGGTCGCCGCGCAGCGTCTTGAACTGATCCGCGCCGCCGCCTGTCTCGATGGCGAGCCCGCGGTCGAGGGCCTCCATCATCAGGAGGTTGTTGAGCATGCGATACAGCCCCAACTCCTGCGGCAGCGTGATGTCGTAGCCAGAGAGCGCGCAGTTGACGACGTCGTCCTTGATGGTGACGCCGTAGAACATGTCGACACGCCCGTCCTTCACGAGCAGGCGGATGCGGTACTTGTCCGAACGCAGCGCCGCCTCGAAGAACGCGGTCGTGATGGGTGGGTTGGTCGTGTACTTCTCCCGATTCAGCATCCGGTACAGCTCGGCGAGCCGAGGGGCGCAGCCCGGAACATCCTTCCCTTCGACGAGCGAGTAGTCGGTGGTCTCCACGATGCGGCCGTCGCGGCGACGGTTCTCAAAGGCGCGTCGGCTCAGCTCCAACCCGAAGGGCAGCAGCATTCGCGTATGCGTCATGTACGCGAACTCGTAGCCGTGCCCCTTCAAGTGGTTGAGCAGCGGGGAGTGCGTGGCGGGATTCAGCGCGGGAAAGACAATCGCGTGGTGCGGAAAGCGCGACACGAGAAACTCGGTGAGGCGCTTCACCTGGTCCGCGTCCAGGGCCGCGCCCATGTTGCGCATGGTGGGCCAGTTGTCGACCTGCACGCATTTGTCGATCTGCGCGGCCTTGAGCAGAGACCCCACGCCCCACAGCGCGCTGCTGGCGACGAAGCCGGCGACGGGGCTCCAATTGCCTGTCTTGATGGCGGCGCGCTGGCTGGTGATGTAGCGCGCGAACATCGAGAAGAAATACGAGTTGTCGTGTGGCGATTCGGTGACGGACAGCGGGATGCACAGGTCATCCATGGCCAGCAATCGCATGCTGGCCTTGTCTTCGAAGAAGGCTTGAGGGCCCTGTTGGAACAGCGGCACGAGGAAGCTTCTCGCCTGTCGGCCTTCCTCGGTGTCTGGCCAAGGGGCCGCCTCGATCTGGGTCTCGTCGTAGAGGTGCATGGTCGGGTGAGTCCGGTGACGCGACACGGAATTCAATGACTGCCAAGACTCGCCTGGAGGTAATCGCGAGCGGCGCTGAGCGCAGCGTCAATGCCATCGGGGCGTGAGCCTCCGCCCCAGGCGACGTCGGGTGAACCTCCACCCTTGCCGCCCACCGAGGGCGCGACCTGCGCCATGAGCTGGCTGGCATCCACGCCGCGCGCGAGCAGTGCTTGTGTCGCGGCGGTGACGAGCACCACCTTCTCGCCTCGACACGCGGTGAGGACCACCGCGGTGGGACCTGGGGCCTGTCGCAGACACTCCACGACCGCGCGCAGGTGCTGGGCGGAAGCGTCACCCAGGTGTCGCGCCACGAGGGCGGTCTCCCCCATGCGTGTGGCGGCGTCGAGGAGCTGCTGTGCCTGCTCCGAGGCCGCGGGCTGCTCGGCCTTCGGGCGCGCGGAGTCCTTGCGCCGAGCTTCCTGCTCCCGCTTCGCCAGCTTCTCGCGCAGCTCGAGGACACGCAGCGTGGGCTGGGGCCAGTTGTGGAGCTTGTCCGCGAGCGGCGTGAGGCTCCGCGCCAGCGCTTCGCCTTCGAGTCCGGCCGTCTCGTCGAGTCCTCGCTCCAGCAGGTCCAACTCCTGCCGCAGCGCCGTCGCCGCCTCGCGCGGGCCCATGGGCATGGGGGGCGAGAACGTGTCGGGCATGCCGTCGAAGCCCACGGGCGGCTCGCCTTCGATTCCGCCCAGGTATCCCTTGGAGGCGGGCAGCAGGCCGCCGTTGGCGAAGCGCTGGAGCAGCCTCCATCCGGCCTTGCGCCACTCTGGGAGGTGACGCAGGTACACCGCGCTGTAGCGGGGCACGCCCTTGTCGCCGCGCAAGCTCTTGAATTGATCCGCGCCCGCGCCCAGCTCGATGGTCAGCCCGCGATCCACCGCCTCTTGCATCAGGTGATACACGAGCCCGCGATACAGCCCGAGGTCCTGCGGGAGGCTCAGGTCGTAGCCAAAGCCCGGCGAGGAGACGACGTCGTGGCTGACCATGAAGCTGTAGAAGCCATCGATGCGCCCGTCCTTCACCGCGAGCCGGTACTCGAGGATCCCCTCGCGCAGCGTGGTGTCGAAGAACTCGGTCGAGAACTGCAGGTTCGTCGAGTACTTCTCGCCGTTCAGCGCGCGGTACAGCTCGACGAGTCTCGGCGCGCAGTCCGGCATCTTCCGGCCATCCACGAGCTGATAGCCCGCGGCCTCGAGCAGCCGCGCGTCGCGTCGGCGGTTCTCGCGCACCTGCCGGCTGACCTCGGCCTTGTAGGGCACGAGCATGCGCGTGTGGGCCGCGTAGACGAAGTCGTAGCCCTGGTCCTTCAAGGTGTTCAGCAGCGGCGCGTGGGTGGCCGGATTCACGGCCTGGAAGACGATGGCGTGCTTGGGGAAGCGTGACGCCAGGAAGTCCGAGAGCCGCCGCACCTGCTCGGCGGACAGCGTCACGCCGAGGTTGCGCAGCATCAGCCAGTGGTCCACGTAGACGCACCGGTCGATCTTCGAGGCCTTGAGCAGCAGCCCCAGCGTCTTCATCACGCCGCGCACGAGCCACGCGCGGAACGGTCCCCACGCCTCGGCGGTGACCGCGGACAACTGCAACGTGATGTATCGCGAGAAGGTCGAGAAGAGGGCTGAGTTGTCGTACTCGGAGTCGTTGATGGCCAGCGGGAGGACCAGGTCATCCACCTGCACCAGGCGCAGGGTGGTGCGGTCCGAGACGTAGGCCGAGGTGCCTTGGCGCAGCAGCGGGGAGAGGAAGTCCCGCGCGAATCGCCCCTCGGAGGTGTCGGGCCAGGAGAGCTGGGAGAGGTTGCTCTCGTCGTAAAGAATCATGGAATTCTCACAATCTCGTGAGTCGCTAGACAAAGCAATCTGCTCTGACATTCGTGGAAAATCCATGTCCTGGAAGGTTGCTCCATGACATGAAACTCCCCGCGAAACCGATACGGAACGTGCGGGTCGGGCGTTGCTTTGCCCGCGGCCCTGTCCGTATCTGGGATGGAACGTGGAGCGGCGGGGGGCGCGCTACCCGCGTCGTGTCCGCGCGTTGCTATGGTCGTGCGAACCAGGAGACGCCATGGCCCTCGACGATGATTTCCGCTCCGCGCAGGAGCGCGTGAAGACGCTTCCCAGCCAGCCTTCCACCGAGCAGTTGCTGGCCCTGTACTCCCTCTTCAAGCAGGCCACGGAGGGGGATGTGCAGGGCAAGCGTCCCGGGATGCTGGATATCAAGGGGCGCGCGAAGTACGACGCGTGGGCCCAGCGCAAGAGCCTGCCGCGAGACACCGCGAAGAAGGACTACGTCGCGCTCGTGAACCGGCTGCTCGGCGGCTGACGCTGGCGTTACGGCGCCTCGTGCATGCCCGAGGCGCGGCGCAACCACGCGGCCCACTCGGGCTCCGCGGTGAGGTGTACGTCCTCGCTCCCGATGCGCGCCACCATGCCGTCGGGGGCGACTACCGAGAAGCGCACGGCGCGCCCGAGCGCCTCGGTGAGCGCGCGCATCGTCGTCTCGTCCTCGTGGGAGAACCCCCGAGGTCCCACGGGATGACTGTGGGCGATCTCCTCCAGCTCCTCGCGAAGGCGCCAGATGGCCTCCCAGCGCGCGCGGGAGTCCGGCAGCAGGATGGGGCTGTCGGACGCATCGCTCCAGAGCACCCCACCCCCTCGCCCGATGAGGGCACAGACTTCGCGCAAGGTGGCGTGGGGCATGACGTGACTCCTGTCGGGGTCAGGCGTGTCGGGTGATGACCAGCACGTCCGACTCGATGGCCTCGCGAATGACCGAGGGCAGGCTCTCCAACGTCACCCGGTCATCCGCGCCCGCGAGGCAGACCCCGGCGTCTCGTACTTGAAGCGTCTGGGCGTCCACCACGGAGACGAAGCGCTCGTCCATGAAGCCATAGGTCACTTCGAGCAGCCCGTTGCTCAGCCGGCGCTGGGCATAGAGCCGCGCGCCCGCGCTCTCCAGCGCGCGCTCCACGCGCTCAGACGGGTGGCCCTCCGCCTCGACACGTGAGCTTCGTCCTTGAGGGCGCGTGGCTGGTCGTGCGTGGAGCGGCTGTGTCTGTGCGCGTGCTGCTTGCTCGCGCGCGGCTTCTCGCTGAGCCAGGGCGCGTTGATGGACCTCGCGTTCGGTGATCAGCCGCGAGAGAACGGCCTCGGCCTCGGTGCGTCCTCCTTCCGAGATGGCGAGGACCTTGCCGCGCACTTCCGCCGGCGCGAAGTGAATGCCTTGCGTCCGCGCCACTGCGTCGACGACGGCATAGCCGAAGGCCGCGCGAAGGGACGCGCTGACGCCCTTGGCTCCGGCCAGGGTTCGTCCTTCCTCCAGGGCCCGCCGCGCGCCGTCCTCTGCTTCGCTCTCGAACTCCAGGCTATCGAACAGGAGCGTGCCGCCATGCCAGCGACGGGCGACGACCCACGACAAGCGGGGCGGCTCCTCCTCCGGCATCAGCTCCAGGCGCTCCGCGACCGCGCCGTCGCGCACGAGGCGCGTTCCCCAGAGGTGTCCTCGGACGCGCGGACATGAGTCCAAGCCCTCCGGCTCGGCCACCTCTCGCGCGGTCGCATGGCGCCCCTGCACCTCGAAGCGCCACCAGCCCGGTTGGACCGGAGTGGTGACGCGGAGGCGGCGTGAAGGCGCATCGACGGTCCCGCCGCCGCAATACGGCAGCACCATCGACTGCGCCTTTCCGAGAAACTTCCGGTAGTCCACGTCCGCCTCCGAGTGAGGCCTGACGACCTCAGGCCACCTTCAACAACGGGGTCCGCATGACACGCTCGACCCAGCCGGACTGGCTGACTCCCGTGGCAGCGGGCGCGTCCAGCAACGCCTTGAGCACCCGCGGAACCTGGTACGGATCCGCGAACTGCTCCACCTGCACCTCACTGAACGGCACGCGAAGCTGCGTGGCGCACGTGCGCACCGTGTTGCCTCGCGCTCCCACCACACTCACCATCAGCGCCAGGGCGGACACGGTGTAGCCGCAGTCCCGGAACGCCCGAGCGAACTGATCGCCCGCCTCGCCCGCCTCGTCTCCCACCACGATGACGACGAGCCGCGCCTCGGTGGGAACCCTCACGCCGTCGCGGTGCAGCGCGTGCACCGCGGCGCCATGCACCGTGCCGCCGGATGCCCTCAGGCTGCCCAACATGTGCTGGACCGCCGCGCGGTTGGCCGCCTTGGGCTTGAGCAATGTGCCCATCGTGTCGAACGCCGCCACGTGCAGCTTGTCCAAGGGGAAGCCCGCGAGGATTCGCGCGAGCGCCTCCTTCGACTGCTCGATGGCGCCTTCCATGGACCCCGACTTGTCGACGAGGAACATGACTCGCACGTCTGTCTCCGCCGTCGCCTCGGCCACTGCCTGCCGCGCGGCGTTGTCGCTCGCCTCCTCCAGCTTCTGGCGCAGGGCCTGCCCACGCACGTTCTTCGCGATGTTGAGCGCACGCTGATCCGTCGCCGTGGCCACGGCCTTCTCCCACCGCGCCTTCACGGCGGAGTCCTCCAACAGCCCCAGCTCCTCCAGCGTGGGCGTCATCATGCGCAGGTCGCGATCCGAGAGGGACGGGAGCACCGCCGCCAGGATGGCCGGCGTCAGTCCCACGTCCTTCGGCAAGCGCCCCACGACGTCCTTGTAGGAGAGCCGCTCCAGGCTGATCCACTCGCAGATCTCCGCCTCGCTGAGGCCATCGAAGCGCTCACGCTTCACCAGGCGCAGCCCTTCCAGGCCCACCGCGCGGTGACCCCCGGAGGACTGCTTCTGCTTCCACCCGAGCACCTCGAAGAAGGTCGGCGAGGACGGCTTGTAGCCCGCCTTGCGCGCCAGCTTCTTCAGCGTCTCCTTGTAGCCCGCCTTCACCAGCCCTTGGAGCATGGGCAGGTTCGACTCGCGCGCCGCGAGCCACCGGGTGGCCACGCGCTTCCAGCGACCCAGCGGCGCCTTGCGGGACGCCGGATCACCAAAGCCCGCGGCCCGGTTGAGCTGGGCGATCTCCGGGTGCTCGAGCAGCTCGGCCACGCGCAGCACCGACTTGGGCGTCAGCATGCGCAGGGACTTGCGCTCGTAGTGCAGCACCATGGCCTCGCCGATGGCGCGCCAGTCGTCGTCATGGAAGGCGATCTCCCCCTGGTCCCCGCGCACGGGCTGACCTGCGTGCTCCTGCACGAGCATGAGCGCGCACGTGGCGACCTTGAGGTCGCGCCAGTCGGTCTGCGTCAACGCGTAGGAGGCGAAGTGCGCCATCAGCTCGGCGTTGAGCCGATAGATGTCGAGGAGCTGTCGGTAGAGGTTCACCGCCGCGGGCGCGAACAAGCCCGGCGCCACGGGCCGGCCGCGTGCGCGCTGCTGCGGGGTGGCATGCGCGGCCGCATACCAGGTGCCGGACACGTTGAGGCCCGGCCGGTTGTGCCACAGGTGCGCCGAGCCACCGAGGACCAGCTCGAGCAAGCGCTCGGCGGGGCCACGATGCGCCTCCGGCAGGGACGTCGGGTTCTGGGTCGTGGTCATGGGAGTCCCCCTCCGGGGAAAAGGTGCGCCCGAGTGCTGAAGCCATTTTTGCCAGCGCTCTACCAGGCTGAGCTACGAGGCCACGAAGTGGCCCCGGCGGGATTCGAACCCGCGACAACTGGATGAATGGGTGCTTGTGGGGCCTCAGCGGCCGGGCGCGAAGTCGAGGAAACTGAAGACGCAGAAATGAGAAGACGCCGAAGGACCTAGGAGAAGGCGCACACGTCGCCGTGCACGGGGATTCTCGCGACGGACTTGCCACCCCGGTACGTGTCCCGAGCAGGCACGGAGACCAGCTCCCAGGACGGCAGCACCACCGCGGTCAGCGAGCGCCCGTAGACGCAGCCCGTGTCGATTCCCACCGCGTGCTCGGTGACAAGCGGTCGGTCGAACACCGTGTGGCCGAAGATGATCCGCTCCGGTCCGCGCCAGTGGTTCGTCCAGAAGGTCGCGGTTTCGGGGGCCTTGGAGGGCCAGTAGCTCTTCTTGGAGGGTGGCTGGATGCACTGTGCATGCAGCAGGTGATACGGGTCCTGTGCCTCCACGGGGATGCCGGGCATCATGCCCGCGTGCACCACGACGGCGTTGTGCTCGGGTAGCCGGAGATAGTGCGGCAGTCGCTCCAGCCAATCGAAGTGACGGGGCTCTAGCGCGCGGCGCGTCTCCAGGTGGTCGGGCAGCAGCTTCTCGTCGGCGCGGTGTCGCTGCTGGAGGTGCTTCTCTTCGTGGTTGCCGAGGATGGCCTCGTGCTGCATGGCCAGCTCCACGCACTCGCGCTGCTGAGGCCCACGGTCCACGAGGTCGCCCGCGAAGATGACGCGGTCGCTCTGCGTCGCGCCGACCTTGGCGAGCAGCTCCAAGGCCTCGTGGTAGCAGCCGTGGAGGTCGCCAATGACAATGGTACGCGCGGACATGACGGGGGACTCCGAAAGGAAAGTGAGCACCCGAGTGAGCAGGCCGTGGGTCTGAATCCAAAATTCAGTGCCGGACCGCCGGCGGACACGTGCCAGAGGCACATGCGTGGAGTTGAACCACAGCTTGTGGGGCCTGCTCGGCCGGGCGCTCGAAAGCGTTGCGGCGAGGGACGGCGAGCGGTGGATTGCCTGACAGGGGGGCTTTTTCCGCTGGGGCTCTTGCCCGGGACGTTCGACTGTCAGGAACCCATCGTCCTTGCGTCGGGCCCCTTCACGGTGCCCCGATTGTCCGGTCGTCCGGGTCGCGGGTGCCCTCGCTTCATCGGAGGCTGCCTGAGGATGCCAACGTGGTACGTTGCCGCGCCACATCCCCGTAATCCAACCCCCTGGGAGCAAGGCTCCTGGGGCAGCTCCCAGGTCCTTCCGGTGTACGAGCAGCTCTCGGATGAGGAATTGTTCGCGGAGGTGACCCGCCGCCGCAACTCGGGTGAGCCGTTCAGTGGCCCGCTCGGAGCGCTGTGCGCGCGGTGGGCCCGTCCTTCGCGGTACGTCGTCAGCAAGATTCAGGCGAGTTATGGCCGGGGCTCACCCGCGGATGCGGATGAGCTCTTCCAGGACGCGGTGGGGAAGTTCATCGCCCGCGGCTTGGATCAGTTCCGTGGCGTGTCTGAGCAGATGCCCGGCAAGAGCGCGTCGCCGAAGACGTTCTTCCTGCGCATCGTCAAGCACGTGGCCATCGACTTCTACCGGCGGAACCGGGAGGACCTCGCGCACGCGCCCGTCAATCCGGACGACGCGATGGAGGAGTCTCCCGCGGAGATCGCCCGCGCGGTGGAGGGCTCGAAGCGCCGGGACGAGCGCGCCGAAGCTCAGGAGCTTTACTGGGCCGCGTACGCGCGGCTCCAGCAGGAACACCCAAAGGAGGCTGGAGCATGGGAGCTTTATCACCACGAGGACGTGGAGGATCACGAGGAATGCGCACGTCGCCTGAACATCACCGTGGTCAACTCCTACAAGCGCGTCAGTCGAGCGCAGGCCTATCTGCGGCTGTACCTGCTCGAGCTGCAGGGCGAAGCGAGCCCCGAGGAGGAAGCATGAGCATGCGTGAATTCAAATCACGAGGCGCCGGAGGGCTGTCGTCATGAGCGACGAGGCGCTCACTCGGTACCAGGCCAGGCGCGCGCGTCTGGCTTCGGGGTCTACCTCCGTGGGGGAGGTGCTCGAGGCAGCGGGAGAGGTTCTCCGGCGCTCGACGGTGCTCGGCACGGAGGGCGTGGAGGCTGCCCTGAGGCGCCTGGGCCGCTCTCAAGTCGAGGCCTGGCTCCACGAGCAGAAACCGCAGGCGCTTCAGACCGCGCTCCTGCGGGCCGCCGAGGAGGCGATGGAAGTGGCGCTGGGGGACGGGGGAGATGAGGCGGAGCTGTGGCGCGCCTCCTCGCTGGAAGGCCTGGCCGCTCGAGACCGCGCGGCGTCGACAGCCCACGCGCTGGCCACCTGGGAGTCTCTCCACGGTGCCTTGCAAGGTGAGAGCGCCCAGCATCGCGAGCGCTTCCTGGCCGCCCTGGCGAATCTGGATTCCGCGCTGCAGGCGCGAGCCCGCTGGTTCATTCCCCTCAATCCGCAGCGTCGGCAGGAGCGTGACCTCCTGGACTCCGCGGAGCGCGCCCGTGCCTGGTGGTATTCCGGGCGTGCCGAGTGCGACGACCTGGTGGCCCTGTGGGCGGGAAAGGCGCAGGACGCTTCGGCGCATGTGAGGGATTGCGCGCAGTGCCGAGCGGACATCGAAGACACCGCGCTGGTGGATGCGCCCCCGCGGTATCACCTGACTGAAGAAGAACTCTGGCGCTTCGACCTGGGCATGATGAGCGCCGAGGAGCGCGCCCGGGTGGATGCGCATACGGCCCAGTGCGGCGAGTGTGCCCAGGCCGTGCTGGCGCTGGATGAAGGTGACGTGGCCATCGAGGAGGCCCTGTCTCTGGAGGAGGAAGGTCTCCCCGCCATGCCGGGAGCGCGCACGTCGCGGACTCCGGCCACGCCTCGTCCCATGGCCGCGCGTCATCCGGAGCACCGCGAGGTGTTGGATGAGCGGCGTGACTTCCGCGTGGTGCTGGTGCGGGAGCGTCAGCGGGTTCGGCTCCTCGTGCAGCCTCTGGGCGCGCGCGCGGTGACGGCCGCGGTGTTCCTGTCTCCGGGCCGCCCCTCACTCAAGCCCGTGCAGGGGCCCGAGGGCATGTCCTTCGACCTGACGACGGCCTCCGCCACGGGCGCCCACTCCGCTCACCTCACGGTGCAGGCGGGAGGCGAGACGCTGGAGCGGGACTTCGCTTTCTAGTGCCGGGGCCCGGGAAGAGGGGGCCGGGCCGCTGTCACTGCGACATGCGCTGAGTGCCGGACCGCTCGGATGACTGGACGTTGGTCCGCCGGTCGATGGGCGGCAGGGGCACGGGCAGCGAGTTGTTGCGGGCGATGGGGCGGAAGCCATTTTCGAGGAAGGCGGCCACCAACTGGGTCAAGGGTGGCCGCGTCCCCAGGGTCGCACCGCACAACTCGATCTCGTCCGTCTCGCGAGGGCCCTCGATGGTGAGGTAGCGATTGCACTGCGCGCCGGAAGGGGTCTCCAGGTCTCGCACCAACTCGCGCGTGTAGATGCCCCACTGCATGGTGAGCTTCTTCGCGCTGAACTCGATGAAGACGTCGTCCGGGCCCCAGGTCCCCTTGATGGTGGTGACGGGGCCGCCCGAGGTGACCTTCACCTTGACGTCGCGCTGGCCCAGCGTCCCGTTCACCTCGATGCCGTGCTCGAACAGCTCTTCTCCGCTCGGGGTCTGCCAGGTGCCGGTGGATTGTCGGATGTAGGTCGGGTGACCGTTGACGCGGCCGTGGTTGAACCAGATGTCGCCCACGCGCCCCAGCGCGACCATGTCGTACTTCGACACGACGGGCTCGGCCTCCATCCCCTTGGGCGCCGGAGGGAGCACGGGACGGGACGCGAGCAGGTCCGTCACCGGCACCGAGGCGTCCACCGTGTCGAACCGCACGCCGTCCAGCCACGCCTCACCCGTGCCGCTCATGATGAGGCCCGCCATGACGGTGGTCGCCTCCTGAGGCACGTCCAGCACCACGTCGAAGCGCTTGCAGCGGGTCGTCCCCACCAGCGCGCGCGACTGCATGTTGTCGAAGGCGAGGGGTAGTCGGGGATCCGCGCCCTCCACGCGCATCCACAAGCCCGCCCAGCCCTGAAGGTCGCTCACGCGCATGTTGGCGGAGAAGCGCAGGCGCTTGCCTCGGAAGTCCTGCGCGCCGAAGGCCTGCATGAACGTGCCGTAGCCGTTGGCGTCCCTCGTGCGCGAGCGCAGCACCGCGCTGCGCGCGCCTTCGCAGGGGTTGGAGGTCTCGACGCTGGCCTCGTAGTGCTGCGGGGCGCTCTCCGTCACGTACCAGCCCACCGGGAGCTTGGGCTTCTGGGACGCGGCGGCGGGCACGGTCGGCTCCGCGCTCGCCACGGCGGCGGTCGTGGCCAGCAGGGCGAGCAGCAGCGGACGACAGCTCTTGAAGAAGGTCATCACGCGTGCGCTCACAGGGACGCAGGCCCCGAAGGGAGCGCGCCAGTGGGGAAGCCACTGTGGCCCTCGTAACGAGGAACCTCGGCCACCCCACCAGGGGACAGCACGAGCAGTCCTCGGGCGACCGCCGACTCGGTGCACTCGGCCTCCGTCGCCAGGTCGGGGCAGGCCACCATGACGACGCGCGGGATCTCCGCGCCTTCGTCGAACTCCACCACGGGGCCCGCGCTGGCGTGGGCGCTGGGCGGCAGGCTCGTGGGTGTCGTGCCGCCTCGATGCACCACGAGCGCCAGCGATGCCGCGGCCGCCAGAAGGGCGCTCACCGCTCCGGCTGCCATGCGCCGTCCTCCCCACGCTGCGGGGCGGAGGACCCGGTGCTCGCGCGGGGCGAACGTCGCGGCGATCTCGCGGGTCTGCTCCTCCAGCAGGGCCTCCTCCTGCAGCAGCAGCGCGCACGGCTCGCACTCCACCGTGTGGGCCTCGAGCGCGGCGGCCTTCTCGGGGGCCAGCGCCCCGAGGATGTATTGCTCCGCGTCGTCGCGGGTGAGGTGAGCCTTAAGCATGGGTCTCCTCCTCGAGCGCGGCGCGCAACCGCTTGCGCACCTCGCACAGGATCTGCCGCACTCGCTGGGTCGACAACCCGACGCGCGCCGCGACTTCGGCATGGGGTAGTTCCTGGCCATCACAGGCCAGGAGAAACACGTTCCGGGCGCTCGGGGACATCTCGGCGAGCGCCGCATGGGCCCGGGACAACTGCTCCTCGGACAGCAATCTCTTCTCGGCGGAGGCGGCGGGGTCCACCGGGTGTTGTCGCTCGGCCAGCTCATCCACCGAGCCGCTGAGCGACTCGCGCCGCGTCCGGCGGGCGTCATCCGCGGCCAGGAATGTGGCTTGGGTGAGCGCGAGGTTCGGCAGGCGGAGCTCCGTCAGCAGGCCACGCTGCTGTTGCAGGATGAGCCGCGCCCAGGTCTCCTGGACCAGCTCTCGCGCCCGGTCTGCCCGAACGCCCTTGGACAACAGCGATACCATGACCCGACGGTCATGGCGCGCGATGAGCGCATCCCACGCCGCTCGCTCTCCCGCCAACGCACGCTTTGCCAGGAGTTCGTCTTCCCGACGCGGTGCCTCGGCGGACTCCTCGGTTTCCTCGCGCACACGAACCGCCGTCATCCGCAGGCCCTGCACGGCTGCACTCATGCCGTCTTCCCGTCGGTCAGATGGGTCTCCGGAGCCTGCCTGCGCTCCGGTGCCCTCTGAACGTGCGTCGTGGGGAGCCATATCGGCGAAGGCGTGCGAGATGTCGTTTGGAGTGGGTGGATGTCAGTTGATGGCGGGGCTCTCGCCGGAGGCCCAAGGGGCGGAGGAGACCCGGACGATGCCCTGGCAGCGGGCGCACTCGCGGTTCTCGCTGTCGAGGACGCGGGCCGTGGCGAAGAGGGTCGAGAGACTGCCGTGATCGACCGTCGCCTCCACGCGGAGGGTGTCGCCGTGGACGGGGCGCTCGAAGCTCATGGAGAGCTGCATGGTGGCGCAGCGCCGGGTGGGGTCTCGCAAGGCGGGGGTGCAGCCGATGGCGAGGTCGAAGAGGGCCGCGAGGATGCCGCCGTTGACGGCGTTGCCGCCCAGTCCGCCGCGGTGCTCGGGGCGAATGCGGGGGAGCGTCACCACGACCTTGGCGCCTTCGGGGAAGGAGAGGGTGGCGCCGAAGTGATTCAGGGTGGCGCTCTGGTTGAAGAGCTCGGCGTAGCGGTCGAGCTGTGCCTGGGAGGGGCGGGACGGGGCGTCGGACATGGGCCTGTTTCGTTATAGCCGTTCCGGACACCTGGCGGCCCGGCAGGTGGGGGGCCGTGCTGGAAGGCCGCCCACCCGACAGGGAAAGACGTTAGAAGCAAGGGCTCCCCTTGGACGCACCCGTGAACCCCCACGAATCCGCCCTCCTCGAAGACCTGAACCCGCCCCAGAGCGAGGCCGTGCTGCACGGCGACGGCCCCCTGCTCGTGCTGTCCGGCGCTGGCAGCGGCAAGACGCGCGTCATCACCCGCCGGGTCGCCCACCTGGTGAAGGTCCGCCGCGTCTTCCCCTGGCGCATCCTGGCGGTGACCTTCACCAACAAGGCCGCCCGCGAGATGCGCGAGCGCCTGTCCCAGTTGCTGGGCCCACAGGCGAACGAACTGGTGGTGAGCACCTTCCACTCGGCGGCCGCGATGATCCTCCGGCGCGAGGCGGAGTCTGTGGGGCTGACGCGCTCGTTCGTCATCTACGACGACGGGGATCAGCTCACGCTCGTGAAGCGCGCGATGCGTGAGTCGCGGGTGGATCCGGTGATGCAGCCGCGCGAAATCCTGCATCGCATCGACCAGGAGAAGAACGCGGCGCGCCTGCCCGAGGACATGCACGTCGACGCGGACGACGTGCGCGGCGTGGTGGTGAAGACCGTCTATGACTCCTACCAGCGCCTGCTCCGCGCCGCGAACGCGGTGGACTTCGGGGACCTGCTGCTGCTTTTGGTGAAGCTGTTCCAGACGCGGCCGGATGTGCTGGAGCGCTACCGCACGCGCTTCACGCACGTGCTGGTGGATGAGTTCCAGGACACCAACCCCGTGCAGTACGCGTTCCTCAAGTGGATGGCGCCCCCGCCGTCCGCGAACCTCGTGGTGGTGGGCGACGATGACCAGTCCATCTACCGGTGGCGCGGCGCGAACGTGGACAACATCCTGAACTTCCCCCTGCAGTATCCGGGGGCTCGGGTGGTGAAGCTGGAGCAGAACTACCGCTCGGATCAGATCATCCTGGAGGCGGCGCACTCGGTCATCGAGAAGAACGAGCGCCGCATGCCCAAGAAGCTCTGGAGCGAGCGGCCCCGGGGCGAGACGCTGACGCTGCTGCTCAACCGGGACGAGCGCGCGGAGGCGCAGGAGGTCGCGCGCCGCATCCTCGCGGTGCAGCGCGAGGGCTTCATCAAGTTCTCCAGCATGGCCGTCTTCTACCGGACCAACGCGCAGAGCCGCGTGCTGGAAGAGGCGCTGCGCCTGGCGCGCGTGCCCTACACGCTGGTGAGCGGACGCAGCTTCTATGACCGCGCCGAAGTGCGGGATGCCTCCGCGTACATGCGGTTGATGGTGAACCCGCGCTCGGACGCGGACCTGCTGCGCATCATCAACACCCCGGCGCGCGGCATTGGTGACACCACGGTGGAGCGGTTGACGGACTGGGCGAACACGCGCGGGGTGAGCGTCTACGAGGCGCTCGCGACCCCGTCCGAGATTCCTTCGCTGAACTCCACGGCGGTGAAGCGGCTGGCGGGCGTGCGCCGTCTGCTGGAGTCGCTCCACACCTTCGCGCAGACCGCCAAGGACGCGGCGAGCGCGGTGGATCAGATGCTCCAGGAGACGAAGCTCGTGGAGACGCTCGTCGCCGAGGGCAGCGACGAGTCCGAGACCCGGGCGGAGAACCTTCGCGAGTTCCTGGGCGCCGCGCAGGAGTTCGACCTCAACCGCGCGGCGGCGATGGTGGCTCTGGCGGAGGCGGCCCAGGCCGCGGATGCGCAGCCGGTGCCGCCCGAGCTGGATGCGGCTCCGCTGACCGCGGACGTGCCGGCGCTCCAGGCCTTCCTCGAGCAGATCAGCCTCGTGGGCGAGGCGGACGCCGAGGTGGGCGAGGGGCGCGTGGCCCTCATGACCTTGCATGCGGCGAAGGGCCTGGAGTTCGACGCCGTGTTCCTCACGGGCATGGAGGACGGAGTCTTCCCTCACTCGCGCGCGCTCAACAGCGAGGACCCGGATACCGGCGAGGAGATGGCCGAGGAGCGGCGGCTTTGCTACGTGGGCTTCACCCGCGCGCGCAAGCGGCTCTTCGTGAGCCTGGCGCAGTGCCGCTCCCTGTTTGGTGAGCTGCGCTACAACCCGCCCAGCCGCTTCCTTCGAGACGTGCCCCAGGCCTTGTTCGGCATGGAGGAGCGCGACATTCCACAGCCTCCGCGCGCGGTGCCGGTCGCGCCGCGCAAGCGCTCGTGGGACGAGGACGACGGGCCCCGCGTGGACCGCTCCTACTCGCAGACCTCGGACATGGATGGCATTGGGGGCGACGTGCGCGGGATGCGCGTGCGCCATGAACAGTTCGGCTCGGGCCGAATCGTGTCCGCCGAGGGCAGCGGCCCCAACGCGAAGGTCACCGTGGAGTTTGGTGGCAGCGTGGGCCTCAAGCGCGTCATTGCCCGGTTCCTGATGCCGGGGTAGCGGCGCGCGGGCGCGAGGCCGTCACCCACACGCCCGGCCTCGGGCGCAGGGTGATGGCCGGCGCGGGCGCGAACGGGTGGCCCGGGGCGAGGTCCAGCTTCAGCCTCGGCACCAGCGTGGCCAGCACGAGCACCATCTCCATCAGCGAGAACTGGTTGCCGATGCACTGGCGCGGCCCACCTCCGAACGGGAAGTAGGTGAACCGAGGCCGCTCGCGCTCCTGCTCGGGCAGGAAGCGGTCCGGGTCGAAGCCCTCCGGGTTCTCCCAGAGGCGGGGATGCCGGTGCGTCACCCACGGGCTGACGAGCACGAAGCTGCCCGCAGGGATGTGGTAGCCGCCAATCACGTCGTCCTGGATGGCTGCGCGCGAGCTGATCCACGCAGGAGGATACAGGCGCATCGACTCGTCGATGACGCGGCGGGTGAGCGCGAGCTTGGGGAGATCCTCGACCGTGGGGCTGCGTCCCTGGAGCATCTGGGCCAGCTCGGCCTCCAGTCGGCGGCGGACGTCGGGGTGCCGAGACAGCAGCACCAGCGTCCAGGACAGCGCGCTGGCGGTCGTCTCATGGCCCGCGACCATCAGGGTCATCACCTCGTCGCGCAGCTGCGTGTCGCTCATGCGCTCGCCGGTGTCCTCGTCGCGCGCTTCCATGAGCATGGCGAGCAGGTCGTGGTGCGCCCCCGTGTCCGCGCGACGGCGCTCGATGAGTTCGCGCACGACGCGATCGAGCATGTCGAGGTCCCGCCGCATGCGCAGGTGCGAGGGCAGCGGCAGGGCGCGGGGAAGGGGCAGCAGCTGCGTGAGCCTCGCGTTGGCGAAATCTTGCACCCGCGCGAGGGCCTCGCCGATGTCTCGCGAGACCGAGGCGCCGATGTCCGCCCCGAAGAGCGTGCGGCTGGTGACGCTCAAGGTCAGGTGGTTGAACTCCTCCGCCACGTCGAAGGGGGCCCCTTGCGCGCACCGCGCGTCGAGCCGCGTGGCCAGCTCCTCCGCGGCCTCCACCATGGTTCGCGCGAAGCTGGCCAGCCGCTGTCGATGGAACGCGGGCTGCGCGAGCCGACGCTGCCGCAGCCAGAAGTCCCCCTCGCTGGTCAGCAAGCCCTGGCCGAGCAACTCGCGCACCACGGCGAAGCCGCGGGTCTGCTTGTTGTAGTTGCGCACGTGGTCCTGGAGGACGTGGCGCACGCCGTCTGGATGGGCCACCAGCGTGACGGGCTTGGGGCCCAGCCAGAAGCGCACCACGTCGCCATGCTCGCGCACCTGAGCGAGGAAGTAGTCCAGCGGTGCTCGCCGCAGCGCGCGCATGTTGCCGAGCAGGGGCTCCGTGCGGGGCCCGGGCGGAGGAGGAGCAACGGACGCGACGGGAGCGTGGGCGGAGGCGGTGGACATGATGGAGACCCATCCTCCGCCTCGGGGTTGCCCGGGAGCCAGGGCCACCCGGTGCGCCCGCGCACGATTGCTTATGTGAGCCGTCGCTCCATCTCCAGTTGGTCCAACCCCGTGCGCGTGAAGCCGAGGCGCGGGAGGACCGAGAGGGCGAAGTCCTCGGGGACCAACGGCGGAACGAAGAGCCGCCGCCCTGGGTGGCGTGCTTGGAGTGCATCCACCAGGCGCCGACCCAACCCGCGGCGACGGGCTTCGGGGCTCACGAAGAGCATGCGCAGCGACACCGTCTCCGGTGCGCTCGCGTCCACCATGGCCCAGGCCTGGGCGGGCGTGCCGAGTGCGTAGGACACCAGCGTCTCGCTCGCGGAGATGAGACTTTCGGGGGTGATCTGCCAGGGCCACTTTCGCTCCGGCTCCGCGCACATCGCGCGTGCGAGCTGCCCCGCGTGCATCGCTGTCAGCGGCATCGTGGACTCAGCAGGCCGAGGGGGGCGCTCCCAGCCCGCGAGGCGACGCATGACCTGGAAGCCCGCGCGTTCGTACAGCCGGCGTGCGGCCTCGTTGCGCTCGAAGACCTCCAGCCGCAGTCGCTCGGCGCCCCACGCCCGGGCGGCGGTGATGGCCGCGTCCATCAGCGCGCGTCCCATCCCCGTGCCACGCGCCTCGCGCACGAGCCCCATGGCGGCCACGCGTGCGGTGTCTCCCCTGCGGGCCAGGAGGCAGAGTCCTTGCGGTGTTCCATCCCGCGTCACGATGAGGCTCCGCGCCAGGTCGATCTGCTCGCTGCGCACCCGCGTCGCGAGCTGCGCCGGAGTGACGCGGATGGGGATGAGGTAGCCCTCGAAGGATGCTTCGAACAGCGCCGCGAGAGGGGCCAGGGCCAGTGAGCCCGCGTCGTGGGTTGTCAGCGTCATCGATGCTGCTCCAAGGCAGGCGTGTGGATGTGCTCGGGGCGGACGCCCATGCCGACGAGCCGGGCGGGCACGCGCCGCAGCAGGGGAATATGGCTCAGCAGCCACAGAGGCCAGGGCAGTTTGCCCGTGGCCTCGCCTTTCAATACCGGGCCGATGACTCGGTCTTGAATGAGGACCTGGGCGCGCTGTGTGAGCCGCGCGGGGAGTTCTCGGCGGAGCTGGACCTGACGCAGATGCTCCACGCGCACGGTGCGTTCGCGCAGTGGCGTCGCGAGCAGGTTCGCGGTGGCGACCGCGTCTTGCACCGCGAGGTTGACGCCCACTCCGCCCACGGGAGACATGGCATGGGCCGCATCCCCGATGCACAGCAGCCCTGGCTGGTACCACGTGGACAGCCGGTTCACCTGGACCGTGAGCAGCTTCACGTCGTCCCAGGTCCGAATCTCGCCCACGCGGTCCGCGAGGAAGGGGGCGAGCCGCGCGAGTTCTGCACGGAATGGCTCCAGGCCGCGCGCGCGGAGCTGCTCGGCCGAGCCCTTCGCGATGACCCGGCCGCACTGCCACTGGTCCGTGCGATTGATCAGGATGAAGAACTGCCCGCCCTCGAAGCGACCCGAGGGGTCGACGGGGTCGCTCGGTCGGCGCGAGACGCGGAACCACAGGACGTCCATCGGGGCGCCCAGTTCCTCCACGGACATGCCGGCCTGCTCGCGCACTTTCGAGCCTCGGCCATCCGCCGCGACGACGAGGTCCGCGCGAACCTCCAGTGGGCCTGATGGCGTGGTGGCGCGCACGCCGACGACGGCGTCACCCTGTCGCACGAGTTCGGTGGCCTCCGCGCGCAGGCGCAGGTGAAAGCCCGGGTACGCCGCGGCCTTGCGCGCGAGGAAGTTCAAGAAGTCCCACTGCGGCATGAAGGCGATGAAGCGCGCGTGCGTGGGCAGGTGCGTGAAGTCGCCGACCACGATGTCGTGCGAACCGCTCTGGAAGCGCAGGCTGGTGGCCTGTTGATGGGGCAGGGCGAGGAACTCCTCGAGCCAACCCAGTTCGTGCATCAACTCCAGCGTGGAGGGATGGATGGTGTCGCCCCGGAAGTCGCGGAGGAAGTCCGCGTGCTTCTCCAGCACCACCACGTCAACGCCCGCGCGCGCGAGCAGCAGGCCCAGCATCATCCCGGCGGGGCCTCCACCCACGATGCAGCACCGGGTCTCTTGCGTCTCGGTGGTCATGTTCGCGCCCCCTGCGTGCGTGTGCTCGGCACCATCCCACGGGGGTGAGGTGGGGTCACGGCTCGGGCACGCGCAGCTTCCAGGACAGCACGCGCCCATCCTGTCCGAGTTGGAACACTTGCGCGCCTTGCACCACGGGGCGCGTTCGCAGCGACGTGTCCGTGCGAAGGCTGAGCGCCACGTCCCACGCGGGGGCCTTGAGCACGACGAGCCGTCCTTCGCGTTCGTTCGTGGGCACCAGCAGCAGCGTCCCGAACGCCGTGCCCACCTGCGTGACGAGGGGCGCGGGCAGCGTCACCCTCGCCACCTCGTGACCGTCCGCGGGTGCGAGTCCCACGAGCTGCGCCGGGCCCGCGCCCACCCAGACCGTGCCCAGGAGTCGCGTCGGTGGGCCGGTGAGCGTCTCCGCCACTTGCTGATTCCAGCGCGTGCTTCCGTCTCGGAGCGACAGCGCCACCACCCGCCCGGAGCGGGTGCCCGCGAAGAGCCCGCCGCGCTCCACCTCCAACCCCAGGACCCCGGTGAGGGGCTGCTTCCATCGGACCGCGCCGTCTTGGGCAGACACGGCCACGAGGCCCGCGTCGCCGAGCGCGAGGAGGAGCAGTCCCTCGGCCATCACCGGCGCGGGAGGTCCACGCGCGGGGGCCAGTCTGGCCTCCTCGGCCTTGGGGGCTGGAAGCCGCCAGCGGACCTGCCCTGTCTCCACGGAGAGTGCCCGTACGGCGCCGTCCGGGGCGACCAGATACACGGTGCTTCCTGCCTCGTCCGTCACCGGGGCCGTGAGGACGGGGGGCTCCCCAGTGAGTCGCCAGCGCTCCGCGCCGTCCGAGAGGGCCAGCTTCACCACGTCTCCACCGACCGTTCCCACGATGACATTGTCTCCGGCGAGGACCGGACGGGCCGCCACCTCCCGCCCCAGGGCCACCCGCCAGCGCACGGCGCCCGCCCGGTCCAGGCGGATCACGGCGCCGGCCTCGTTGGCGGCGAGGACGCCGTCCTCCAGGGAAAGGAGCCCGGCGCGGGCGGAGGCATCGGTGGAGGCCCGAAAGACCGGCTCCGCGGGCTCGTGGCAGGCCATGACGGCCAGCGTCAGGGCCAGCGCGAAGTGCCGGGGTGTGCATGGACAGACGCGGGGCGACATGGTTTGGAGGATGGCGCAAGGAAGGAACTTCGACCATGCCCACCATTCGCGACGACGACATCCCCAACGCCACCGGCATCCCCTCCTCGGCCCGGCGGACCGACATCACCCCGCCCCCCACGCTGGCGGTGACCGAGGAGCTGCTGCACGCGCTGCCCAAGACGGACCTGCACTGTCACCTCGACGGGTCCATGCGCCTGAAGACCATCCTGGAGCTGGCCGAGCAGCAGAAGGTCCGGCTGCCCGCGGACACCGAGGACAGCCTCGCGCGCGCCATCCACATGGGCCAGGTGTGCAAGAGCCTGGAGGAGTACCTTGTCGCGTTCGACGTGACGCTGTCGGTGCTCCAGACCGCCGATGCGCTGTACCGCGCGGCCTATGAGCTGGCGGTGGACGCGGCGGCCGAGAACGTCCGTTGGCTGGAGGTCCGCTACTCGCCCGCGCTGCACCTGCAGAAGGGCCTGAAGATGACCACCGTCATCGACTCCGTGCTGGAGGGTCTGCGCCAGGCGAAGAAGGAGACGGGCATCAAGTGCGGCGTCATCGTCTGCGGCATCCGCCACATCAATCCGCAGACGTCCATGCGGCTGGCGGAGCTGGCGGTGGCGTACAAGAACCGCGGCGTCATCGGCTTCGACCTCGCGGGCGCCGAGGCGAGCTTCCCCGCGAAGGACCACCTGGACGCCTTCCGCCTCATCCTCAAGAACAACGTCAATTGCACGGCGCACGCTGGCGAGGCCTACGGGCCCGAGTCCATCTCCCAGGCCATCCACTCGCTGGGCGCGCACCGCATTGGCCATGGCACGCGGCTGCGTGAGGACGGGGACCTGCTCAACTACGTGAACGACCACCGCATCCCCATGGAGGTGTGCCCCACCTCCAACGTGCAGACCGGCACCGTGCCGAGCCTGGATGCGCACCCGCTGAAGTTCTATTTCGACTACGGCCTGCGGGTGACCATCAACACGGACAACCGCCTCATCACCGACACCACGGTGACGAAGGAGCTGTGGGTCGCGCACAAGTCGCTGGGCCTGTCGCTGGAGGACCTGGCCACCATCATCGTCTCCGGCTTCAAGAGCGCGTTCCTCCCGTTCCGAGAGAAGCAGGACATGCTCCGGATGGTGAACCAGGAGATTGCCGCGACGTTGGCCGCCTTCGAGAAGCGCCCGAAGTCCGTGAAGCAGCCGGCGTGATGCCCTAGCGTGTTCGCCCAGTCGGGCCGGGTGGGGCGCTTCGTTCTGGAGCGCGCACCCCGGCCCCGCCGGGAGGGACACGAGATGGACCTGGAGCTGAGCGGTCGAGTCGTGTTGGTGACGGGTGGCTCGGACGGGCTGGGCGCGGCGACGGCCCGCCGGCTCGTCCAAGAGGGCGCGAAGGTGGCGCTCTGTGCCCGAGGTGTCGAGCGGCTGGAGGCCACGGCCGCCGCGCTGCGCGCCGAGGGCGGAGACGTGCTGGCGGTCCCCGCAGATGTGTCGCGCGCCGAGGACCTCGCGCGCTTCGTGGACGCCGCGCACGCGCGCTGGGGCCGCGTGGACGGTCTGGTGAACAACGCGGGGACGGCCGAAGCGAAGCCCTTCGTGGCGGTGAGCGACGCGGAGTGGGAGGCGGATCTCCAGCTCAAGCTGTTCGGTGCGAGCCGCGCCGCGCGCGCGGTCCTTCCTCATCTGGAAGCCGCGGGTGGCGGGGCCATCGTCAACGTGCTGTCCATCAAGGCGAAGGCGCCCGGCCAGCACAGCGCGCCGTCGTCGGTCACTCGCGCGGCGGGCATGTCGTTGACCAAGGTGCTGTCCAAGGAGCTGGGCGCGCAGGGCGTTCGCGTGAACGCGGTGCTGGTGGGGATGATCGCCAGCGCGCAGTGGGAGCGACGCGCGCAGAAGGCGGGTCAGCCCCTCGCGGTGTTCGGCACGGAGAAGGCGCGCGAGGCGGGCGTGCCGTTGGGGCGGCTCGGGCGCTCGGAGGAGTTCGCGGACGTGGTGGCCTTCCTGCTGTCCGCGCGGGCCAGCTACATCAGCGGTGTGGCGCTCAACGTGGACGGGGGGCTGTCTCCCGTGGTGTGAGCCGGGGCGCGTGACGGCGGGGGCGGCCCGAGTCCGCGTGCCACTCGGTGGCGACTTCGCGCAGGCGGGCGATGGCGTCGCGCAGTCGGTGCAGTCGCTCGGTGGGGGCGTACGTCACCTCGGGAGGGACGACGTCCTCCACGAGGCGGTGCACGAAGCCCTCTGCCTCCAGCCTCCGCAGCCGCTCGGTCAGCACGCGCGCGGAGATGCCCGAGACTCGGCGCTTCAGCGCGCCGAAGCGCTGAGGGCCTTCATCGAGCAGCGTCCAGAGGATGTACATGGTCCATGGGCCACCCAGCAGCGACATCAGCAGGTTGACCGGGCACGCCTGCTCGGGCGGCGCGAGGTTCTTGAACACCGCGGGCATGCCGTTACTTTAACGTGCCTGCTTCCCCGGCACCGCACGCGTGCGCGACACCCTGGGGATGAACGCACACGCATCGTCGGAAGCCCTCGTCGCGGTCGTCACGGGAGCCAGTCGAGGAATCGGGAAGGGCGTGGCCCTCGCGCTCGGAGCCGAGGGGGCTACGGTCTATGTCACGGGGCGCCTGCGCCACACGGGAGGCGCCTCGCTCCGCGGAACCCTCCAAGAGACCGCCGATGCGGTCACCGCCGCGGGAGGGCGGGGCATCGCCGTGGGCTGCGACCACGCCGACGACGCCCAGGTTCGCGCGCTGTTCGCGCGGGTGGGGGAGGAGTCCGGTCGGCTCGACATCCTGGTGAACAACGCCACGGCCTTGCCTGAGTCTCTCTTCTCGCCCGAGCCCTTCTGGGAGAAGTCGCTCGAGGTCTTGGCGCTGCTCGACGTGGGGCTGCGCTCTCACTACGTGGCCAGCGCGCTCGCGGCGCCCTTCATGGTTCGCCAACGCGGTGGGCTCATCGTGAATGTGTCCGCGTATGGCTCGGTGAATTACCTGTATGGGCCGGCCTACGGCGCGGGCAAGGCTGGGTTGGACAAGATGGCGGCGGACATGGCCGTCGAACTGCGCCCGCATGACGTGGTGGCGGTGTCGCTGTGGCCGGGGCTCGTCGCGACGGAGCGCTATGCGCGGCTCGTGGAGGACAATCCGCACGCGTTCCCTCCCGAGCTTCGTCCCGAGTCGCCGATGTACTCGGGCCGCGTCATCCACGCGCTGTTCCGGGACCCGGCGCGAATGACGCTCTCGGGCCAGACGCTCATCGGCGCCGAGCTGGGGCGACGCTACGGCGTGCACGACCTCCAGGGTGGGCAGCCGCCCTCCTACCGGGAGCTGCTGGGTGCTCCGTGGACGAAGCCCTCGCGTCAGACTCCTGACTGAGCTGCGTCCCTGCGCGCCGACGACGGCCTCGCGCCGTCCGGCGACCGCGGCTGCTGACCCGAGGTCCTCCTTCTCATTCGCCACGTCCCCCCGAAGCCCGTCCGCGGGCATCGGGGTCAATCCTGAGCAGGGTCATGCAGCCGAATCTCCGTCGGCTTCTCCGGGCGCTCGCCCGCGAGGGGCTCGAGGTGACCTATGACGGTCACCTCTATTCCGTCCGTCTTCTCGGCGATGCGCACGCGCCTCCCGCCGAGGTGCTTCTTCCTCCTGACCTGCCCGTCGAGGGCAAGGCCTTCAAGCAACTCGCGCAGCTCGCTGCCCTCAAGCATCCCGGCGGGGGCGAAGTGCTGCGCGTGCGCGCTACACCCGACTTCCATCCCGGAGACTCGGGCGTGGCCATCGGCTCCGTGCTGCACACGCGCGGGCTGGTGGTACCGGGCGCGGTGGGCACCGACATCAACTGCGGCATGCGACTGCACGTCGCGGACGTCTCCGTGGAGGACTTCCTCTCGAAGCGCGACGCGTTCGTGGAGCGCATGAAGGGGCACTACTTCTTCGGGACGCGGGACGTGGCCATGTCCTCGCGTGCCTCCGAGGCGCTCCTGCGCGAGGGGCTCCCGGGCTGGCTCGTGGAGACGCTGGACACGCCACTGGGGTGCGCGAGTCGAGCGGACCTCTCACAGCTCGACGAGGAGCTGGCGCGCGTCCACCTGGGTGGCGCGCTGCGTGGTGACCCCGCGTGGGCACCCGAGGCGCTCACGCGTGAGGGCATCGTTCGCGACGCGGGCCTCGCCACGGTGGGCGGGGGCAATCACTTCGTGGAGGTCCAGCGCGTGGAAGCCGTGGACGACCGCGTGCGCGCGTGGCGGTGGGGTGTTCGCGAGGGACAGCTCGCGTTCATGATCCACTCGGGCAGCCGCGACGTGGGCCGCCACGTGGGCATCGCGTGGCAGGAGCGTGCGCGCCGCGCGTGGCCCACGGGAGTGCCCTTGCCGGACAGCGGCATCCTCCCGCTCGCGGACGAGGCGCAGGTGGCCGCGTACCTGACGGCCGAGGCCACCGCCGCCAACTACGCGTTCCTCAACCGCCTGCTCCTGGCCGAGCTGCTGCGCCAGACGCTGCGCGAGCTGTTCGGCGAGGTGGAGGCACCGCTCGTCTATGACGTGCCTCACAACCTCACGTTGCCGCACGAGGGAGGCTGGCTGGCGCGCAAGGGCGCGTGCCCGGCGGGGCTGGAGCAGCCCGTCATCATCCCGGGCTCCATGGGCGCGACGTCCTACCTCATGGTGGGGCGGGGCAATGCCCAGGCACTCGAGTCCGCGTCGCACGGAGCGGGCCGAGCGCGCTCGCGCTTCGAGATGGCGCGGGGTGGGGCGGACCACAGTGAGACGGCCTTGGGCCTCACGGGCGTGGACTGCATCTCGCTGCGCGCCGAGCGCCGCGTGGAGGAGGCCCCCGCCGCGTACAAGCCCATTGGCCCGGTGGTCGCCTCGCAGGTCGAGGCGGACATCGTGGGCGAGGTGGCTCGGCTGCGGCCACTGCTGACGTTCAAGGCCTGAAGTCCTGGGGACGCGTCTATTTGCTTGGCGCGTCCCCACCTTCGCGATCTTGAATGGCGCGCCGCTCGGACGCTTCTCGTCCGACGCGTGCCTGCACTGGATGCAGCGGAGGACGCATGACGGACAACTTCGGGGGGGCCGTGGATCCTGAGATGGGGCCGTCGCGCCTGGATGCGAGCAACGCGGTGGCCATCCCCGCCATCCTGCTCATGGTGCTCTCGGGCCTCACCATCCTCTGGGCACTGACGACGTTGCTGCATCCCACGAATCCCGCCCAGGTGGATGACATCATCCGCAACTCGCCCAACATGACGCCGGAGGCCGAGCGCGTGCTTCGCGCCATTCTCGGAAAGGGACTCCAACTGCTCTCGGTGGGCTTCTGGGCGGGGCTCAACGCGTTCGTCTTCTTCGGGGCCCTGAAGATGAAGAACCTTCAGAGCTACGGGCTCGCGATGGCGTCCGCCATCGTCGCGTGCCTTCCGTGCTGTGGGCCCTGCACCTGTCTGGGGCTCATCCCGGGCATCTGGGCCATCGTCGTGCTGAACAAGAACGACGTGAAGGCCTGCTTCACCTGAGGCTCGTCTCGGGCGCGCGCGGCACTGTCGCGCGCGCCTCCTGCGCGAGCGAGGCACGAGGCCGAGGCTTGTGCATCCGCACGCACGCCAGCCGCACCTCGGCGGTGAGCACCCGCCGCGCCGCGCACAGCGCCGTGTAGCCTCGGTGTTGGTAGAAGCCCTCCGCGTTGAGGCTCGCGTCCAGGCGCAGCTCGGACACGCCCGCGAGCCACGCCGTCCGCTCCAGTGAGCCCAAGAGCAAGGTGCCCACGCCGCGCCCCGTCTCCTCCGGGGTGACGTACAGCGCTTCCAACTCTCCGGAGACGACGTCGAGCTGGCCGAAGCCCACGGGCTGCTCGCCGCGCTCCGCCACCAGCACCGTGCGGTGACCTGACGGGAGCAGGTAGCCCTCGGGCTTGAGCTGCCCCACCCAGGTGCTCACTTCCTGAGGGGAGTAGGCATCCCGGCACCGGAGCACCACGGCTCGGGTGTGGATGCGCCACAGCGCGCGTCGGTCCTCCTCGCGCGCCAGCCTCAGGTGGATTCGCGACGTGCCCACGGCGCGCCTCAGGCCACCTTCATGCCCTTGGGGATGACGACCACGCCGCCCGGTGTGACGTGGAAGCGCCGCTTGTCCTCCGCGAGGTCGTAGCCAATGGTCATCCCCGGCGGAATCTCCACGTTCTTGTCGATGATGGCCCGGCGGATGCGGCAGCGCCGCCCGATGGTGACGTTCTCGAAGAGGATGCTGTCCTCCACCTCCGAGTAGGAATTGACGCGCACCTTGGGGGACAGCACCGAGCGGTTCACCTCGCCGCCGGAGATGATGCAGCCCTCCGCCACCAGCGAGTCCATGGCGTGGCCCACGCGCTTGTTGGCGCGGTCCGCGAACACGAACTTCGCGGGCGGATAGTTGTGGGACTGCGTGTGGATGGGCCAGCGGTCGTTGTAGAGGTTGAAGATGGGGTCCACCTCCACCAGGTCCATGTTGGACTGGAAGTAGACGTCGATGTTCCCCACGTCGCGCCAGTAGCCGCGCTCCTTGGCTTCCTGCCCTGGCACCTCGTTCTGCGCGAAGTCATACACGTAGACGGGCGCGCGCTTGTACAGCTCGCTGATGATGGACTTGCCGAAGTCGTGCGCGCTCGACTCGTCCGCGGCGTCGCGCACCACCTCCTGCACCAGCACCTCCGTGGTGAAGAGGTAGTTGCCCATGGAGGCCAGGCACATCTTCGGGTTGCCCGGCATGGGCGGCGGCGTGCGGGGCTTCTCCAGGAACTGGCGCATGCGGCCGTCCGGGCCCACGTCGATGATGCCGAACTCGCTGCCTTGCTCGATGGGCACGGGGATGGCGGCCACCGTGCACGCGGCCTTCTTGGCCAGGTGGAAGTCGAGCATCTGGCGCATGTCCATGCGGTACACATGGTCCGCGCCGAAGACGAAGATGACGTCCGGCTCCTCGTCCGTGATGATGTTGAGGTTCTGATAGATGGCGTCGGCGCTGCCCTTGTACCAATCCAGCCCCGTCCGCATCTGCGCCGGCACCGCCTCCACGTAATGTCCGAGGAAGGCCGTCATCCGCCACGCGCGAGACAGGTGGTTGTTGAGCGAGTCGCTCTTGTACTGCGTCAACACCTTCATCCGGTACACGCCGGAGTTGGCGAAGTTGGAGAGGACGAAGTCGATGATGCGGTAGCGCCCTCCGAATGGGACGGCCGGCTTCGCGCGTTCGCGGGTGAGGGGCTCCAGGCGCGTGCCCGCGCCCCCCGCCAGAATCATGGCCAGCTGCTTGGACATAGGGGCGGGCACGTTACCCGCGCGCTTTCGGGCGACAACAGGCACGCCCGCTTCCCTGGCGACCTTCGTTGAGTGTCCAACCGCGACCCCGCGTGGGCCCTACCCATGTGGGAGGAGGAAGGCATGAGAGGCGCGCCGGGCTTGCATGGCTTCCCTGGACACACCCGTGGTAGCGTGCCGGCCGATGTCTGGCGACCAAACGCGAGTCACCAAGATCAGCAGCCTCGGTGTTCCCAGTGAGCGCACCGACAGCTGCCTCGTGCAGATCCACGGACCGGAACTCGGGAAGAAGTACGTCCTGGAGGACGCCGAGTTCACGATTGGCCGAGACCAACAAAACAACATCGTGGTGGAGCTGGACAACGTGTCCCGCCGCCACGCCCGCATCCTGGGCCGCGGGGGGCGGATGTTCGTGGAGGACCTGGGCTCCACCAACGGCACCTACCTGAATGATCAGGAGGTGTTGCAAGCCCACCCGTTGCGCAGTGGCGACCTCATCAAGGTGGGGGGCTCCATCTTCAAGTTCCTCGATGGCGACAACATCGAGACCCAGTACCACGAGACCATCTACACGCTGACCATCGCGGACGGCCTCACGGGCATCAACAACAAGCGCTACTTCCTGGAGTACCTGGAGCGGGAGATGGGCCGCTCGCACCGGTACCAGCGCACGCTGTCGTTGATGATGTTCGACATCGACCACTTCAAGCACATCAACGACGTCCACGGGCACCTGGCCGGGGACTACGTGCTGCGCGAGATGGCCCAGTCCATCAAGCGACTGGTGCGCCGCGAGCAGTGCTTCGCGCGCTACGGCGGCGAGGAGTTCGCGGTGGTGATGCCCGAGGACGGGCCGGACAAGGCGCGCCTGTTCGCGGAGAAGATCCGCCGCCTCGTGGAGGAGAAGGTCTTCATCTTCGAGGACAAGGAGATCCCCGTCACCATCTCCATCGGCATCGCGGAGATGTCCGGCGACATGAACGAGCCCACGCCGTTCATCAAGGTGGCGGACACCAACCTGTACAAGGCCAAGAAGTCGGGCCGCAACCGGGTGGTGGGGTGAGCGTGGCCGCGTCGAGCGCAGGCCCCTCGGTGATGGCGCGGCTGCTGCTCGTCGTGCTGGGCGTGGCGTTCCTGGGCGCCGCGTGGGCCTGGAGCCAGCGCGAGCACAACCCCACGGCGGGCCGTCTGGTGGAAGCGGCCCGCCGGTGGTCGCCGTAGCGGCTCAGGTGCCGTCGCGCAGGTCGCCCAGCCGGCCCTTGGTGCCCGGCAGGCTCTGCGGCGGCATCTTCCCGTAGATGTACTGGACGGTGTCGAGCAGCGTCTCGTGCGTGTCGCGCGCTCGGAAGCCCAGCTCGCGCTCGGCCTTGGCGGCGTCCAGGTAGAACCAGTGCTCGCCGATCTCAATCTCCTGCGGATCCAACGTGGGCTTCGCGCCGCGCAGCTTCGCCCACTGCTCCAGGAGCTGGCCGCCCAGCACGTTGACCACCGAGGGCAGCTTCAGCCGGGGCGCGGCCACGCCCGTGAGGCGCTCCAGCCGGTGGAAGAAGTCCGCCATCGTCATGTTCACGCCCATCAGGTGGCGGCCGTACACCTCGCCCTGGGTGAGCGCGGCGACGAAGCCCTCGGCCGCGTCGCGCACATCCACGAAGGAGATGCCGCCGCCCGGCATGGCCGGAATCTCGCGGTTGAGGAACTTCACCACCGTCCACGTGGAGGACAGCCGGTCATCCCCCGGCCCCATCAGCAGGCTCGGGTTGAGCACCACCAACGGGATGGAGTGCTTGCGGCAGTACTCCAGCGCGAGCTTCTCCTCGTAGATTTTCGAGAGGTAGTACGGCCACCGCGCCACCACGGTGATGGGGTAGTCGTCCTCCTCGTTGCGCACGCACTCGTCCTCGGACACCGCGATGGTGCCGGAGGTGGAGCCGAGGATGACGCGCTGGATGCCCGCCTCGCGCACGTCGCGCAAGAGCTCGCGCGTGCAGTCCACGTGCAGCTCGAACATCTTGCGCGCGTCCTTGGCCTGGAAGGAGACGAGCCCCGCCAGGTGATAGACGCCCTCCACGCCGGCCAGCGCGCGGCGCACGGCGTCTCGGTCCTTCAAGTCGCCCTGGACGAACTCCGTGCCCGCGAACGCCGGGCCTGTCGGCCGCGTGCGCCCGATGAGCCGCACCTGATGTCCCGCGGCCACCAGCCTGGGCACCAGATGAACGCCCAGGAACCCCGTGCCTCCCGTTACCAGCAGCTTCACGAGTCCTGTCCCTCCGTCATCGGGCGCGAGTCCACTCGCTCCAGGTTGAGCACGCGGCCATCCCGCAGCGACCGCACCGCCTCTTCCGCGATGCGCGTCACGTACCGGTAGCCCTCCGAGCGCGCCATGCCCAGCGTGCGCGCCTTCAGGCCCGCGTGGTCCAGCGCCGGCCCCACGTGGACCTCCAGCTCCTTGGCCTTGGGGAACATGGAGCCCTTGGGCAGGGCCTCGTACGAGCCCTTGATGTAGAGCGGCAGCACGTCCACGCCGTACGTCAGCGCCAGGTAGCCCAGGGTGGGCTTGAACTCGAGCAGCTCACCCGTGGGAGAGCGCGTGCCCTCCGGGAAGATGAGGACGTTGTAGCCCTGGCGCAGCGCCTCGCCCGCCACGCGCAGCGACTCGCGCAGCGAGCCCTGCCGGTCCATGGGGATGAGGTTGGTGAAGTTCTCGAACCACGCCCGCTTGAGGGGCGTGTCGAAGAAGTAGTCGCGCGCGGCCAGCGACACCACGCGCTCGCCCTGCTCGCCGAGCACCACGCGCACCAGCCCCGCGTCCAGGTGGCTGGCGTGGTTGGCGATGACGAGGAAGTTGCGGTTCTGCGGGATGAAGGGCTTGCCCGTCACCTTCACGTCGAACACGCCGCCGTAGAGCACCTTCTGCCCGAAGGCGAGCAGCTGCCGGCCCACCGTGGCCACGGCCTCGGGGACGGGAATCTCCACGTCCTCCGCGCGCTCGTTCTCCTGGCGGATGTCCTTGGCGCGCACTTCCTTGGCCGGGCGCCGGCCGGAGCTGACCACCAGCTTGCGCAGGTCCTCCACCGTCTGCACCTGGGTGAGGTCCTCCACCGCGGGCAGCGGCACGCCCGCGCCCTCCAGCGCCACGGACAGCTCCGTGAGCATGAGCGAGTCGAAGCCCAGGTCGCCCATGAGCTGCGCGTCCGGCCTCACGTCGCCCACCGGCTTGTGGCAGACCTCGGCGATGAGCGGGAACAGCCAGTCCGCCACGCCGCCCGTCGCCGCCTGCGCCTTCTCGCGCGCCTTGCCAGCGCTGGCCGCCATGCGGTCCAACCGCTGCAGCTCCTCCACCACCAGCTTGCGCTTCACCTTGCGCGTGGAGGTGCGGGGCAGCTCGCCGTCCCAGAAGCGCAGCACCTTCACGCGGCGATGGAACGGCATGCCGCCGCTCACCTTGCGGAAGTGCTCGTCCAGCTCGCGCCGCACTTCCTCGCGCGGACGGTCGCCGTAGTCCGGCACGCACAGGCACGCCACCTTCTCGCCGCCGGCCTCGTCGGGCAGGCCCACGATGGACAGCTCCTTGATGTGCGTGTGCTCCTGGTACAGCTCCTCCAACTCGTCCGGGTAGACGTTCTTGCCGTTGGCGTCGACGATGACGTCCTTGGCGCGGCCCACCAGATACAGGCGCCCGTCGTCATCCAGGCGGCCCAGGTCACCGGTGTGCAGCCAGCCTTCCTTCACCACGGCCTCGGTGGCCTCGCGGTCCCCGAAGTAGCCCGCCATTACGTTGGGGCCCTTGGCCAGGACTTCGCCAATGCCGTCGGTGTCCGGGTTGAGCAGCTTCACCTCGATGCCGGACAGCGGCTTGCCCACGCTGCCGGGCGTGCGCTTGTTGCCGGGCTCGGAGACGGACAGCACCGGCGCGGCCTCGGTGAGGCCATAGCCCTCGCGCATCGTGAAGCCCAGCTCGTGGAAGGCCTTGTGCACTTCCTCCGACAGCGCCGAGCCGCCCGACACCAGCACCTTCATGCGCCCGCCGAACTTGCGGTGCACCGGCCAGAACAAGAGCTTGCCCAGGTTCAACGAGCTGCGGTTGCGCAGCTCCCCGTTGGCCGCCATCAGCGCCTTGAGCGCCTGCTCCACCACGGGCGGGCGGCTGGCCATCTCCTGGGTGATCTTCCGGTGCAGGAGCTGCCACAGCGCCGGCACGCCAATCATCGCGGTGACGCGGCCGGTCTCGAACACCTCGCCCAGCCGGTCCGACGTCAGCTCGTCGATGTACGTGATTTCCGCGCCGCGCGAGAACGGCGTGAGGAGGCCCGCCGAGAACTCGAACGTGTGGTGCAGCGGGAGCACGGACAGCACGCCGTCGCCCACGCCCACGTTGAACTGGCCCGCGAGCTTCGCCACCAGCGAGGCGAAGTTGCGGTGCGTGAGCATCACGCCCTTGGGCGTGCCCGTGGTGCCGGACGTGAAGATGATGCTGGCCACGTCATCCGCGGACGCGGACTTCTTCACCGGCCCGATGCGATCCGGGTGCGCCGGATCTCCCGTCATGGCCTCGGCGAGGCTCGCCACCGCGACGCCATCCCCCAGCGCCGCGAACAGGCCGGGGAAGTCCGCCGCCGTCTGCTCGGACACGAGGCAGAGCTTCGCCTGCGCGCGCTTCGCGATGTTGACGACCTCGGCCTCCGTGAGGGCCGGATCCACCGGCACCACGGTGGCGCCCGCGCGCAGGATGCCGAAGTAGCTGATGGCCCACTCGGGCCGGTTCTCCGACAACAAGAGCACGCGGTCGCCGTGCTTCACGCCATGGGCGAGCAGGTAGCTGCCCACGCGCGCCGCATAGCGGTGCACCTCGCCGAAGGTGAAGCGCTCCTCCTTCTCGTTCGCCGCCATGCGGAACGCCACGCGGTGGCGGTACGCGTGCACCGTGGCCTCGAACAGCTCCAGGAGGTCGCGGTGGGCGTGGATGACGGTGCGCTTCTCCAGCTCGTCCTCCAGGCCGGGGAACACCCACTTCTCCAGGCCGGGCAGGTGCGTGCCGAGGAAGTACTCGCGCCAGTCGATGCGGTCCGGGCTCCAGCCAATCCGCGCGCGATCCGCGCCGACCATGTTCTCGTAGACGGAGCGGGTGTTGTCGCAGCGGAAGACGTACCGGTTCTCCCACAGGAAGGGGAGGAACAGGTCGATGAGGCCCGTGAGGCTGGTGGCCTGCTCCTCCACGTCGTCCAGGGCGACCTTCGCCTTGTCCAAGAGCGCGTTCACCGTGGGCGCGCCCCACGTCGGGCGCAGCTCATCGATGGACTTCTTCAGGAAGCGAGCGCCCTTGGCCATCATGGGCGCGCTGAGCAGCTGGAACTCCTGCTTGCTCACCGGCTGCGGCTCGATGCGCGCGCGCAGCGCGTTCATCAGCGAGTTGCCCGTCTCCTTGTTCCGGTAGAAGCGGCGGCGGTACAGGCCCACCAGCTCCACGGAGCGGCTCGCGTAGAACGGGTTCACGTCGCCGGAGGCGAGCTGGTACACGCGCCGCTCCTCCACCTGGAGCGAGTGCGCGGTGATGCCCAACGTGGCGCCCGCCACCTGGTCCACCGGGATGATGTCCAGGATGGTGTGGTCACCAGCGGGGATGCCGCGCTGGCCCTTGATGCCCGCGAAGGCCAGCGGCGCGGAGGTGGTGAAGCCCTCGTTCCACCCGGGGAAGGGGAAGTGCGCCGCGCTCTCCACGATGGAGGGCCGCACGATGGCGTAGCGCAGGCCCGGCGTGCCGGCCATCACCTGCTCGCCCAGGGACTTCGTATACGTGTACGTGTTGGGCCAGCCCCAGTGCTGCGCGCGCTCCATGCCGGCGCGCACCAGCTCGCCCGTCAGCCACAGCTTGCGCTCGCGGCCCACGGCCAGCCGCAGCGTCTTCTCGTCGGTGGCGTCGCGGCCTTCCTGCTCTAGGCGGTCCAACGCCTTCTTGCGGAAGGTGGACGTGAGGGCGCGGTCGTCGGCCTGCTCACGCAGCCGCGCGACGATCTTCTCCGCGTCCGCCAGCTCCTGCTCCAGGCTGAAGTCGCGCCCGTCCAGCTCGCCCCGCTTGGGGAAGTAGCCGCGCACTTCCTCGTCCTCGAAGACGAGCCCGTCGCGGTTGCCCGCCACGAAGGCGGTGGACATGTGGATGAGCGGCACCGCCCACTTGAGCGCCAGCTCCACCGCGTTCTTCACGCCGTGGGTGTTGACGTTGAGGCCCACCTCCAACGATGGGTTGAAGGACACCAGGCCCGCGCAGTTGACGATGGCGTGCACCTTGCCGTGCAGCTCCGTCACCTGCGTCTCGGTGAGGCCGACCCAGGGGTCGGTGATGTCACCGTCGATGACCTCGCACTTGGCGCGGATGAACTCCATGGCGCCCGCGTCGCCCAGGGCGTCGCGCAGCGGCTGGAAGGGCTCGCTGGGAGCCACCTTGTCGAAGAAGCGGCGCTCCGCGGACGCGGCGCTGCCCTTGCGGACGAGGACGTAGACCTTGTCGAGCACCTGGCCGTAGTGGGACAGGAGCATGGACAAGGTGACCTTGCCCACGAAGCCCGTGGTGCCCACGAACACCAGCCGCTTGCCGGTGAACGCCTCGGTGACGTTGAGTTCGGGAAGGGGGGAGCCCATGACCGTGCGCGACTCCCTCACTTCACGTCCACCATCACCGTGGGCGCGATGCGCAGCAGGCTGATGGTGGCCGAGCGACCCATGAAGCCGCGGGCCTCTTCAATGGCCTCGGCGAGGGTGTCCGTGCGGTCCATGCCCATGAGGGCAGGGACGTGGTTGTTCTCCGCGCCCGCGACAATGACCTTGCCGGCCTGCTGGCGCCCGTTCTCGCCCCAGTACCACATGTAGAAGGGGTGCACGCCGTGGTAGGCGTTGCCCTTGCGGTACAGGTGCACGTAGCTGGGGTTCTCCGCGAACTCCTTCTCGTACTTGTGCTCCAGCTTCATGGAGTCCCGCGTCTCCGGCAGCAGCCGGTGGAAGAACTCGATGTAGCTGGGGTGCTGCACGGGGTCGAACTCGTCGTAGGCCGGGTGCAGGAGGATGAGCACGCCGCCCTTCTTCAAGAGGGGCACGCCGCGGTTGAGGTTGTAGAAGTAGCCCAGCCCCATCACCTGCACGAGCAGCGGGTTGAGGATGGAGTTGACGCTGTACGGGCTGATGAACGGGATGGGGAAGATGACGATGTCGCTCTGTCCCTCCACCGGCACCACGTACTGCTTCCAGCTCGTCTCCAGCGTCTTGGCGTGGGTGGGCTCGGTGGCGCCCGCGAACACGCCCGTCACGTCATAGGGCGCGGGGATGGCGCTGAGCACCTTGCGCGCGGCCGCGCGCGGCAGCTTGGACAGCGTGTAGCGCAGGGCCTGGAACTTCAGCCGGTCCGCCTCGCTGTAGTCCTCCTCGCGCTTGGCGAGGAAGTCCGTGGCCGAGCCGAACATGCGGTTGTTCAGCGTGGTCTCGATGTGGAAGACCTTGAGCGTCTGGTCGATGACCGTCCCGATGCGCGAGTTCTTCGTGTACAGCGCGCTCGCCTTCGGCTCCATGTAGCTGTCGGAGTCGCGAATGGTCTTCGGGTTGTGGTGGTGCCGCAGCGACGCGTAGTTCGTCACGCCGGTGCCCATGGACTTGTGCCCGCCGTTCATGGGCACGAAGTTCACGTTCACGTAGACGATGAGGTCGCTCTCCGCCACGCGGCGGTTCACCGCCACCACCTCGCCGTGCGACGTGCGCTCCAACTCGGTGATGCCGTCCGGGTCCTCGGCGTCGTGGTTGTAGTAGCGGTCCGGGTAGTAGGCGTCGAAAATCTTGTCGCCCACCATGCGCTTCATCTCGCCCTCGGTCATCCGGCGATGGAGCGCGTTGGCGATGACCAGGTGCACGTCATCCACGCCGCTGTCCGCGCACAGCTCCAGCACCACCTCGAGGATGGACTGGCGCACGTCCGGGGTGACCATGGGGGGCAAGGGGACGCTGATGTCGTCGATGACGCACGTCAGGCGCATGCCCGGGCGGAGCAGCGCGTGCAGCGGCTCCATGCCCTCGGGGTGGTTGATGGCCCAGCGGATGGCGGCCTTCACGTTGGGCACGCCGGCCATGGGCGGGCGCGGGAAGATGACCCGCGTTCCCACGGGCAAATCCTCCTGGAGGAAGCCTTCGCCGTAGAAGAGCGCCCGAGGCGGGCTGCCCTTCTCCGTGATGACCACCTGGCTTTCCTCGTCGTACAGCTTCTGGAGCGTCTTGAGCGGGCGCATGAATGGAGGGGGAAAGGGGGAGGTGTTACTTCAGGTCCAGGATGGGCCAGTTGTAGGCGCGCGCGAGCGAGCGCAGCCGCAGGTCCGGATTCACCGCGGTGGGGCGACCCACCACCGCGAGCATGGCGTAGTCGGAGGCGCTGTCCGAGTAGCCATGGCACTTGTTGAGGGCCAGGCCCTCTCGCTCGCAATACGCGCGGATGGCGTTGGCCTTGTTGGCGCCTTCGATGATGGGCGGAATCACCTTTCCGGTGGCCTTGCCGCCCACGTACTGCATCTTGTTGGCGATGACGTCATCGCAGCCCAGGTGGCGGGCCAGCGGGCGCATGGTGAAGTCCAGCGCTCCGGTGACGAGCACCACCTTGCAGCCGCTGCGACGGGCCTCGTCGATGAGGTCCTGGGACTGCTCGAAGAGGGCGGGCTTGAGGACGTCCTCGAACATGTCCTCGGCGATGGTGACAAGGCGGTCCTCGCTCAACCCGGCGTAGTACCGGTAGAAGAACTCGTTGAACGCCTTGCGGTTGACCATGTCCATCACCCCGAAGAGCGGCGCACTGAGCGCCGTCGACAGGGTTCGGCCCGCGATGCCCCGCAGCGAACCTCGGTTCATCGCGTAATACGCGTAGACATGGACGACGTTCGTCCGGACGAGCGTCCCGTCGACATCGAAGAAAGCTGCTTTGGCGGGCACTTTGGCGAGCATGTGGCGTCGGGCTTCCTCCCATCCCCGGGGGGGTGAGGTCAACGACGCCGGGAGGGCACGGGGCCCCGTGGTGCCCCACGGCGACTCGGACTACAGCCATCCCTGCGCGCGGTACCACTCGGCGCTGCGGCGGATGGAGTCCGCCAAATCGCGCCGAGGCCGAAACCCGAGCAGGCGCTCGGCCTTGGCGCCGGAGCACGTCCAGGCGGGGGCCGTGAGCTGACGCGCCAGCTTGCGGTTCAAGGGAAGCTTGCGCCCCGTCACCCGCGTGATGCCGTCCGCGGCCGTGGCCAGGGCCTTGAGGACCGCGGGGCTCATCCGCACGGTCCGCGGCGTGACGCCCAGCGCCTGGGCCCCCAGGTCCTCCACCTCCTCCAGCGACAGGGCCTCGGGGCCCGCGCAGAAGAAGGCCTCGCCCAGCGCCTCGGGCCGCTCGCCGAGGAGCAACAGCTGGTCCACCACGTCCTCCACGTCCACCATGGTGAGCGGGCGGGGCCCCCCGGTCAGCTCCAGCCGGATGCCGCGCTGCACGAGCTTGAAGAAGGCGAGGTTCTCCTTGTCGCCGGGGCCGAGGATGCGAGGGGGGCGCGTGGCCGTCACGGGCAGGCGGTCCGCATAGGAGAAGGCGATGCGCTCGCCCTCGGCCTTGCTCTCGCCGTACCACTCATAGGGCTGGAAGGGGTCCTCCTCCACGTGGGGCCGGCTGGGGGTGGAGGGCCCGTGCGCGGCGAGGGAGCCGCAGAACACCAGCCGGGGACGCGTGCCGGTGGCCACCATGGCGTCGCAGAGCAGGCGCGTGGCGTCCGCGTTGACGCGCATGAACTCGTCGCGGGCGGCGGCGCGGCGGATGCCGGCCAGGTGGAAGACGACGTCCCGCCCGGCCACCGCGCGGGCCAGGGAGGCTGGGTCCGTCACGTCCCCCTCCACCCGCGTGTAAGGGATACCCTCCAGTCCCGAGGCGTCCGTGGTGCGCCGCAGCAGACAGGCCACGGTGTCGCCGCGCGCGGCGAGCGCTCGCGCCAGCCAGGTTCCCAGGAAGCCTCCGGCACCGGTGATGAGGGCGTTCATGGCGCTGTTTCATCCGAAAAAGCACATCCCGTCCACTGGGCGGCGGGCCCATTTCCCCGAGGGAGCGCGCCCGCAGGGGCCGGAATGGCGGCTCCGCCTGCGTCGAGGCGCCAAAATCCCGTCGGAGAACCCGCTCCCGGGCCGAGTTTTCGGCCCGAAATGCGTTGCGCGGAGCATTCTCCGAGGGAAAAAGCACGGAAGACGGCTGTTTTTCGGGCTCGGCCGTGTTACTACGCCGCCATCGGCTCTCGCTTGATGAGGAAAGCAGGCCGTGCAACGTCCCCTTCGGAGGGGAGGAGACTGAAGACGAATGGCCGCTAAGAAAGCTGCTGCGAAGAAGACGACCGCTGCTGCCAAGAAGCCCGCCAAGCCTGCCGCGCGCAAGCCCAACGCGTCGTTCATGAAGGAGATGACTCCTTCGGCCGCGCTGGCGGAGATTGTCGGAAGCAAGCCGCTGCCTCGCACCGAGGTCGTCAAGAAGCTGTGGGCGTACATCAAGAAGAACAGCCTGCAGGACGCCAAGAACAAGCGTCAGATCAACGCCGACGACAAGCTCAAGCCCATCTTCGGCGGCAAGAAGAACGTCACCATGTTCGAGATGACCTCGCTGGTGAACAAGCAGCTCAGCTGATCTAGCCGGACCCGCGAGGGTCGCTTCGGCTTCTGTATCTTGAGGGCTCGCCCGCGTGAATGCGTGGCGGGCCCTCTGCTTGTCGGCAGTCATCTCGGGCCCCTGGAGCGTTGGCTGGACGTCGAAGTCCGCCGGCGCGGCTGGCGGGCGCGGTGCCCAGGCCCTACCTCTCAGCCGCATGTTGCTCGACGGGCTGGAAGAGGAGGGGCCTCCATCCGCCGGAGGCGCGCGCCACGCCGAGGCGGTGGAGGCCTTGGCCAGGGGGCTCTACGCGCGGGTCCAGGAGGCGCTGGCGTCACGCCGCGCTCCGCCGCTGTCCACGTACCGCGTCCAGTTCCATCAGGGGTTCACCTTCCAGCACGCCCGCGCGGTGGTGCCGTACCTGGCGCGCCTGGGGGTCAGTGACCTGTATGCGTCGCCCTACCTGAAGGCGACACCGGGCAGCCCCCACGGGTACGACTGTGTGGACCACCAGCAGCTCAACCCGGAGGTGGGCACCGCGGAGCACCACGCCGCGCTCGGCGCCACGCTGCGCCAGCACGGCATGGGGCAGGTGCTGGACGTGGTGCCCAACCACATGGGCATCGAGCGGGACAACCGCCTGTGGTTCGACGTGCTGGAGAATGGACCGGCCTCGCTCTACGCGCGGACGTTCGACATCGACTGGCGGCCGGTGAAGGACGAGCTGCGCGACAAGGTGCTGCTGCCCATCCTCGGAGACCAGTACGGCATCGTCCTGGAGCGCGGCGAGCTGCGCCTGTCCTTCCGTGACGGGGCGTTCTTCCTCCACTACTACGACCACCTCCTGCCGGTGGCCCCGCGTCAGTACGGGCGAATTCTCCGGCAGGGCCTGGAGCGGCTGGAGGCGCGGCTGGGCGCGGACGCTCCTCCCCTCGTGGAGCTGCTCTCCATCCTCACCGCCATCGAGCACCTCCCGCCGCGCACCGAGCTGGAGCGCGCCAAGGTCATCGAGCGGCACCGCGAGAAGGAGGTCATCAAGCGGAGGCTGGCCGCGGTGGTGACGGCGAGCCCCGAGCTGGCGCAGTACGTGGAGGAGAACGTCCATGTGTTCAACGGGAGCCCGGGCAATCCGCGCTCGTTCGACCTGCTGGACGCGGTGCTCGCGCGGTGCAGCTACCGGCTCGCCCACTGGCGCGTGGCGGGAGAGGAGATCAACTACCGTCGCTTTTTCGACATCAACGGGCTGGCGGCCATCCGGATGGAGGACCCGGACGTCTTCCTGGAGGCGCACCAGCGCGTCTTCCAGTGGCTGGGCGAGGACCGCGTCACCGGGCTGCGAATCGACCATCCGGACGGCCTGTTCGACCCCACCGCCTACTTCCTGGACCTGCAAGAGGGCTTCTTCGTGGAGAAGGCGCGCGCGCTCTTCTCGGCGCGAGGCACCGCCGACGATGCGCGCTGGCCGCAGGTGGAGGCGCGGCTGCGCGAGCTCTGGCGCGCCGAGGTGACCGCGCACCCCGACAGCCCGCTGCGCAAGTCGTTGTTCGTCGCGGTGGAGAAGATTCAAGGCGGTCGCGAGCGCATCCCCGAGTCGTGGGCGGTGCACGGCACCACGGGCTACCGCTTCGCCAACGCGGTGAGCGGCCTCTTCGTCCACCCCGCGGCGGAGTCGCACCTGACGGAGACCTACGAGCGCTTCATCGGCGGACGCCAGGACTTCCCGGAGCTCGTGTACGAGAAGAAGCGGCTCATCATGCGCGACTCCATGTCGAGTGAGATCAACGTGCTCGCGCACGAGCTCAATCGCATCTCCGAGCTGAACCGCCGCACGCGCGACTTCACGCTCAACAGCCTGCGCCGCGCGCTCATCGAGTTCATCGCGCTGTTCCCCGTCTATCGCACCTACGTGGACGGCTGGCGCCCCGAGCTGGACGCGCGCGACGTGCAGTACATCGAGTGGACGATCCAGCGGGCCAAGGAGCGCAACGCCACCACCAACGCCTCCATCTTCGACTTCCTGCGCGACATCCTCCTGCGCCGCTACCCGGAGCACGTGGCCGAGCCCGAGCGCGCGGGGATGCTGCGTTTCGCCATGAAGTTGCAACAGCTCACCGGGCCTGTCATGGCCAAGGGGCTGGAGGACACGGTCTTCTACCTCTACAACCGGCTGGTGAGCCTCAACGAGGTGGGTGGAGAGCCGGAGCGCTTTGGCGTGCGGGCCACCACCTTCCACCTGCGCAACCAGGAGCGCGCGGAGCGCTGGCCGGCGAGCATGCTCACCACCAGCACGCACGACACCAAGCGCAGCGAGGACGTGCGCGCGCGCATCCACGTGCTCACCGAGCTGCCCGAGGAGTGGCGCAAGCGCGTGCGTCGCTGGGGCCGGCTCACCGCCCGCTTCGTCGAGGAGCTGCCCTCGGGGCCCGCGCCGAGTCCCAACGACGTGTACCTCTTCTTCCAGACGGTCGTGGGCGCCTGGCCGATGGGGTCGGTGCTCGCGGGCCCGGAGCGCGACGACTTCCAGCGCCGCGTGCGCGAGTACATGGGCAAGGCCATCAAGGAGGCCAAGGTCCGCACCTCGTGGACCAACCCGGACAGCGCCTATGACGAAGCGATGGCGCGCTTCGTGGACGCGTGCTTCGACCCTCGGCGTGGCACGGCCTTCCTGGAAGACGTGGAGGCCTTCAAGCGCCGCATCGAACGGGCGGGGCAACACAACGCGCTCGGCCAGCTCCTGCTCAAGCTGGCCTCGCCCGGCGTGGCGGACACCTATCAGGGCTCCGAGTTGTGGGACCTGTCGCTGGTGGATCCCGACAACCGCCGGCCCGTGGACTTCGCGCTGCGGGCGCGGTGGCTCGCGGAGCTGGACGCCGCCGCGGAGGTGGACCGCCCTGGCGTGTGCGCGCAGCTCACGCGGGACCTGGATGACGGCCGGGCGAAGCTCTACCTCCTGGCCGAGGGACTGCGCCTGCGCCAGCGGTGGCCCGCGCTCTTTCGTGCGGGGGGCTACCGGGCGCTGGACCTCGCCGGTCCTCGGGCCCAGGCGGGGGTGGCCTTCGCGCGGGAGCACGCGGCGGGCGTGGTGGTGGCCTGTGCGCCGCGCTTCACGCTCTCCGCGCTGGAGTCGCCGGGCGGGCTGGCGGGAGCCCACGACGGCACGTTCCTGGACCTTCCCGAGGCATATGCGGGCATGATGTTCCGCAATGTCTTCACGGGGCGGCGGGTGCGGCCCGAGCGTGGGTCGGGCGGCGGCGTGCTGCCCCTCGCGCCGCTGCTCGCGGAGTTCCCGGTGGTGCTGCTGGAGCCGGAGAGGAGCGCGGGATGAGGCGGGCCGAGGTGCTTCCAGGGAGGCCGTTCCCCCTGGGCGCCACGTTTGACGGGAGCGGCGTCAACTTCGCCGTTTGCAGCGAGCACGCCCGGAAGGTGGAGGTCTGCCTCTTCGACCCCGCGAATCCGGCGCGCGAGCTGCGCCGCTTCCCCTTGCTGGAGATGACGCACCACGTGTGGCACGGCTACGCGCCGGACGTGCGCCCGGGCGCGCTGTATGGCCTGCGCGTGCACGGCCCCTACGAGCCGAAGAAGGGCCTGCGCTTCAACCCGCACAAGCTGCTGGTGGACCCGTATGCGCGCGCGCTCCACGGCCGCGTGGACCCCACGGCCCCGCTGTATGGCTATGCCCCGTCGCCTCGCGCCGAGGACCTGGAGCCGGACCTGCGCGACGACGCGTGGGGCGTGCCCAAGGGCGTGGTGCTGACGGATGACTTCGATTGGGAAGGGGACCGGCGCTTGGAGACGCCGTGGCACAAGACGGTCCTCTACGAGCTGCACGTCAAGGGCTTCACCAAGCGACACCCGCGAGTGCCCGAGTCACTGCGTGGCACCTACGCGGGACTGGCGCACCCGGCCGCCATCGAGCACCTCAAGCGCCTGGGTGTCACCGCCGTGGAACTCCTGCCCATCCACGCGTTCATGGATGAGCCCTTCCTGTCGCAGAAGGGGCGCACCAACTACTGGGGCTACAACACCCTCAACTTCTTCTCTCCGGACGCGCGCTACAGCGCCTCGGGCTCGCGCGGCGAGCAGGTCGCCGAGTTCAAGGGGATGGTGAAGCTGCTGCACCGCGCGGGGCTCGAGGTCATCCTCGACGTCGTCTACAACCACACGTGCGAGGGCAATCACCTGGGGCCCACGCTGTCCTTCAAGGGCCTGGACAACGGCGCGTACTACCGGCTCGCGGAGAAGGACCCGCGCTACTACATGGACTTCACCGGCTGCGGGAACTCGTGGAACGCCACGAACCCCAACGCCCTGAAGCTGGTGGCGGACTCGCTGCGCTACTGGGTGGAGGTCATGCATGTGGACGGGTTCCGCTTCGACCTGGCCACGACGTTGGGCAGAGACCGGCAGGGCTATGACACGCGCGCGGCCTTCTTCCAGATTCTCCATCAGGACCCGGTGCTCAGCCGGGTGAAGCTCATCGCGGAGCCGTGGGACGTGGGCGACTACGGCTACCAGGTGGGCAACTTCCCGGTGCTGTGGAGCGAGTGGAACGGCAAGTACCGAGACACCATTCGCCGCTACTGGAAGGGCGATGACCGGCAGGCGGCGGAGATTGGCTATCGGCTCACGGGCAGCTCGGACCTGTATGCGCTCTCCGGGCGCAAGCCCACCGCGAGCGTGAACTTCGTCACCGCGCATGATGGCTTCACGCTGCACGACCTGGTCACCTACAACGACAAACACAACGAGGCGAACGGCGAGGACAATCGGGACGGCGCCAATGACAACCACTCCTGGAACTGCGGGGTGGAGGGCGAGACGCACGACCCGAAGGTGAACGCGCTGCGCGAGCAACAGAAGCGCAACTTCCTCGCCACGCTCTTCTTGTCCCAGGGCGTGCCCATGCTGGTGGCCGGCGACGAGATGGGCCGCACCCAGCACGGCAACAACAACGCCTACTGCCAGGACAACGAGCTGGCGTGGGTGAACTGGGATTTGAGCGACACCCAGCGGCAGTTCCTCGACTTCACCGTGCGGATGGCGAAGCTGCGGCGCGAGCAGCCGGTGCTCAGCAAGCGCCGCTTCTTCCGCGGCGCGCACATCTGGGACAGCGAGCTGAAGGACCTCGCGTGGTTCCGGCCCGACGGCAAGGAGATGCGCAAGGACGACTGGGAGAAGCCCTACGTCCGCTCCCTGGGCTTTCTGCTGGGCGGAGACGCCATCGCCACGCCGGATGACGAGGGCAATCGCATCGTCGGCGACACGCTGCTGGTGCTGATGAACGCGCACCACGAGCCCATCACCTTCTTGCTGCCCGCGCTCGAGTGGGGCGCGGACTGGGAGCTGGTGGTGGACACCGCCGCATGCGGCGAGTCACAGCGCACGCACACCCCCGCGGGTGGCCGGGTGCAGGTGGGTGGGCGCTCCGTGCTGGTGCTGAGACGTCCCGCCACGGAATGGGAGTAGCCACCCGGCACGCGCTGCGTTACGGAGGGGTCGACGCCGGGGGCCGCCCGCCACTAGGGTGCGCTCCGGTTCGTCCTGAGCCAGGAAACGCACGTGCAAACACCTTTGTCCATCTGGGTGGGCTTCAACGTCTTCGTCCTGGCGATGCTCGCCCTGGACCTGGGGCTGTTCCATCGCAAGGAACACGTGGTGACGCCCAAGGAGGCGGGGCTCTGGACGCTCGTCTGGGTGTCCCTCAGCCTCGCGTTCGCCGGCGGCATCTGGCACTTCGCCGGGAGCACCCACGCCACGCAGTGGCTGACGGCCTACGTGGTCGAGTACGCGCTCAGCGTCGACAACCTCTTCGTCTTCCTGCTCGTCTTCAGCTACTTCCGCGTGGCGCCCGAGCATCAGCACCGCGTGCTGTTCTGGGGCATCCTTGGCGCCTTCGTGATGCGCGCCTGCCTCATCATCGCGGGCACGGAGTTGGTGCGGCGCTTCCACTGGATCCTCTACATCTTCGGCGCGTTCCTGGTCTTCACCGCGGTGAAGATGCTCGTCTCGGATGACGACGACGAGGCGGATCCCGAGGCGGGGCTGGTGGTGCGCGTGGCGCGGCGCGTGCTGCCCGTGGCGAGCCAAGGGCAGGGCAGCCACTTCTTCATCACCGAGGACGGCCGCCGCAAGGTGACGCCGCTGTTCGTCGTGCTGCTGGTGGTGGAGGCCACGGACCTGCTGTTCGCGGTGGACTCCATCCCCGCGGTGCTGGGCTTGAGCGGCAACGCCTTCATCGCCTACTCGTCCAACGTCTGCGCCATCCTGGGCCTGCGCTCGCTGTTCTTCGTGGTCTCCAGCTTGATGGACAGGTTCCACTACCTGAAGCTGGCGCTGAGCGTCATCCTCGCCTTCGTGGGCGTGAAGATGCTCATCGAGTTCTTCGACATCCACGTCTCCACCGGCATCTCCCTGGGCGTCATCGCGGGCACCCTGGCGCTGGCCATTGGGGCGTCGTTCATCTGGCCGCGTCCTCCCGAGCCAGAGTCCACGTCACCGGAGTCCACGTCTTCGACGGAAGCCGAGCAGGACCGGAAGCGCGTGAAGAGCTAGGCCCCCGGGCGGGTCTTTTCCTTGCGTCTCGGCGGCGCGCCGGCCAAATGTGGAGACATGTCTTCCTCCGCCACCACCGACGGCATTCGCATCACCGTGCGGCCAGCCTTCTGGCCCGAGCGCAGCGCGCCCGAGTCCGGCCAGTTCGCCTTCACCTACAAGGTGGAGATCATGAACGAGGGTGAGGCACCCGCGCAGCTCCAGAGCCGGCACTGGGTCATCACTGATTCCGAGGGCCGGGTCGAAGAGGTGAAGGGCGAGGGAGTGGTGGGGCGCCAGCCGAAGCTGGGGCCGGGCGAGCGCTTCGAGTACACGAGCTGGGCGATGCTGCGCACGCCGTTCGGCACCATGCGCGGCACCTACGCGATGGTGCGCCCGGATGGCACGCACTTCGATGCGCGCATCGCGGAGTTCGCCCTCACGCTGCCGAACGCGCTGCACTGAGGCCCGCGCTCCATGGCCATGCCAAGCGCGAAGCGGGGGCTCCTGCTCATCAACCTGGGGACGCCGGACGCGCCCGAGTCCGGGCCGGTGCGGCGCTACCTGCGCGAGTTCTTGAGCGACCCGCGCGTGGTGGACATCCACCCGGTGGGCCGCTGGTTGCTCCTCAACCTCTTCATCCTGCCGTTCCGCCCCGCCAAGAGCGCGGAGGCCTATCGCAAAGTGTGGATGCCGGAGGGCTCGCCGCTGCTCGTGCACAGCAAGGCGCTGACCGCCGCGGTGGCCGAGCAACTGAAGGGCGAGTACGAGGTGGCGCTCGCCATGCGCTATGGCAATCCCTCGCTGCCGGACGCGGTGGCGTCGCTGCGCGCGCGGGGGGTGACGGACTTCACGGTGCTGCCCCTGTACCCGCAGGAGGCCACGTCGTCGTCCTCGTCCTCGCTGGCGCGCCTCTACGAGGTGATGACCGAGGGCTGGGACGTCCCCAACGTGCGCGCGGTGCCCGCGTTCTACGACGCGCCGGGCTTCCTCGATGCGTTCGCCACGGTGGCGCGGCCGGTCATCTCCGAGGCCCGCGCGGACCATGTGCTGTTCAGCTTCCACGGGCTGCCCGAGCGCCACATGCGCAAGAGCGACCCGTCCGGGAGCCACTGCCTCGCCTCGTCGAAGTGCTGCGACACGCTCACCGACGTGAACCGGCACTGCTACCGCGCGCAGTGCTACGCGACGGCGCGCATGTTGGCGGAGCGGCTCGGGCTGAAGCCGGAGGGCTACACCGTGTCGTTCCAGTCCCGGCTGGGGCGGACGCCGTGGGTGAAGCCCTACACGGACGAGGTGCTGCCCGAGCTGGCCGTGCGCGGCGTGAAGCGGCTCGCGGTGATGTGCCCGGCGTTCGTGGCGGACTGCCTGGAGACGCTGGAGGAAGTGGGCCTGCGCGCGCGTGAGCAGTTCGTGGCGGCCGGAGGAGAGTCGCTGACGCTCGTCCCCTCCCTCAACGCCCACCCGGCGTGGGTGGACGCGGTGGTCCAGTTGGTGCGCGCGTCGGACGGCGCTACGGCGCGGCCGGCTGAGCCGCTGGCGGGGTAGCGGGCGCGGAAGGCGCGGCGGGCGCGGCGTCCATCGCGCTGAGGCGCACCTTCTGCGTGCCCGCGGGGAGCTGCACGGCGGCGCGCGAGGGGCCCTTCGTCACGGTGGTGAAGGTGCCCTCCCACGTGCGCCAGTGTCCGGCCTTCACCAGGAACTCGCCGCGCGCGGTGACCTTCACGTCCACCGCCACGTCCTGCGTGCCCGAGGTCTTCTTGCCCTCGTCGGCCCCGGGGCGCGCGTCGGGCGGCTTGTAGCCGGGAGGGACGGTGCCGGAGAGCTGCTCGCCCAGGTCGTACTCGATGACGGCCACTTGCTCGCCGTTCTCCGCGGGCGTCAGGGCGGCCAGCTTCACGCGGTTGTGGCGCTCGCTCGCGGTGCGGTGGAAGTCGCGGCCGAAGACGTCGGGCACCACCAGCTCGGTGGCCAGCGACCAGGTGTCGCCCACGCGGACCGCGTCACGCGGCAGCTCCAGCACCAGCGTCGCGGTGTTGCGCGTGGCGCCCTGGAGTCCCTCCAGCACGAAGCCGCGGTCGCTCAGGCTGGCTTCGTCTGGGGCGCCGCTCGCGGGAGTGATTCGCAGCAGCGCGTCCCCGCCGCTCGTGCGCTCCAGCAGATAGGTCAGCTCGGTGGGCGTCATCGTCGGCGCGGGCTCGGGGGCCTCGGCCTTGGCCTTGGCGTCGCGGCCCTTCTTCTTGTCGGCGCGCGCGGGGGGCGTGGCGGGCTCACTGGCGGCGGCGGCTTCCGGCGTGAGCGACAGGCGGAAGACCCGGGGGTCGCCCTTGGCCAGCTTCCAGCGCAGCAGCACGGAGCCCTCTGCGGGGACCTCCGCTGCGGCCTTCGCCACGGGAGCGGCCGGCGCACCCGCGGGCGTGGGGGGACGGGCAATCGGCTCCATCTTCCCGCGCGGCTCTTCCTTGCAGGCGGTGAGCGCGAGGGCGACGACCAATCCAGACAGGCTTCGCTTCACGTTGGGACGCTCCTGAGTACCGGCGCGGGATATCGAGGGCCCCACGGGAGTTCAAGCCGGCGAGTGGCCGTGTCATGCATTGACGCGGGGAGACGCGCCTGTCGCATGGGATGGTTTGGGCTCCAGGCGTTGCCTTCTTCCGGATCATCCCAACAGGCCGAAGAGAGCGTGTACTTCAGTACTTTCAAGGCATTCCAAAGGGTGGGGGACTTCATTTGCGGGTACTTTTGTCGCGTCCTACGGTCTGCCCGCGAAAGCCGAGAGGGTCATGACTGTCGAGTACAAGCTCACGATTCGCACGAGCGCACGGTTGGGGGCGGGGACGGACGGGACCATCTCCGTCGTCCTGGTGGGGACGGAGGGAGAGAGCGCGTCGCATGCCCTGGACCGGCGCTTTCACAATGACTTCGAGGCCGGTTCGGAGGAGGTCTACTCCGTCACGGACCGCGACGTGGGTGAGCTGCTGCTCCTGCGCCTGAGCAACTCGGGTGGCGTGGCGGGGGACTGGCTGCTCGACACGGTCCAGGTGTCCTCGGGGGAGCGGCAATGGCACTTCCCCTTCTTCCGCTGGATTCTGAGTGGTGCCCACGCCGAGGTCCTGGAAGGAACGGCGAGACTTCCGCAGCACGCGCGCAGCGAGCGCGAGGCGTCCGCGCGACTGGAGCAACTCCAGGTCCGGCAGCAGATGTATGTCTGGCGTTCGCCCGAGGCCACGCAAGGGCTGCCCGGCGCGCTCGACATCAGCGAAGCGAGGCCGCTGCCGAAGGATGAGCTCTACCGAGGCTTGCGCGAGGGCAGCTACGAGGTGGTCATCGCCAAGACACTGGCCGCCATCCAGTTGCATCTGCCCATGCTGGCGAGCGCGTGGAACGGGCTGGTGGACATCTTCGACTTCTTCAAGGGCATCGAGCTGCCCCAGCTGTCGCACCGCTGGAAGGACGACCACGAGTTCGCGCGGCAAGCGGTGCAGGGCATCAATCCCATCCATGTCACGCTCATGCGCGCGCTTCCCGAGGGAATGCCGCTGACGGACCATGAGGTCCGCGGGCTCTTGTCCCCGGGGCTGACGCTGGCGGGCGCGTTCGAGGCCCAGCGCGTCTTCTTGATCGACTTCGAGATCCTCGAAGACATCCCGATGTTCCGGAAGGTGGGGAAGGAGGGCGAGGAGGAGCGCCGCTGGGCGCCCGCTGCCCGGTGTCTGTTGTTCCTGGATGACAGCCAGCGATTGAGACCGCTCGCCATCCAGCTGGGACGCGACGCGAGGCAGGACCCCGTCTTCACGCCGAACGATGGGGAGTACGACTGGCTGGCCGCGAAAATCTACGTGCGGTGCAGCGAGGGCAACACGCACCAGATGGTGTCGCACGCGCTGCGGACCCACTTCATTGCCGAGCCCTTCGTCCTGGCGACGATGCGCAACCTGCCGGATCCGCATCCCGTCTACAAACTGCTGCGCCGGCACTTCCGCTACACGCTCGCCATCAACGACGGGGCGCGCAAGGGCCTGCTGGCCGAGGGCGCGGTGTTCGACGACTTCATCGCCACGGGAGGCCCGGACAAGGGGCACCTCCAGTTGGGCAAGAAGGGCTTCGCGCGCTGGACCCTGCGGGACAACCAGCCGCGCCGCGACCTGGCTCGGCGCGGGGTGTTGGAGCCCTCCGTGCTGCCGGACTATCCCTATCGCGACGAGTCGCTCCCGCTGTGGGATGCGCTGGAGGAGTACGTGGGCGGAGTCCTGCGGCACTTCTATGCGACCGACGCCGACCTGGTGGCCGATGGGGAGATGCAGCGCTGGTGGGAGGACCTCACCGCGCACGGCCTTCCCGTGGAGAAGTTGCCGTGTGCGACGCTCCACCGCGTGGAGGACCTGGTGGAGATCCTCACCACCGTCCTGTTCTCGGTGAGCGTGCAGCACGCCGCGGTGAACTATCTCCAGTACGAGCACTACGCCTTCGTGCCCAACGCCCCGCTGTGCCTTCGCCGCGCGCCGCCGCGTGAGAAGGGGAAGCTGGGGCCGGCGGACATCGCCGCGATGATTCCCACCAAATCCCAGACGCTGTGGCAGGTGGCCATTGGCCGGGCGCTCTCCAGCTTCGGGGATGATGAGGAGTACCTGCTCCACGCGGGAGGCTGGCACGAGGAGTACTTCCACGAGCCCGCGCTTCACGCCATTCGCGAGCGCTTCCATGCGCGCTTGAGCGCCCAGCTCGAGGCCGTGAAGGTGCGCAACGCCCAGCGCGATGTGCCGTACACCGTCCTGCAGCCTGACCGGATTCCCTGCGGCATCACTGTCTGAGACGCCCTGGAGGCGCCTTGCCGAACCTGTTCTCTCGCGGCGTGTTCAACCTGTTCTTCGGCGCTCGTCGCAAGGCCTTCGCTTCGTTGCCCGGGCCCGCGCCCGGAGTGCTCGGCACGCTGGGGGATTTCCTCGGCGCCACGCCCTGGGACGTCTGCGCGCGCTATGGCCGTGAGTACGGCGGCGTCACGCTCATCTGGATGGGCGCCAGCCCGGGCGTGGTGCTCAACGACCCCGCGCTCATCGAAGAGGTGATGGAGACGCGCCGCTTGGAGTTCGAGAAGGGCGCCATCAGCGATCAAGTCCGTCCCACCGTGACGAACGACACGATGTTCATCGCGAAGCAGAGCGAGGACTGGGCCGAGAAGCGCCGGGGTGACCCTCTGGAGCAGCCGTGGTCTCCCGCGTGGCTGGCGGCGCAGGTGGGGCCCATGCAGGCCACTGTCGCTCAGGCCGTGGAGGGCTTGTTCGCGGCGGGGCCGGTGGACCTCACGCCCGTGCTGCGGCGGCTGACGTTCGACACCTTCGCCACCGTGGTGGTGGGCGAGGCGTTGCCCGACTCGGCCTATGACGACTTCATGTTGATGGCGAAGGGCGCGGACGCGCGCATCCAGGCGAAGCTGCCCTTGCGCTTCGTCTCCCTGCCCAAGGGCTTCGAGCAGGCGCGCGAGCGGTTCTATGGCCTGTTCGCCCAGAAGGTCCGCGCCGCGCGGGCGAAGCCCCGCCCTCATGGGGTGGACCTGCTGTCATGGACGCTGCGCGAGATGCCGGACCTGCCCGAGCAGCGGCTGGCGCACCTGCTGGGGACGTTCTTCTACGGCGGCGTCTTCTCCTCGAGCACGACCCTGGTGGGAGCGTTCCACCAGCTCCAGAAGTTCCCCGCCGCGGAGGCCCGCCTCGCGGCCGAGGCCGCCGCGCTGGGTGAGGGGCCGTGGACCTTCGAGTCGCTCCGGCGGGCGCCCTGGGCGGAGGCGGTCGCCTATGAGGCCATGCGCCTGTTGCCCGCGGTCCGGGTCTTCACCCGCACGCCCGCGGCGGACGCGAAGCTGGCGGGCGTGACGCTGCCGGCGGGCGCGATGATCATGATCTCCAACCAGCACCTTCACCGGGACCCGACGCATTGGGTCCGCGCCGAGGAGTTCGTCCCCGAGCGGTGGCTCGACGGCGGCGTGGCGAGGGACCCGCTGGGGAGCGGCTACTTCTTCCCCTTCGGGCGTGGGCCGCGCGCGTGCGTGGGAGGGGCCTTCGCCGTCGTGTATCTCCAGACGGCGCTGGCGACCCTCGCGGCGCGTGCGAGGGTGCAAGTGGACTCCACGGCCCCGTTCGAGGAGGGATTCTTCTTCGGGGTCGTTCTTCCCAAGGGCGTCACCGGTAGACTGTTGGAGCGGCCCCCGCAGTCCCTCCAACCCCCTGGCGACACCCCCGCAGTGGAATCCGCATGACCTTGTTCCGGCATCCCCGAGACCGCATCCCTGTCCTGCTGTTCTTCTGTGCCTTCGCGTTGGACCTGACCGTCTATCTCCAGGCGCGGAGCTGGTGGTTCCCCATCCTGTGGCTCGCCCTGTGGGTGATTCCGAAGGGGTGGATCAGCGCGTGGAACCACCACCACCAGCACGTCCCGATGTTCCGGCATGCCCTGCCGAATCGGATCCTCGAGGTGGTGTTTGCCTTTCAGACCGGTGTGACGTCCCACGCGTGGTTCCTGCACCACGTGCTGGGCCATCACCGCAACTACCTGGACCAGGAGAAGGACGAGTCCCGCTGGAAGCGCAAGGACGGCACCACGATGGGCGAGCTGGAGTACTCGTTCATCACGGCGCTGGTCGCGTATCCGCGCGCCTTCAAGGTGGGCCTGGAGCACCCGCGCGTCCTGCGCATCTTCACGAGCATGGCCGCGTTGCAGGTGGTGCTGCTCGGCGCGCTGTTCTGGCATGACTGGTACAACGCGCTCTGGGTGTTCCTGCTGCCCATGTGCGCGTCTTTGTTCGTCACGGTGTGGGCCACGTATTTCCATCACACGGGCCTGGAGGCGACCGAGCACACGCAGGCGTCCTTCAACATCCTGCACAAGGGCTACAACCTGCTGACGGGCAACCTGGGTTACCACACGGCGCACCATGCGAAGCATGGCCTGCACTGGTCGCAGCTCCCCGAGTTGCACGCGCAGTTGGAGAAGGACATCCCCGCCACGCACTACCGGCAGCCGGGAATTCCCTTCGTGTGGACCAACACGGAGGCTCAAATCGAGCCCTCCGCCGAGGCTGTGGCCTCCTGACGCTCGGCGGTGCATGGGAGGCGGGGCCACGTCTGGGGCCCGCCTCCTCGCGGTGAGTCCGGTTGGACATGGGCTCCCGTAGACCCGTCAGCTTCCTGCCAGGACGCACCTGTGTCCCATGGAGACGCACGCGAGCCGAGTCCCAGGCTGGGGCTCGGGCGCGGTGTCTGTGTTGTCTTCAATACACATGGTGGCGTGTCTCTTGCTCATGGGCTTGCGCGGTGGCCGGTGTCGGCCACGACAACCCGCATGGCAGGAGTGGTCGCGATGTCCAAGACGCATTCAGTCAGGCTCGGAATATCGAAGTTCCTCGCGGTATCGGCGGTGCTCACCACGGGATTTCTGTCGGGCTCCGCGCATGGGCAGACAACCCAGACGTTCAACTACACGGGTGGGCTCCAGAGCTTCACGGTGCCCGCGAACGTCTACGCGGTGAACGTGAAGGCCGTGGGCGCGCGCGGCGGCAATGCCTACAACAACTCGGGAGCGGGCGCGGGCGCGCT